>MGUT01000038.1:10644-13387 GCA_001800095.1 Elusimicrobia bacterium RIFCSPLOWO2_01_FULL_64_13 | reverse complement strand
TAGGCGAGCGGGATGAAGGACAGGAACCCGCCGGTCTCGTCCTGAAGCTCCCGCAGGCGCACCATGTGCGCGGCGCGCTCCTTGAGCGTCTCCACGTGCCCGTAGAGGAGGGTCGCGTTGGAGCGGATGCCGAGTCCGTGCGCCGTCCTGTGGATCTCGAGCCAGCGGGGAGCGCCGATCTTGAAAGGGAAGAGGAGCTTGCGCACCCGCTCCGAGAAGACCTCCGCCCCGCCGCCCGGCAGGCAGACGAGCCCGGCGTCTTTCAGCCGCAGCAGGACCTCGCGGACTCCGAGCCTGGCTCGCCGCGCGAAGAAATCGATCTCCACCGCGGTGTAGGCCTTGATCTGGATGGAGGGAAATCCGTCGCGGATGGCGGAGAGGATCCCGGCGTAGTCCTCGAAGGACCAGTCGGGGTCGAGGCCTCCCACGATGTGCACTTCCCGGAGGTCCGAAGAACATTTGGAGAGGACCTCCGCGATGGTCATGCGGACGGCGTCGGGCCGGCCCTTCTTCGAGGCGAAATCGCAGAACCGGCAGGAGAGGACGCAGACGTTGGTCGGGTTGATCTGCCGGTTCACCACGTAGGTGACGCGGTCCCCGGTCCTGCGGCGCTTGACCTGGTCCGCGATCCTTCCCAGGCCGAGGAGGTCGGGCGACTCGAGGCAGCGGACGCCCTCTTCCAGGGTGACGCGGGTCCCGGAGAGGACCTTGTCCCGCACGGTCTCGAGGAAAGGGTCCCTAAACATTGATCTTCACTCCCACGAGACTCTTGACCACGCGGCCGGCCTCTTTCAGGGCGAGCGCGGGATAGGAGTTCGTCACGGCCAGGGCCCTCATCCCGGCGCGCCCGGCGGCCCGGACGCCGTGGATGGAGTCCTCTATCGCCAGGCATTCCCCGGCGCGCAGGGGCCGCTTCCGGAAGCGCGGCAGGCGGTTGAGCTTTCGGAGCGCCTTCAGGTATCCTTCGGGGTCGGGCTTCCCGCGCCGGGTGTCCTCCGCGCTGATGACCGCCGAGAAGTCGCGGGCGATGCCGGCCTTTTTCAATATCCAGTCGATCTCGCGGCGGAGGGCTCCCGACACCACGGCCAGGGCGAAGCGCGCCCGGTGGCGCTTCACGAAACTTTTCACCCCCGGGAATATCCGCAGCCGCTCCTTGATGGCGCGCTCGTAATAGACGGCTTTCCTGGCCACCAGGTCCCGGACGACGGCCGGGCCGGCGGGCTTGCCGCGCGAGAGGAGTGCGTGCCTGAAACAGCTCCGGTCGTCCATGGCCAGGTATTTTTTGAAGTAATCCTTCCGGGAGAGGGGAACGCCCTCTTCCCGCAGGACCTTCCGGAAGAGCTCGAGATGGACCGGCTCGTCGTCGATGATGACGCCGTTGCAGTCGAAAAGGATGGCGCGCGGGCCTACTTCCACTTGATGGTGCAGCCGATGGCGTGGGTCTCGGGCTCCGGCACGTCCCGGCCCGCGAGGACCGCGTCCAGGGCTTCGCGCAGGTATTTCCGGGCCACTTTGCCCGGCTCCTGCCAGTTGTCGTCTATCTTCCCCGTGTAGCGGAGCCGGCGCTCCCGGTCGAAGAGGAAGATCTGGGGCGTGTGGGTGGCCGAATATCTCCGGGCGGCTTCCTGGGACTCGTCGCGCAGGTAGAGGAAGTTGAACTTCTTCTCCTCCGCGCGGCGGACCATCTCCGCGAAGCTGTCCTCGGGGTGGCCGGCGTCCTCGTTCGAGTTGATTGCGACGACCGCCGCGCCGCGGGAAGCGTAGTCCTTCTGGACGGCGATGATACGGTCCTCGTAGGCCTTCACGTAGGGGCAGTGGTTGCAGGAGAAGATGACGATGACGGCGTCCTTGTCCTTGAGCTCCGCGAGCGAGTGGTTTTTTCCGTCCACGCCCGGAAGGCTGAAATCGACGGCTTTGGAACCGATGGTGACCGGCATAGCGCTCCTCCTTCGGATTTTTGGGGTGCCTCTATGATACCATTTTTCGGCCGGCCTTCAAAAAAGCTACAATAGGACGCGGAGACAAACATGGCGAACGAACCGAAGCGAGAAACGGTCTTAGTGGTGGAGGACGAGGAGGCGGTGTCCTACGTCATCCGGCGCTGCCTGGAGACCAGCGGCTTCGCCGTGATCGAGGCGAGGGACGGGGAGACGGCCCTGAAACTCGTCGAGAAGGAAAGCCCGGACCTCATCCTCCTCGACGTCAAGATCCCCAGGATGGACGGGTTCGAGGTCTGCCGCCGGATCAAGGAGGACCTCCGCTTCCAGCACATCCCCATCCTCATGCTGACCGCCCTCACGGAGCAGGACGAGCGCGTGAAGGGCCTGGACCTGGGCGCGAGCGACTACGTGGTGAAGCCCTTCAACGTGCAGGAGCTCCTGGCCCGGGTGCGGACCACCCTCCGCCGCTCGCGCGCGGACCTCGACGCCAGCCCCCTCACGCGCCTGCCCGGCAACAGCTCCCTCGAGCGCGTGATCCTCTCCGGCATCCAGAGCCGCCAGCCCTTCGCGATCCTGTACGTGGACCTGAACGGCTTCAAGGCCTACAACGACCATTACGGGTTCTCGCGCGGGGACGAGGTCATCCGCCGGACGGCGAAGATCCTGCAATCGGCGGTGCTGGGCGGGACGGATTTCCTCGGCCACGTGGGCGGGGACGACTTCGTGGTGGTGACCACGGCGGAACGGGCGGAACCCCTCTGCAAGGACATCATCTTCCGGTTCGACGCGGCCGCTCCCGGATT
>MGUT01000038.1:10277-10564 GCA_001800095.1 Elusimicrobia bacterium RIFCSPLOWO2_01_FULL_64_13 | reverse complement strand
GCGAGCAGGATCTCGGCCGAGCTTAAAAGTTTCGCGAAAAAGAACCCCGGCTCATCCTACGTGTTCGACCGCAGGCACGGCCCGGACCGCTCCCCGCCCGGCTAGTTCTCCCAGGGGTAGGGTTCGCGCCCGTCGCTGGCAGGCTCGGTTTGTACGGCCGTGTCCTCGGTCCCGTTTGATCCGCGGGGCTTCGTCCATGACGGCCGGTCAGGGCCTGCGCGCAGGCGGGGCGGAGACCAGGTTCTCCGGACGGCCGGAAATGAAGGCGCGGATGTTGGAGACCGTGG
>MGUT01000038.1:8078-10267 GCA_001800095.1 Elusimicrobia bacterium RIFCSPLOWO2_01_FULL_64_13 | reverse complement strand
CCTCCGCATGGCTTCCTGGCTGAAGAAGGCGATGTGCGGCGTGATGACGACGTTCTCGCGGTGGAGGAGGATATGGTTGCGCACCAGGGTCTCGAGCTTTTCCTGCGACTGGTGGTCGGCCAGGATCTGTTTTTCCTCTATGATGAGGTCCTCGCCTTCGAGGGTGTCCAGGCCGGCGCCGGAGAGGATGCCCGCGTCCAGCGCCTCCACCAGGGCGCGCGTGTCCAGGAGGCCGCCGCGGGCCGTGTTGATGAGGAGCGCCCCGCGCTTCACCTTCTTGATGTTCTCGCGGTTGATGAGGTGGCGGGTCTTTTCGCTGTAGGGGGCGTGCAGGGTGATGATGTCGCTCCGGGAGAGGAGCTCATCCAGGGAAGCGTAGCGGAAGCCGAGCACCTCCTCGAGGAAGTGGTCCTGCCTCACGTCGTAGGCCAGGACTTCCATCCCGAAACCGCGGGCCATGCGCACCACGTGCAGGCCGATGTGGCCCGCCCCGACCACGCCCAGGGTCTTGCCCTTCAGGTCGAACCCTTCCAGCCCGTCCAGGGAAAAGTCGCCCTTGACGGTCTTGACGTAGGCCTTGTGCACGTTGCGCGAGAGGGAGAGGATGAGGGCGAACGTGTGCTCGGCCACGGTGTTCTCGCCGTAGAAGGGCACGTTGGCCACGGCGACGCCCTTCGCCTTGCAGGCCTCCAGGTCCACGTGGTCGTACCCCGTGGAGCGCGTGGCGACCAGGCGCAGGTCCTTCAGGCGCGAGAGGACGTCCGCCGTGACCTTGGAGTATATGAAGACGGAGAGGACGTCCCAGGGCTCGTCCTTGGGAACGGATTGGGGGGAGATGGGGCCGGGGAAGAACGCGAATTCGTTCCCCTGCGCCAGGGGCGACCCGCGGATGACGTCCGCTTCCCAGTCCTTGATCTCGAAGAACGCTATTTTCATGGTGGATATGGGATGAGCCCGGCGCGGTTCGAACGCGCGACCACTCGCTTAAAAGGCGAGTGCTCTACCAGCTGAGCTACGGGCTCAAGGACCAAAAGGGTACGGGCTCAAAAAACATTAAAAATCCCTCGGAAAACCTATGCTATCATTTCACTTGGTGGGAGTCAATCAGTGGGGTAGGATTGGGCGAAAATCAGGTGGGATTTAGGCGGGGATTTTGGTATAATCAGATCATGGTTCTGAAGCAGGACCCTAACGACCGGTTCGAGATTGAAAGGCGGTCCGGCAGGGACAGGCGGACGGGCAGGCTCGACGACAAGTTCCGCCACTCCGTTTCCGTCGGGTTCTTCCTGGACATGCGCAAGGGCGAAAGGCGCAGTCGCAGGGGCCCCGAACCGGAATTCAACCGCAACTGACCGGCGGGCCTCTTCTAGTCTCCCCAGCCCGACTGGTTCATCCATTCCACCTGCCGGCTGTCCTTATCTCCCCCTCCTGATTTCTTCTCTTCTATCTTGATCTCCGGCTCCGGAGCCGGCTCTTCCACGGCCGGTTCCGCCGGGCTTTCCTCGATCGCCGCTTCCTTGACGTTGGGGGACTTCACTCCCGGCAGAAGGTAATCCTGGTATTCAAGAGGGTCCACGGTCTTTTTGACCTCCGGAACAGGTTCGGGAGGCGGGACCGTCTTTTTAGGGGCCGGGACCCTGTTGACGGATACCGTCTTGGCCTGCACGACGGGCTCAAGGTCCGGCAGTTTTTCGACCTGGGCCGTCGGGGAGGGTTCCGCCTGGGCCCCTTTCGCCTTGAGGGAGGCCAGCCATATCTGGAACCTGGCGGAATTGTATCCGGCGGCGCCCAGGGCCAGGAGGAGGGAGACGGCGCATAAAGCGGCCAGGGGCTTGCTCAATTTCCTGACTTTCTCGGCGACCGATTGTTTCCGCGCCAGTTTTTCCGCCTCTTCCTTGAAAGGGTATTCCGGAACGATTTGGGGTTCCTGCTTGGGCGCGGGGGGCGGAGGCGGCGGGGCGATCTCGTTGGAGAACTTTTCCATCACGTCCAGAAGGTCCGACTGGGAGACGGATTCTTCCCGGCTCGGGACCACTTCCAGGACCGGTCCCGGCGCCGGCTCCGCGTCCCTCTCGGGGAACTGTATGACGTCCGCTTGGGGGACGTCGGAAACGATCTCCAGACCGGCGGGTCCCCGCGCCTCCGTCCGGTCCGGCAGCGACCAGACCTCTTCCATGGTCTGGGGCGTC
>MGUT01000038.1:349-7976 GCA_001800095.1 Elusimicrobia bacterium RIFCSPLOWO2_01_FULL_64_13 | reverse complement strand
CCAGGGTGGCGGCGGCCGGGCCGCCTGAAGAGGCCTGTTTCCCGGAGCCGAAAAGCAGTTCCTTCAATTCCTCGACGTCGCCGGCCTTCGCCCAGACGTCCCCGGCGGAATCGTCGCCGGAAACGAGCGTGTCGGGCGAGAACCCTTCGAGGTATTTCAGGATGCTCGCGTCGAAGGGGCCTTCCACCCCCTGGTTGATCCTGGCCCAGAAACGGCTCATGCCTTAAGTCTAGCAGGAAAACGCGATTTTTCAATCCCTCGAAAAATGCTATATTCTAGGCCAAATGACGCAAGACGTCCGCGCCAAGAAGGCCCTGTCCATCCTTAAGAAGGCCTATCCGCAAGCCGATTGCGCCCTGTCCCACAAAAATCCCGTCCAGCTCCTCGTGGCCACCATCCTTTCCGCCCAATGCACGGACAAGCGCGTGAACATGGTCACGCCGTCTCTCTTCAGGAAGTACCGGTCCGCCAAGGGCTTCGCCGATGCCGTTCCCGGCGAGCTGGAAAGGGAGATTCGCTCCACCGGCTTCTTCCGCCAGAAGGCGCGCTGGATCCGCGCCGCCGCGGCGAAACTGGTCTCCGACTGGGGGGGCGGCGTCCCGCGGACCATGGAGGACCTCCTCGAACTGCCCGGCGTGGCACGAAAGACGGCCAACGTCGTATTGGGCACGGGATTCGGCATATCCTCCGGCATCGTGGTGGACACCCACGTCAAGCGCGTGGCCAAGCGGCTCGGGCTCACGCGCCGGACGGACCCCGTGAAGGTGGAGGAGGACCTCGTGAAAGTGGTGCCGAAAAAGGACTGGATATGGTTCTCCCACGCCGTCATAACCCACGGCCGGCTCCTCTGCTCCGCTCTGAACCCCAAGTGCTTCAAGTGCCCCATGAATTCCTTCTGTCCCGCCAGCGAGGCATGATGAGCGATTTCTTCAAAGGCAAGATCGCCATAGTGACGGGGGCTTCCTCCGGCATAGGCGCCGCCACGGCCCGCCTCCTGGCGGAGAGGGGAGCGACGGTGGTCCTGGCGGCCAGGAGGAAAGACGAACTCGAGAACCTGGCCCGGGAGCTGGGCGACGCCAAGGCGATAGCCGTGGACGTCACAAAGGAAGCGGACCTGGACCGGCTGGTCCATGAGACATTCAAGGCCTACGGCAGGATAGACATCCTCGTCAACAACGCCGGGGTCCTCCTCTACAAGCCCATCGTGGACAGCCGTCCGGAGGAGGTCCGCGGGATGATGGAGGTCAACTTTTTCGGGGCGGCGGCCTGCGCCATGGCCGTCCTCAAGGTGATGAGGCGCCAGAGGTCGGGCTGGATCGTGAACGTGTCCTCCATCGCCGGGCGCGTGGCGTTCCCCAACCTGGGCTACTATTCGGCCACCAAGTTCGCCTTCACCGGGTTCTCCGAAGCATTGCGCCAGGAGCTCGCCCCGGAAGGCGTCAAGGTGATGTCGGTGAACCCGGGCACGGTCCGCACGGAGATGACCCGCAAGATCATGGAGGACGCCGAGGCCCGCGGCAAGAGGACATTGCCCATCACGCCCGAGCGCGTGGCCCGGGCCATAGTGAACGGCATCGAGAGCGGCAAGATGGAGGTTTACGTCCCCTTCCTTACCTACGTGCTTTACTGCCTGCATTTCCTCTTCCCCAAATTCGCGGAGTGGCTGGCCTGGCATTTCCGCGCCAGCGACCCCGCCCCTCCCGCCCCTTATCCTTGAATCCTACCCTTTGTAAATCAGGGGGGATTTTGATATAGTGGAAAACCGAGCATGAGCACGACCGGCGTTACCTGTCCCGCCTGCGGCCGCCGTCTGGCGGAAGCGGTCAAGCACTGCACCCATTGCGGCGTGGCCATCACGCCGCGCAGTCTGGCCGTGTCCCGGATCATCAATAACCTCGGCTGGATAGGCCGGCGCGCCCTGGGCGGGTTCTTCGCCGGGGGCACCGGCTGGGTCCTGGCCATCGCCGTGTCCCGCACCCTGAAATTCGATTCCGCCGCCACCGACCCCTTCGTCCACATGCTCAACCTTTTCCCCGGAAACACCGTCCTTTCCACGGCCATCGCCGGGGCCTTCATCGGCACGGTCGGCGGCATGATCGAGCAGTCCACCTACAAGGTGTTCCTGGGCGGGGCCCTGGGCGCTCTCGGCGGCATCCTGGGCGGGTTGAGCCATCCCCTTTTCGAGAGGATATTCTCCGGCCAGCTCTACTCCTATTCCCTGGCCATGGCGGCCGCGTGGGGAGTGGTGGGCTGCCTCGTGGGCATGACGAGCGGCCTCCTCGAGGCCACGGGCAGGAAGATCCTGGCGGGATTCCTGTGCGGGATGCTGGGCGGGGTGGTGGGGGGCGGCATCGGCTCGCAGATGTACGGCGCCATGCTCATGGAGGTGCGGAGCTTTGAGGGGATGTCCTGGATCGCGGGGCGCCTCATCGAGGGCGCGGCCGGCGGCATCGTGGCGGTCAACGCCTGGTTCTTCATGGGGTTGAGCGAGAAGCTCTACATTTTCCGTCGCCGCCAGCTCGGCAGCGGCACGAAGAAGGTCTGCGACCGCTGCCACGGAGAGAACGAGCTTTCCGCCTGGTACTGCGCCCATTGCGGCGCGGCCCTCCAGGTGGCGGCTTCCCGGGACCAGATGCGCGTGACCCCCTACAGGGGCCTCGAGCGGCTGGCCAACGCCTTCGATTACCTGTCCTGGCTCGCGGGCACTTTCGGGGTGGTGACCTCGGTGGTGGTGTTCTTGAGCTTCCTGATAGAGAACGTCATGTTCGCCGTGTTCGGGTCGCTGCTTGTGGCGCTCATCGTTTACATGCTGGCCATCGTTTTCAGGTCCGTTTCCGACGCCATCCTCATGGGCATGCAGATATCCGAGAAGCTCAAGGAGAGGGGGTAAACATGGTACGCCTGAACAAGCTCCACGTGATCACTCTGCTTATCCTCATCGCCGCGTCGGTCTACGGCTATTACTTCATGAAGGTCAAGCGGGACGAGCTCCGCAAGGAAGAGGCCCGGCTGGAGCTGCAGAAGGCCGAGCTCGAGAGTGCCCAGATCGAGCTGCGCAAGGCCGCGCCGCCTCCCGCCGAGCCCGAGGCGAAGGCCCCCGCCGCCTCTCCGATCAGGGAGGCGGCCTCCGGAGTCCTGACCTACATCGTCCGGAGGGGAGACACGCTTTGGAGCATCGCCAAGAGGATGGAGCATTTCGGCCAGGGACACCGCTGGTACGACATCTGGAAGGCCAACGACAGCCAAGTCTTTGATTTCGACAGGATCGTGTCCGGGCAGGCCCTCGTGATCCCCCTGGACAAGCCGGACAATTACGCCTGGCCCAAGACGGACGAGAGCCGCAAGCGGGCTATTTTAGGACGGACCCGCAAGGCCTCTTCCAAGAGCGCCGGCGGACTTTAGAATCTTACCCCTGGCCGGAAGGTAAATTCAGGTCCCTTCCCACCTTGATCCTCCCCCATCAAGGGGGAGGAAAAATCGGCTCATCAGAAAGGATCAAACGATAAAATGCTCTCTCTCTCCATCCAGAACTGTCTCCGAAGCCGCATAGGAAGCCGGGGGATCGCTCCCGCGGAGATCGGCAAATACCGCTCCAATCTCGAGTCCGCCAGGGGATCCCTTGAAAGCCGGAGGAAATCCGGCCGTCTCGGGTTCTTCGAACTGCCTTACA
Organism: Elusimicrobia bacterium RIFCSPLOWO2_01_FULL_64_13; assembly: GCA_001800095.1. Classification (GTDB taxonomy): domain Bacteria; phylum Elusimicrobiota; class Elusimicrobia; order 2-02-FULL-39-32; family 2-02-FULL-39-32; genus 2-01-FULL-64-13. Next base: position 4,306 of record MGUT01000038.1, on the reverse strand, counting down.
ATGAGGGAGAGGCCGGCAGGATGGAAGCCGCGGCGCGCGAGTGGAAAGGCAGGTACGACAATTTCGTCGTGATAGGCATAGGCGGCTCGGCCCTGGGCAACATCGCCCTCCAGTCCGCCCTGCGGCACCCCAACTGGAACCTGCTTTCCGCCAAGGAGAGGCGCGGGGGACTGCGGCTCTTCGTGCCGGACAACGTGGACCCCAATCTCATCCGCGGCCTGCTCGACGCCCTCGACGTTAAAAAGACCGTCTTCAACGTGGTGTCCAAGTCCGGCACCACGGCCGAGTGCCTGGCCAACTATTTCATACTCCGGCGCGAGCTGGAGAGGAAAGCGGGAAAGGACGCGGCGAAGAAGCAGATCGTGTTCACCACCGATCCGGAGAAGGGCTACTTGCGGGAAGTGTCCCGCAGGGAAGGGATTCCCGCGTTCGACATTCCCGCCAACGTCGGCGGGAGGTTCTCGGTCCTTTCTCCCGTGGGTCTCCTTTCCGCCGCCGCCACGGGCATCTCCGTCAAAGAGCTCTTGCGCGGGGCCAGGACCATGGCCGAACGATGCCGGACTTCTCCCGTCCTCAAGGACCCCGCCTCGCTTTACGCTCTTGTCCACCACATCTACATGAAGAAGGGTTCTCCCATCCACGTGATGATGCCCTACTCGCACCAACTCCGGGACATGGCGGACTGGTTCCGCCAGCTCTGGGCGGAATCCCTGGGGAAGAAGCTCGACAGGAAGGGCGGACAGGTGTTCGCCGGTCCCACGCCCGTGAAAGCGCTGGGAGTCACGGACCAGCATTCCCAGGTCCAGCTCTACATGGAAGGGCCCCACGACAAGGTCATCACGTTCCTCTCCGTGAAGGATTTCGGCGGCGACGTCGCGATTCCCGCGCGGGACGGCCATTATCTCGGCGGCAAGTCCCTCGCGCGCCTCTTCAAGGCCGAGGAACGGGCCACGATAGCGGCCCTCTCGTCCCAAGGCAGGCCGAACCTGGCCATCACCCTTCCCAAGGTCACGGAGGAATCCGTGGGGGAGCTGATCTTCATGCTCGAGCTTTCGACGGCGATCATGGGCGAGCTCATGGACATCAACGCTTTCGACCAGCCGGGCGTGGAGCAGGGCAAGCTCCTCACCTACGCCCTCATGGGCCGGAAGGGGTTCGGGCATCACCTCAAAAGTTTTCGCAAGTGGCTCTAGCCGCCGCTGGGCGGCGGTCGCCCTCTGGTGCGGGGCCATATACGCCTTCTCCGCCCTGCCCAACTATAGAGGCCTGGAGCCGGATTTCGAGACGTGGAAAGGACTCTTTGAGTTCGGCGTCAGGAAGGCGGCGCATCTTTTCGAGTACGCCGTTCTGAACATCCTGACATTAAGGGCTTTGGAGACGGCGCCCGGGCCGTTCCGCTCGCGCGGGTTTTTGGCGGGATTCCTTTTCACGGTCCTCTACGCGGCCTCCGACGAGTGGCACCAGACGTTCGTTTTCGGAAGGAGCGGTTCTTCCGCCGACGTGTTCGTGGACTGCGTCGGCTCCCTGGCAGGGGCGTTTCTCCACCTTAGGATTAAAAATGCCCAAAAAAAGGAAGCCCAAACCGATTAAAGTCCGCAGGTCCTGGAAGCTGAACCCCAGGTCCCGCGTGAAGGAAAGCGCCAAGGCCTACCGCCGCCCCAAGTCCAAGTCCGACCTCCGCAAGAACCTCCTCGAACCCCCCGACGGCAATGGCTCCTAGAATCCCATACGCCGCTCTGGTCTTCGCCCTGGCCCTCATCCAGGCCTGCGGCAATCCCAGCGACCTGGACGAAGCCAGGAGATCCGAACGCCTGGGCCGCTATTCCACCGCCATAAGCCAGTACCAGGACTTCGCCAGGGAAAACCCCAAGGACCCGGACTCGGCCGAGGCGCTTTTCCGCGTGGGGGAGATCTACCGCGCCGTCATAAGGGACTACGCCCGCGCGCGGGCCATATTCGCGCAGGTCATCGAGCTCCATCCCGAAAGCCCCTGGTCCGCCGCCGCTAGAGAGGCCGCCATGAACTCCCCCGATTACTTCTCCTTCGACCCGCCGCAGAAGAGGACCTACGGCGATTCCCAGACGCGCGGCACGAACATGAAGATGGTGGACGTCCTCTCGCCCGACGACGAGGACCCCAGCCGCATCAAGGTGGAGCGCAGTATTTTCGCGGGGAACTCATTGGTCAGCAAGACCACCGTCTATTACGAGAAGCTGGACGGCGAGCTGCGCGAAAGGAGCGGGTCCGGCTCCGAGCCCTGCGTTCTGATCCGCTACCCTCCCGTGAAGGGAGACGCCTGGGAATCCGTCCGGAACGGGAAGAAGGCCGCTTTCAAAGTGGCGGAGACGGCCATGGCCGTGGGAGTGGGGGGGAAGACCTACCAGGACTGCCTCAAGATCTTGGAGAAACCCTCCGGCCAGACCGGGTCCTGGAGGGCGTATTATTTCGCTCCTTTCGACGGGCACATCCTGACGGCCGTCGAGACGGCCCGGGGCGAGAACCGCATATTGGAGATACTCTCGGCGGAGCCCCTGGTCCGGGAGGAGAAGCCCGAGCGGGGCCTGGCGGGATTCTTCTCGAGGGTGTTCGGGGGCGGGCAATGAGGGCGCTTTCCCATTCGTCCATATCCCTCTACCTCGAATGCCCTTTGAAGTACAGGTACAAGTACATGGACAAGCTCCCGGAGGAGCCCAGGCATTTCTTCTCTTTCGGCAAGAGCGTCCATTCCGCCCTCGAGTTCCTCTACGGCGTCAAGCTCCCGCCTCCTCCCTCCCTGGACCAGGTCCTCGACGTTTACAGGAAGAAGTGGCTCCCGGAGGGCTACAAGGACAAGGACATGGAGGCGCGCTACCTGGCCGAGGGGGAAAGGATCATAAGGGAGTTCTACCGCACGGAAGTCCCCAAGTTCCGCCCGCCTCTTTTCTGCGAGTACAATTTCCGCCTCCAGATCGAAGGCGTTCCCGTCACGGGCTACATCGACCGCATAGACAAGCTTCCCGACGGCAAGATCCACATCATAGACTACAAGACGGGCAAGGCGTTCGATCTGGGCCGCATGAAGAGCGATCCCCAGCTCGCTCTCTATCAATACGCCTGCCGGGAGTCCCTGGGCCTGGAGGCGGCGTCTCTCACGCTCTATCACCTGCCGTCCAACACGCCTTTCACCGTAGGCGGTTATTCCGAAGGGTTCGAGGAAGGCGTGAGGGACCGCGTGGCGGCCGTGGCGCGGGGCCTCACGGACCAGGCATTCGAGCCCGACCCGGACGACGACAAGTGCCGCTGGTGCGACTACAGGAAGCCGAATCCCGCGATAGGGTTCAAGGGCTGTCCCGCCTGGCGGGACGAATACGCCTCGCCGGAGGAGAAGTGCGAGACGGCTTACGGCAATGTGGACATCACCTGCCTTGTGGACAAATACGGCGAGCTGAAGGCGAAGGCCAGGGCCCTGGACGACGAACTCAAGCCCGTCAAAGACGAGCTCGAGAGGTATTTCCGGGAGAAGGGTTACAGGAAGGCGGACGGGACCAGGTTCCGCGTGACTTGCGATTCGAAAGAGAAGTGGGATTTCGGCGAGAAGGACGGGGAGGTGAAGAGGATATTGGAGGAGGCGGGACTATTGGAGAAGGTCTCCAGCGTGAGCGCGGCGGCTTTGCAGAAGCTTTTGAAGGACAGGGCTTTGGACAGGGACGTGCGGGAAGCCCTGGAGAGTTTGGGGGAAAAGACCGTGGTCCGCACCATCCGCTATAGCGCTTTGGACAAAGAGCCGGGAAATGGAGATTAAGGAACTGCACGGATGGGACGCGTTGCCCGCCGAGGCGCGGGTGATACAGGCGGAGCTCGCCAAGAGGGTGCGTCTGGAAAACGATTTCGGCCCCATAAGGACGATAGCCGGCGCGGACATATGTTTTGACGAGGACGAGGCGATCGCCGGAGTGGTGGTATTTTCTTATCCCGAGC
>MGUT01000038.1:0-314 GCA_001800095.1 Elusimicrobia bacterium RIFCSPLOWO2_01_FULL_64_13 | reverse complement strand
GTCAAATATCCTTACATTCCCGGCCTCTTAAGTTTCCGGGAAGCCCCGGCGTTGATAGAGGCATTCAGGAAGGCGCGTAACGAGCCGGATTTGGTAATATTTGACGGTCAGGGCATAGCCCATCCCAGGGGATTGGGGATAGCGTCCCACATGGGGCTGATACTGGACAAGCCGTCGATAGGATGCGCCAAGTCGTTGCTTGTGGGGGACTATGAGGAACCGGGCGAGAAGGCGGGCGGCGTGAGCGACTTGACGTACCGCGGCCGCCAGGTCGGAGCCGTGGTCCGCACTCGCGACAACGTGAAGCCCATATT
>MGUT01000037.1:28614-29539 GCA_001800095.1 Elusimicrobia bacterium RIFCSPLOWO2_01_FULL_64_13 | reverse complement strand
CGGGAGAAGGTCGTGAAATCATCGTAGCGGACGGTCAAGGCCACGGCCCGGCCTTCCCACCCTCCTCGCCGCAGGCGCAGGGCCACCTTTTCGCTCAAAAGAAGCAGAAAGGACCGCAGGATCTCCGGGTCCGCCGTGTCGCGGGGGAACGTGGTGGAATGCCCCATGGATTTCGGGTCGCGGACATCGGCGGGCCTTCCGACGGGGGAGTCGTCCTTTCCCTGCCCCATCCGCTTGAGCCGGTGGGCCCAGAACCCGAACGCATGGGTGAGGGGCCCGATGCCGGCGCCGCCCAGGTCCTTGCAGGTGAATATCCCCATGGCGTTGAGTTTCTCGCGGAACCGGTCTCCGACCCCGCAGAGATCCTCCACCGGCGTCCGCGCGAGCGCCGCTTCCACTGAATCCGGAGAGATGACGGTCAGCCCGTCCGGCTTCTTCTTGTCGGAGGCCAGCTTGGCCAGCAATTTGTTCGGGGCCACTCCCACGGAACAGGGCAGGCCGGTCTTCCGCCCGATCTCCCGCCGGACCATTTCGCCGAGCCCCGCGCCGTCGGTCCGGAAACACCCCAAGCTCCCGGTCGCGTCCAAAAAAGCTTCGTCGCAGGAGGACATCTCCACCTGGTCGGAAAAGGATTCCAGGACCTCCGCGATGGCGGCGGTGGCGTCCAGGTACTTGTCGGAGTTCCCGTCCACCGCCACCGCCTGGGGGCAGAGGGTCCTCGCCTCGCCGAGGTTCATGCCCGTCCTGACTCCCCAGGCGCGCGCCTCGTAGGAGGCCGTCAAGACCACCGACCGCCTCCGGGAATCCGCGACCACGACCACGGGCCTGCCCCGCAGGATGGGGTTGGATTTCTGCTCCACGGAAGCGAAGTAGGCGTTCATGTCCACGTGGAGGATGGTCCGGTCCGTCACGGATTCCTCCGTCT
>MGUT01000037.1:1018-28608 GCA_001800095.1 Elusimicrobia bacterium RIFCSPLOWO2_01_FULL_64_13 | reverse complement strand
GCGGGCCTTCTGCCTGCGGACGCGCTCCATTTCCTTCAGGCGGGCGGAGGTGCCGGGAGAGGTCCGCATCTCGATTCGGTCGACCAGCTCGCGCAGGGCCAAAAACCGGTTGAGGGACCTTTGCCTCTCCCTCTGCGTCCGGACCACGAGCCCCAGGGGGGCATAGGAAAGGACGACCCGGTTGGAGGTCTTGTTGATCTTCTGCCCTCCGCGGCCGCCCCCTCGGGTGAAAGTCTCTTCGATGTCCGCCGCGCGGACGCCCAGCCGCCGCATGCGCTCGCAGAGGGCCGCCGCCTTGGCCGGAGTCACGGGAAATCTTTCGTTCAGGTTCATGGCGTCAGACGGCGATGAGATCGAAGTCGAACGGAACGGCGTTGGCCACCAGGTTGAAGCTCCTTTCCGAGACCTCCCCGTAGACCTCGACGGAATCGTCGAGGATGCCCGCCCATTCCCGGATCCGCCCTTCCGGGAAGGCCAGGATCTCCACGCGTCCGGCGTCCGTGACCTCGTTCTTTTCGAGGGCGCGGCGCAGGTTATGGGCCTCCCGCTCCGTTCCCTTGAGGACCACGATGCGGGCCTGGCGGTTGCGGCGGATGATCTTGTCGAGTTTGTGCGTGGTCACGTTCCCGCATTCGATCCAGAGGAATATCTCCCCGGCGGAATTGAACGCGGCCAGGTCCGGCCTGAATTCCTGGCCGTTCAAGGCCGGATGCTTCGGGCTGATCTCCACCACGGGGTCCCAGCCGAAGAAGAGAACGAATCCCGCGAGCTTGAGGGCCAGGTGTTCAAGAGTCTCGTTGTCCTGGCCGGTCAGGATGAGTTTTTTGCGGTCGTTCCCGAACTGGACCGCGCAGCGGGACTGCATGGGTCAAGGGAGCTTCTTGAGGGCCGATCCGGCCGCTTCCGCCACCGGCCGTTTTTTCGTCATCCCGCCGTCCGGACCCGGGCCCAGGACCACCGCGTCGTCGGAGAGGGCTTGCCGCAGAGGTCCGGCCGCGCGCCGGTCGCCCGTTTCTCCCAAAAGGACCGCCGCTTTTTCCCTCAAGTAGCTGTCGGGATCCGATCCCAGGGCCTCGATCAGGAGGTCCAATAATCCGGGATCCTTCGAACCGGCCAGGCGCCCCAGGGCGGACCAGCGTTCTTCGGGAGGGCGTCCGCGGTCCCGGACCGCGGCGGAGAGCTCCTCGAACGAATCTCCGGGACCCGGCGGGGCCGCCAGGTCCGATAGGGCGGCGGAGAACTTGACCTTGACCCGGTCCGAAAAGGAGCCCAGGAGGACGAGGAGCAGGACCCCGCCCGCCGCGGTCCCGACCGCCAGGACCCCGGTCCAAAGGAAAGAGGAGGTCTCGCGCCGGGCCAGGGAGAACGCGCTTTTCAATCCAGCGCCGTCTCCGGCCGCGGCTATGGAAAAAGCGGCCCGGGTCCATGCCGCGATGACGACGGCCCCGGCCGCTCCCAGGAGCCCGAGACCGATCATCGCCAGATATTCGTAGCCGGGGATCGTCATGGAAAGGGCCGCGCCCGCGCTCAAGGACAGGACCGGAAAGAGAATGAAGAGAAGGCCGCCGGAAAGGACCACTCCGGCCAGGGTCAGGACTTTGTGCGGGGAGACGATGCCCGTCCGGCCGCACTTATAGCACTCGACCGCCCGCCCGGCGTGCCCGTCGGAAACCTCGTAGAGGGTCCCGCAGGGGCAGCGATAATCGATCATGGACGGCCTACGGCTGCTTTTTTTTCGGCGGCTGGGTCCCGAACAGGGCGTGGGTTTTGTCGATGAATTTCTTGATGTCGACGGGTTTGGTCCAGAACTCCCGGACGTTGGCTTCGGCGCGGATGAGCTGGACGGTCCCGGAATCGAGGACGCGCGCCGTCACGACGAAGATGGGGACGGCGGCGTGGCGCGTGGGCTTCAGTTCCTTCAAGACCTCGTAACCGCCGTAGCCCGGCATCATCAAGTCCAGGATGATGAGGTCGATGCCGCCCGCGGCTTCCGCCGCCAGGAGGTCCAGGGCGCTTTTGCCGTCGTAGGCGACGGCGACCTTGAAACCCTGGCGTTCGAGGATGCCTTCGAAGAAAGCGCAGGTCTCCCGGTCGTCGTCTATGACTAAAATATTCCTGGGCTTCGGTTCGTTCTCCATAGGCGCAATCTCCTTGGGTCCCATTATACCAAAACCGCCGTCATCCCTCCATATAGACCTTCTCCAGCCGCCATTCCAGGGTCTTCTGGTTCAAGCGGAGCTCGTAGACGTTGCACCCGTCGCTCACCGCGAAAAAGAGGAGAGGGGCCTCCCCTTCGCGGGAACGCCAGACGTGCTCCACCTTGGTGACGGCGCGCTTGCGCTTTCCCCAGAAGAACCAGCGGGGGAAGACGCCGTCCCCGTCGAAGACGGCCGCGACCTTGATTTTTTCGTTGACCTCGCTGATCTTCACGGGGGAAAGTCCCTCCTACAATCTGCGGATGACCGCGATGACCCTGCCCGCGATGCCGGCGCCGTCTCCGTCCTCTCCCTTGCGGAGCTGGACCGGCTGGTAGCGCGGGTTGGCCGGCACGAGCCAGACGCCGTCTTCCCGGCGTTTGAGGAATTTTACCGTCGTTTCGTCCCCGGCCCTGGCCACGACGACCGCGCCGTTCTCCGCCGTCGCCTGGACCCGGACGACGGCGATGTCCCCGTCCAATATCCCCGCGTCCTTCATGCTGTCTCCCTTCACCCGCAGGGCGAAGGTCCCGGCCCCGCCCGGTATCGCCCAGGAGGGGTCGACGCCGCTCCATTCCTCCCGGTCCTCCGCGGCCAGGTTCGGAGGGCCCGCCGGCACGCTGCCGAGAAGGGGGATCCCCGTTCCGGAGCCGGCCAGCTCCACCGCGCGGAAGCGGTTCTTATGACAGCGGAGCCAGCCCTTGCTTTCGAGTTTTTCAAGGTAATAATCGATGGTGTTGGGGGACTTCACCCCGACCATTTTCGCCAGCTCCCTCTGGGAGGGCGCGTAGCCCCTTTCCCTTATAAAGCGGGACAGCTCTCCCAGGACCTTCTTTTCGCGTTCTTTCAGGGGTCTCATGCCTTTTCTATTTTATAGGACAATTGTCCTAAAGTCAAGCTTTTGCTTCTTTCACGCAAACTTGCTACAATTTTTTATCTGATTCCATCGGAAGAGCGGAGGAGATGAAGCATTGTCCGGTCATAGATCGTCCAAAGCCGTTCTTTACCTGGGACTGGCCGCCTGCGTCCTGACCCTGGATTCCTGCGCCCTCCTGAAGTTCGGCAGGAAGGGGGAGAGCAAGCGGGGATTCCCCAGAAGGATCGCCGTTCTGCCCACGGCCAACCTGACCAACGACGTGGGCGCCGGAGTCATTCTCCGCTATTTCCTGGAAAGGGGGCTGGCGGGAAAAGGGTTCGTGCTCACCGCCGATTCCAATGACGTCGACCGCCGCCTCCGGCAGATCGGGATCACGGACGGCACCCAGCTCTCCCAGGGCAACATCCAGTACGCCGGCCAGACCCTTGAGGCCGACGGGGTCGTGCAGTCCACCTTGCGCAGATTCTCCCAGCAGCCCGGGGAATCCCGAAAGGCGCTGCAAGCCGATTTCACTTTCATCCTGACGCAGACCGGGCGGATCCTCTGGAGCGAGACCGTGGAGGTGGAAGGGAAAGGCGAGGTCAAGATCCCCATCCGCGGCTCCGCGTCGATGGAGTGGTCCGAAAAATTCGTGCGCTCCATCGCCAGGGGCCAGGCGGGAGCCCTGCCCCGAAAAGCCGTCAAGGAAGCCCTCGGGAGCCTGCGCCCTTGACCCGGACCAGGGTCCGGCTGGCGTACCTGGTCTGCGCCGGACTGTTGTGCCGGCCCGCGCCGGTTTGGGCCGTCGAGGGGGACAAGAAGATCGTCAATGAGCTTCTGGACAAGGCGTTCGAGGCCTACGTCGATGAGAACTTCGACCGGGCCATCGAGAATTTCCAGAAAGTCCTGCAGATCGACCCGAAGGACAAGACCGCCCAGCAGGGCCTCAAGCACGCGCAGAAAAAGGTTGAAAATGAAAGGAAGCTCATGGCCGAGCGCGAAGAGAAGAACCTCAAGAAGGTCAAGGGCTTCGTCCGCAGGGAAAAATGGCTGGACGCCATGGACGTCTTGAACGAGATCCTGGGCAGGGCCCCGAACGAGTTCGAGGCCCTGAAGATCCAAAAGGAACTGCGCGAGCTCTTCACCAGGAAAATGTCCGTCACACCCGCCCCGCCGGGCACCCGCCAGGCCTACCAGGGGCTCCTCCTGTACATGGAAAAGCGCTACGACGAAGCGGCCGACCTATGGAAGGAATCCCTCACCCTCCGTCCGGACGATTTCAAACTTTCCATCTACGCGGAGCGGGCCGACCAGCTTTTCAGGGAGAGCCGCCGCTACGACGTGCTCGTCGTGGGCCGCACCCGGGCCCGCGCCGCCAGCGCGGCCGGCAATTATGAGGAGGCCGTCTCGCTCTGGAAAAGCATCCTCGATTTCGACCCGTCCGATGAGGAATCCCGCCGGGAGCTGACCCGGGCCGAAGAGATGCTGGAGCGGCAGAACCGGAAGAGCCGGATCGGCGAGCATTATGACCGCGGGCTCTCGCTCTTCAATGAAGGCAGGTTCGCGGAGTCCCTGGCGGAGTGGCAGAGCATCATCTCCATCGATCCCGAGAACGAGGTCGCCCTGGACTACGTCGAAAAGATCCGGGAGAAGGGCGTGAACGTCCCTCCCGCGCCCGGGGCCGCCCCGGCCCCGGAGCAAGCGGCGCCGCCGGAACCGGCGGTGGTTGAGGGACCGGAGGCGGTCAAGGGACCGGAGCCGGCGGTCCTGCCCGGAGCCGGTCAGGAAACGCCCGTTCCCGCCCCGGAGCCGGAGTCCGATCCCAACGAAGAAGGGATCGCGGCTTTCAACCGGGGGGATATCCGGTCCGCCGTGGAATTCTTCCTCAACCGGGCGGAGCGGTCCCCCGGCGACGCGGCCGCGGGGGAATGGCTGGCCAAGGTCCGCGATGAACAGAAGCGCCTGGCTTCGGAGCGTTATCAGTCCGGCACCGTGGCCTATTCCCAGGGGAAGATGGTCGAAGCCATCCGGGAATGGCAGAAGGCCCTCGAGATCGATCCCAACCATGTGCCCGCGATGCGCGCCCTGAACAAGGTCGCGGAGAAAAAAGGAGCCGCATCCGATGCGCCATAGATCCTGGCCGGTCCTGGCCGCCGCCCTCGCCCTGTCCCAATTCTCTCCGTCTTCCGTTCTGGCCGCGCCCAACCAGATAGAGAACGTCGCCCTTACGGAAGACGCCTCCGGGAACTCCGCCGTTCTCGTGATCGAAGCGGCCCGGAAGCTCAAACATTCCGTCCCGGACTCCGGCGATCCCTCGATCCTGACCCTGCGCATGGAGGAGGACGTGGCCTGCCCCCGGGCGGCCCTTCCCAAGGCCGGCAGGAACGTGGTGGGGAATATCAGCTATGACTGCGGCGGTCAGGAGCCGGACCGGAAACTGCGGTCCATCTCTCTGGCCCTCGGCGAAGGGTTCACCTACAACCTGTCCCAGAACGACTGGATCATATCCATCGACCTGAAAAAATCCGTCCAGCTCAAGGCCGCCGCCGATGCCGCCGGAGCCGCGAGACCGGGCGGAGGAACCTCCGCGGGGCTTGCCGTTCCCTACTCGGTCTCCTCCCAGGGCGGGCCGGCCCGCCGGAGCCTTTCCGCCGATCCCGTTTTGGAGGAGTTCGTCCAGGTCGGATTGTCCAACCACGAGCCGCTCGAGATCGCCCGGATGGAGCTGGACCTGGCCGAACACAAGCTCTTCGAGTCCCGGAGGAACTTCTTTCCCGCCGTCGCCGGAAGGGTCACCCGCTCCCGCGGAGCGACCTTGAGCGACCCGAACGACCCTTCCACGCGCGCGGATTTCGAAAGGAAGGAGCTGGGCATCGAGCTCGGCCAACCCATATTCCAAAGCGGGCGGCTCCTGTACGCGGACAAGCAGGCCAAGGCCCAAAAATCCATCGCCGAGCTCCAGATCTCCCGCCTGACGCAGGAGACCACCTTCGACATCATCGAAGCCGTCTATAACCTCGTCCAGGCCGGGGAATCGCTGGAATTGAGGAAGAAACTGTCCGCCGAAAGCGATAAGATCATGGAGACGACCCGGAGGAAAAAGGAGATCGGCGTCGCGTCCGAATCGGAATACCTGGGGGTCCTGTCAGGGGGGAACCAGATCGCCTACAAGACCCTCTCCCAGGAGAAGGACCTCGAACTGGCGCGCACGTCCCTCATGGGGAAGCTGAACGTGGAGACGATCCCCGGCACGGTCAATATCGACCTGGCCCGGGAGCTCGCCCGCAGACAGCCCCGCGAGAAGCTTTCCCTCGACAACCTCCTGAACGCGGCCCTGGCCAACCGGCCCGAGATCAAGATCGCCCGCCTCACGAGCCAGTTCCGGGAATACGGCCGCAAGGTGGCGCGGGCCGAATATCTTTTCAAAGTGGACGCTTCGGGGTTCCTGGGCCAGTCCGGCGCCGCCTTCAGGAACGAGACCCTGACCATGAAGGACAGCTATTCCCTGGGAGTGAAGGGGGTCCTGTATTTCGGCGGCAGTTCCGTCAGCCCCACCCTGTCCCAGGAAAAGACCGCGCCGGACCTCGGCTCCACCAGCCGCACCGAGACCAGGGCGGAATCCATCACCGCCGGGTTCCTGGATTCCCTGGCGGCGCGTTCCGCCTTCTACCAGGCCAGGATCGATGAGGCCAAGGCGGGGGAGGAAGAAAGGAAGGCCGTCAAGGACGTCGCGTTGGAGCTGAAAAAGGCCTTCTTCAACTACGAGAAGGCCAAGGTCCAGATCGAGTCCGCAAAAAAAGAGCTCGTTTACCGGGAAAAGGAGGCCGCCATCGCCACCGTCAAGGACCGTCTCCACCAGGTCGAGGCGCCGCAATACCTCCAGACCATCGCCGGCCTCACCGAGGCCCGGACAGGGGTCAAAGAGGCCACCGCTTTCTATCTCATCTCCCTGGCCGCGCTTGAAAAAGCCGTGGGCCTCTCCCTCGTTCGATAAGCCATCCATAAATAAAAAACCCCCTCTGGAAGCCGGGGGTGGCGCGCCGCGACAAGCCGTCCGGGTCTAGCGGGGCGGGGCGACCTGGCGCTGGAGTTCCTGGTTGGCGCGGTTCATGCGGTTGATCTCCTGGATGGCGCGCAGGGTCCTTTGCGTGTCGTTCACGGACTGCATGGATGCGCGCTGGATCTGCTGGGCGATGGCCTGCTGTTCGGCGAGGGTCCTGGCTATCTTTTCCTGCTGGTCCTGGAGCTTTTCCATCCGGAGGCCGGACTCCGCGTTCCCCTCCCCGCTTTGAGATTTCCCTGCGATGCCACGGATCATTTTGACCTTGGAAGGCAGGACCTTCCCAAAGAGGGAGAAGATCGCGGATTTATGCTGAAGGCCGATATAAGACAGGAACGCGCATAGGGCTATGCCGCCAATGGCCAGGACTGTTTTATTAGCCAAGGTTCATCCTGTCTTTCGCTGACCCCGACGGCGGGTTGGATGGAGCGGGGTCAGTCCGGCATCGAGCCCAGGCCCTTCTTTCTCGTGTTCAGGTCGATGTTGGTCAGGAGCCGCAGGATCTCCGCGATGAAGTAGAAGAACACGAAGTAGAACAAGCCCAGCGCCAAGGCCAGCAGGGAGGTCAATCTCGGGGCTTCCGGGGTTCCGCCGCCGATCAGGATGATGAAGAAGAAGACGACCCCAAATCCCGCGGAGATCCAGGCGAATATCCGAAAGACGAGTTTCAGCTTGCCGCCTATTTTGTCTGTATCTTCCATGCTCTAGGTTCCTCCCTTTGTATTTTTGGCTGACCGCTTACAAAATCCGTGCCAATCGCCTTTGGTTCGTGAGTATAGCACCAATCCGCAGATTTGTCAACCTTTCCATTTTTTGCGAACTTTGGAGCTCCGCACTGGTAAAAACGCCATTTATCAGCTATATTTTCACTGGTATGCTCCTCCGGACCAAACTGATCCTTTTCGCCGCCCTTTGCGCTTTCCTGCCCACGATGTTATCCACCTACTGGTCCGCCAGGACCATCTCCGAATCCATCGAAACGGAATTGAGCGGGAAGGGGTTGGGCATCCTCGACCAGGTCGGCAAGCTGACCGAGGAACGCATCGAATCCATCTTCTCCTACTCTTTCCTCGTGATGGGGAACCCGGCCCTGCCTCTCGCCATAGAAAAGAAGAGCCCGGAGCTCATCGCCTCCGTCGCCGGCTCCATTGAAAAGGGCCTGAATCTGGACCTCCTCGAGATCGCGGATTCCAGGGGAGGGCTTCTTTACAGCGCGGAAGGGCGCCGGGGGATCCCTTCGCCGATCGTCGGGAAGGCGTTCGGCCAGGCCGCGGCCAGCGGACGGCGGTCGCTCCTCGGCCTGGAGATCATGGAAGGGAAGGTGGCCGTTGAAGTTGCCACGCTCCTGCCCAGCCTCCGCGGCCCCTTTTCCGGCGTCGTGGTCATGGGATTCTACCTGGACGACAAATTTTTCGGCGATATTAAGGAAGTCATGCGGTCGGACTTCTGTCTTTTCTCCAAAGGCCTGATCGTCGCGCAGACCCTGGAGGCGGACCGGGAAGAAGTCGCCCGCGCGCTCTCCAATCCCCTGGTGCGGCTGGAGAACGCCTCCGGCCGTCCCCTCGCGGAGAGGACCCGTATCGGCGGGGAGCCCTACGTCCTGGCTCTTAAGGACATGGGGATCGCCGGCGCGGACCTCAAGCTCGCCGCTTTGCTGTCGTCCCGGAACGCGGCGGCGGCGAAAAGGAAGGCCACGGTCTCGATCGCCCTGGCGGGACTCGCCGGTTTCGGGATCGCGGCGCTCCTCGCTCTTCTCCTCTCCAGCCGCCTCATGGCGCCGGTCCGGACGCTCACGCGGGCCGCCGAAGAGGTCGGCAATGGGAATCTCGAGACCCGCGTCCCGGTCGCTTCCCGCGACGAGATCGGCTTCCTCTCGCACGCCTTCAACGCCATGGCGGTCCGGCTCAAGGAGGACCAGGAACGCCTCGTCCGCTCGGAGCGGCTGGCCGCCATCGGGCAGATGGCTTCGGGAGTGGGCCATGAGCTCCGCAACCCCCTGGCCGCGATCCGGAACGCCATCTATTTCGTGAAAGGCAAGCTCATGAAAGACCCCGCCCGGGACCCCGCCGTGAGGGAAATGCTGGACATCGCCGAAAAAGAGATCGGCTCGACCGTGAAGATCTCGAACGACCTGCTCGAGTTCTCCCGCGCCGTCCGCATCAATCCCAGCGTGCAGGACGTCAATTCCATTCTGACGTACGTCTTCAACACCGTGTCCACTCCGCAGAACGTCCATCTCGTCAAGCGCCTGGGCGAGGGCCTCCCTCCCGTCAATATCGACCCGGAGCGCATGCGCCAGGTCTTCATGAACCTCCTGAACAACGCTTTCGAGGCCATGACGGCTGGGGGAGAAGTTCTGGTGGAATCATGTTATAATGAGACCAGCCGCGTCACGGTCCGGGTGAAGGACAACGGGCCCGGGATCCCGGAAAAAGACCGCGAGCGGATATTCGAACCGCTCTACAGCACCAAGGCCAAGGGGACCGGCCTGGGATTGAGCATCGTGCGCACCATCGTGGAGACCCATCTTGGGACCATCACGCTCCGGACCGAACTGGGCCGGGGCGCGGAATTCACGGTCTCCCTGCCGGTCGCGGCAAAGGCGGGCGTTGAATGAATCTGGACCAGAAGCTGATCTATCTGGTGGACGACGAGGAGGGCGTGCGGAGATCCCTCGAGACCATCCTCCGCGACGAGGGTTACACCGTCCATGGATTCCCCAACGGCAGGGAAATAGTCGCCTTTACCGAGAAAGAGGCGCCGCGATCCCGCCCCATCCTGGCCCTCGTGGACCTGCGCCTCCCGGACATCGACGGGGTGGAAGTCATGCACAAGATCAAGGCGGTCTCTCCCGAGACCGAGATCCTCATGCTGACCGGCAACCCGGACATGACCAGCGCCATCGAATCCGTGAACGCCGGCGCCTACGCCTATCTCCTCAAGCCCTACCAGTTCGACGACATCAAGCGCACCATCCGCCGCCTGACCGAAAAGCAGAAGCTGATCGAGGAGAACCGGGAGCTGACCGAGAAGCTCAAAAAATGGAACGAGAAGCTGGAGGACGAGGTCTTCCGCCGCACGGTGGCCCTGCGGGATTCCTACCGGAAGCTCGAGACGCTCTACCAGATGCGTTCCCAGTTCGTGTCCATCATGTCCCATGAGCTCCGCACCCCGACCACGGCCCTCGTCGGTTTCGCGGAGACGCTCCGCACCGGCTGGGACCACCTCTCCAAGGAGAAGATCCAGGATTACCTCAACATCATCAGCGTCGAGTCCAGCCGCATGGTCACGCTCATGTCGGAGATCTTCGAGATCTCCAGGATCCACGAAGGGAAGCTGGAGCTGCACCCGGAGAGCGCGGACCTGGGCGGACTGGTGAAGGAGGTGGTGGACGATTTTCGCGGACGGCATCCCAAGATATCATTCGGATTCCACCTCCGTTCCGACTCCATGGCCGCCCGGGTGGATCCCGGCTACTTCAAGACGATGCTCGACCATATCCTTTCCAACGCCGTCAAGTACACTCCGCCCGAAGGCCATATCCTCATATTCGCGGAGCGGACGGGAGACCGATGCGCCATACGCGTCGAGGATGACGGTCCGGGCATCCCCAGGGAACTCCAGGAGAAGGTCTTCGAGCCGTTCTTCAGGTCCATGGACAACGTCAACCGGAAGAACCCCGGCGCGGGGCTGGGGCTCACCATCTCCCGCGGCATCGTCAATAACATGGGCGGCGACATCCAGCTGGCCCAGAAGATCACCGGACGGTCCGGCTGCGCGGTGGTGGTCACCGTGCCCTTCCAGACCCCGGCAAAGGAGTGACGATTGGAAACCGGCGCCATTGACAGGAAAAAGATCCTCGTCCTCATCGCCGACGATGAGGTCAATCTCCTGACCCTCCTCAAGGACAATCTGGAGGAGCAGGGGTTCCGCGTGAGCGCCGCCGTGGACGGGGAGGACGCCCTGGAGAAGTGCATGAAGGAAAAACCGGACGTGGTGGTCCTGGACGTGGAAATGCCCAAACTGAACGGGTGGAGGGTCTGTCAGGAGATCCGGCGGAACACGGACACGAGCAGGATGCCCGTGATATTGATGCTGTCGGCCTACGCCCAGCCGGAAGACATCAAGAAAGGCCTGGGCCTAGGGGCCAAAAAATACATGACCAAACCTTTCAAGATGCAGGAATTGGTGGAGACCATCCTCGCGCTTTATTTGCAAAAACAGGAGAAACCCTGACCCGTCAGGATTTCTCCCCCTCGGGACTGTAGCGGTAGCCCACCTTCCCCACCGTCTGGATCACCCAGTGATACTTCCCCAGTTTCTTCCTTAACCTGCCGATATGCACGTCGATGGTGCGGGACGTGTCCAGGTTCTCCCGCTCCCAGATGTGGGTGGACATCACGTCCCGGCTGATCACTTTTTCCCGCGATTTCAGGAAGAAGACCAGGAGAGTGAATTCCTTGGGGGTCAGTTTCAGCTTGCGGCCTTTGAGAGCGGCTTCATGGTTGTCCAGGTCCAGGACGAAGAATCCGTCGCTGAGCTGGGGGGGAACGGGGGCTGATTCCGCCTGACGGGACCGGCGCAGGACCGCGTTCACCCGGGCGAGCAGTTCGCCGGGATTGAACGGTTTGGTGATGAAGTCGTCCGCGCCCGATTCCAGGCCGATGATCTTATGGATGTCGGAGGACTGCACGCTCACCAGGATGAGGGGGATATCCTTGGAGCGGGGGTCCTCGCGGATCTTCCGGCAGCATTCCAGGCCGTCCATGTTGGGCAATTGGATGTCCAGGAGGATGAGCGCGGGTTTGAGGTTCGGGATCTTCTTCAGCCCGGACTCGGCGGAATCGGCGCCGACGGTGACGTAGCCGTTCTTCGACAGGACGGTCTCGATGAGGCTCCTGATGTTGGGCTCATCCTCGATGATCAGGACGGTCGGCTTGTCGGCCATGGCAACATGTTACAAAATATTTACAAAAAGTTGAAGATTTATTTAAGTCTTCCCCTGTATCATGAAAGCAAAGCTCCCGGATCCTCTGCCCATCCGGGATTTATTGCGCCTTGAAAATAAAATGCGAAAACCGCTAAAAATGCTTGGCAAGACCGTATCCGATATTTTAAAAAGAGTGAAATTGACTCTATGGCCTCAATATAATAAAATGGCGTGGGCTCCGGCGCATGGCCGGCCCATGACGATGAAAAAGATACTGGTGGTCGAGGACGAGCTGTCCATCGCGAACTTCATCACCGACATGATCCAGATGCTGGGTTATGACTCCAAGGTCCTGACCAGCGGGACACACGTGCTCTCCACGGCCAAGGAATGGCGGCCCGACCTGATCACGCTCGACATCATGATGCCTTCCCCCGACGGTCTCGAAGTGCTCCAGCTCCTCAAGAACGACCCCGACACCGCCCACATCCCCATCTTCATCATATCGGTCATCGCCTCCAACAAGGAGGTTGCGGAGAAGCTCAAGCAGGCCCAGGGGGTCTTCAAGAAGCCCCTGGACACCAAACATTTCATACGGGAGGTCCGCAAGACCTTCGGCCAGGAGTAAAGGGCAGGCCTCCGCTTCCCACAATGACTCGATCGCCAAGTAGTCCGATGCTCTTCGATTGATTCCGGAAATTCGTCCGTCTCCAGTAGCGTTGCTCTTAGGTGATCCCGGCGGCTCTCACTTCCGTAACTGCATTTAGACCTTTAAACCCCGTTATTTCATACAATTCAACTTTTTCCATTTTACCCCTGATAGTCACAGGAGAGATTTTGTTCAGGTTGATTTTGTCCGCAACTTTATCAGCTACTCTTCGAGTCGTTAAAATTTGGTTTGAAGCGGCCAAGGACTGCAACCTGGCGGCAAGGTTGACCGGGTCCCCGATGACGGTGTATTCCATGCGTTTGTCCGATCCGATGTTGCCGGAAATGACGTCCCCTGCCGTTAGAGCGATTCCTATCTCCAAAGGCACCAATCCTCTGTCCAGTCTCCTCTTGTTGGATTTTCTCACTGCTTCCATCATCTCCAAGGCGCACTTAGAGGCATTGTACTCATGATTCTCCAACGGCACCGGTGCACCGAAAACCACCAAAATGCCGTCGCCCATGAACTTATCAACCGTACCGCCGTTAGAGATCGCGATCTCTACCATCTCGGTGAGATATTCGTTCAGCCACTGAACCACATCCTCGGGGTCGTTATTGACGGATATCGATGAAAATCCGCGGATGTCCGTGATGAGAATGCTTACATGACGGCGGTCGCCCTTCCAGGTTTGCGCATGATTGACACGCCGAAGGATCTCATCGGCAACAGTTGGGCTAAGGTATTTTTGGAGCTGTCGGTTCAGCAGATTCCCTTCGGCCACCTTGTTTTGCCAAACGGCGAGGAGATCAAGACTCTCGAGGACTCGCACGATATGCCGCGTCAATGTATGGAGCGTTCGATAATCCTCCGAGGCATAAGGGATGCCAGACTCCTTGTTTCCAAGGACGAGAAAACCCAAAAGGCGGCCGTTTCTGATGGGCATGCACAGAGCCGCATCAAGTTCCAACATGGACAATATCAGATCACGGTATGACCCTGATATGCTCTGTACGTCCCGTCTGATGTCGTTAAAATCGATCAGATTCAATTGAGAAAGTGATGCGGGGATAGGATGTTTATCGGATAGTCGCATTAAGTGTTGCATTCGACGGTCGCTCGACCATCCTGACGCGGCAGTCATCATGTAGACTTTTTCTTTTTCATCCCAGATAAAAACAGCGCCATGGGTGATATTGAATGCGCTAAATAGGCTCTCCAAAACCACACGATTAAACTCGTCAAGGTTGCGAGAGGAGAGGATCTCCTGCTCGATACTAATTAATTTTTCCTTTCTTTCGTGGTACTCTTGGAAGAATTTTTCGTCAAGCCGCTCCTTGACGGTTCTGAAAATCGGCGGGATACATAACCCTCCGGCGACTGAAAAGATGGTTAAACCCCATTCATTGCTTAAGAGCGAACCCAACGGAGTATGGATGGACAGAGTATATGCGCCCCCCGCCAAAATCGCAATCGTGGCGAGCGCCACCGAGACAATCAAAATCCTTCGTGATAGAAATGAGAAATCCGTCAGGATTCTTAATCGCGTGATGGAAACGCTTGCAATAATCGCCCAATACAGGGCGCAAATATACGAAAAAGGGTACATGGGCAAGCCGGATTTTGCGACAGCGTCTACGGCGCCCACGGCGCCTCCGCAAAACGCGAAGAAAATATACTTGGTCTGATTATAAAGAAGAAAATCCCTGTTCATCTTGAGTTGCGTCATGTGTTTATACAGAAGAACTAATCCGTAAACCCATATACAGCTGCAGTATATGATGAATAACGGATAGAGGACGCCAGCCATCGGGTAGTATCCCCAGAAAAACCTCCTGACGTGACTGTAGAGTAGGTCAGTTTGTCCGAAAGCGGCGAATGCGGCCGAAGCGATGCAGGTAGATAAAAGGATCCAGTTTTTATCTCTCTTCTTGAGCAGCTTGAGGATGAAAAGGAAACCAGCGAAAGGAATGAATGCGACCGCCGAAAAACCGACGCGAGCCCATCGGTACGCCACGGCCGCATCTGGGGCGTTGTACATGATGGTGAAGGAAAGAAGCCAGAACGAAAGGTTAAGGCAGAAAACTGTCAGGGACTTGTGGATAGGGGACCTGTGGTTTATCGTAAGGACATAGATCCCCAACCCCAATATAATCAGGGCGGACATAAAAGGCAGGAGGGAAAATAGATTTATTGTCAACATTCCGTCGTTCCTTACATAACACGACCAGGTTAAACATTTCTTAAACTTTTTGTAACAAAAATGTAAATATCATTCATTCTAGACATCTTCTTCCTTCCGCATAGCTAGACACACCAGCACCATCAGCCACAGGGCCAGGTTCATCCTCAAGCTTTCGTGGACCCGCGCGGCCATGGGGTTTTCCGTCAGAGAAAGCATGAAGAACGCCGCCAGGCCCGCCAGGGCCGCCCGGCTCCATTGCCGGCCTTCAGGAGGCGCTCCGCCGGGACCTCCCGCCAGAAGAAGCCGCGCGACGCGGAACCAAAGATAGACGCAGGCCGCCAGACCCACGAACCCCGTCTCGCTCAAGACGTGGAGGAGCAGGTTGTGGGCGCTCCAGCCGCCGCGGAAATATCTGCGGCCGGACGCCTCGTCGTTGACCGTGCGGTAACGCGTGTAGGCCAGGTCGTCATACGTCCCCAGGCCTATGCCGAAAATAGGCCGGTCCCGGATCATGCCCAGAGTCTCCTTCCAGATGCTGACCCGGCGGATGAATCCCAAGTCCTCGTAAAAGCGGCCCGTCGTCCGCGCCACGTACCCGGTCATGAACCGGCTCTTCGCCGCGACCCCCAGGACCAGGATGACGGACAAAGCCGCCGGCCAGACCCACCGCCTCCAGTCCCTGGCGCGGAATATCAAAATCGCGGCCGTCCCGGCGGCGAATGCGGTTATCCCGGCCCTGGAGAACAGTATGAAGACCGCCCCGGCCGCCGCCGCCCAGGCCAGACCCGCTCCCCAGCGCCATGGCCGGTCCCCGGACCCGAGGGACGCCGTGAAAACGATCGGGGCGAAGAGATTGAGCGCCCAGGAGATCTGGAGCTTGCCGACCCAGGAATTGTTCATCACGTGGTAGGCGCCCACGTCCAGGCCCTCGCCCCACCGCCAGGCCATGACCCGCGCGGCCAAGAAGAACACGGCGGCGATCACCGCCCGGACGCATCTCCGCGGCATCCCGTCGTCGTCAAGGAAGACGGAGAACGCGAATATAAAGAAAAGGATCTCCGCGAAATACAGGAATCCCGCCAGGGCCAGGACCCTTCGATCGGAAAACAAGGCGGACAAGAGGAACGCCGCGGCGACGATCCCGAATGGAACGTAGAGAGGCCTGGCGAGAGTGAGCCGGGAGAGATCGGCGCCGCGGGTCATCAACCGGAGCAGGAGGGCCGAGCAAACGCAGACCATGTAGAGTTTGGGCCATGAGAAGACGAGCAGAACGAGCTTCCTCTCCGCTACGCCGAACGGAAAGCGGGGGAAATCACCCGACACGAGCAGGAATACGCCGAAAAGAAAAAGCCAGCGGCCCGCGGAATCCGCGTCCGGCAGGGACCGGGCAAGGCGCCTCATGGTCACGCCTTGCGGAGCCAGAAAGCGGCCTGGTCTCCTTCCTTCCGGCGGTTCAGCTCTTCCGCTTCCCGGAGGAAGCGGCCCCTGTCTTCCTTGGAGAAGAGATCGCTGCCGGGATCCACGAACAGCGACCTTTGGTCCGTCAAGGGGATGCCCCGGACATACTGCTCGCTGCCCCAGAACTGAAAATCATCCGAATCATGGACGACGTCCTCCAGGACCAGGCCGGAATCCCGGGCGAGCCGTTCCATGCTTTCGACGGTGTGGAGGTAGAGGTGCCTGGGAGGGTCCAGCTGGACCCAGTTCACGCCGTATTTCCGCCAGGCGTGGGAAGAAGCCACCGGTATCCGGATCATGGCGGCCCGGCCCGGACGGAGCAGCCGCCGGACCTGTCCGAGAGTGGCGGCGGGGTCCGGCATGTGCTCGAAAGCGTGGTTCATCATGATGAAATCAAATCCGCCCTCCAGCCGCGACATGTCGGATTTCAGGACCTTGACCCCGCTCGCGTAGAGGAGGTCCTTTTCGATGAACGGGTCCGCCCCCGTCAGGTCGGAAAAACCCTCCCGGCGCAGGACCTCGAGCAGGCGGCCCGTGCCGCAGCCGGCGTCCAGTATCCTGGAATCGAAGCCCACTCCGGACCGGCGCAGCCAGGCGTAATAATCCGGCACGCCGAGCTTCAGGGCCAGGAAACGCCCGAGCCAACCCCTGCCTGTCAGGCAATAGTCCGCCCGCAGGCGCCTGGCGAGAGAGCGGACCCGGTTCTCCCATAGGCCGGGAAAATTCCGCAGGGAATAATATCCCTCGGGATAATGCCTGGAGAGGTCTCCCGGGATGGGCTCGATCTGGACGCAGCCGCACCCGCCGCACTCGACGTAGTTGAACTCCTCCCGGGTGCCGAACATCATCTCCCGGGCCGAGTGGGTCCTGTTCCCGTCGTCGTTGCCGCAGATCCTGCAGGACATCGTTCGAGGGCTATTCGCCTTCGGGGAGGAGGGGGACGGAGAACCAGAACGTGCTGCCGCGGCCCGGTCCTTCGCTGTGGACGCCGATCTCGCCCTGGTGGGCGACGATGATCTCCTTCGTGATGGTCAGCCCGAGACCCAGGCCCTGGCGCCGCGTGGGGGAGGTCTCCACCTGGAAGAACTGCTCGAAGAGCCGGGGAAGGTGCTCCGCCGAAATGCCTTCCCCGCTGTCCGCGACCTCGGTCAGGACCGCGCGGATGGATCCCGGACCGCCGGGGTCGGACTTGTCCTTAAGGAACACCCGGTCCTTGACCGTCACGCCGATCCGGCCGCCTTCGGGAGTGTGCTTGAAGGCGTTCGTGATGAAATTCGTGAGGACCTGCGCCAGGCGGCTGGAGTCGCCCATCACCGGGATGGGACCCTGGGGCACGGTCCATTCGAGCTTGACCTTGTTCTGGGCCGCGACGGGTGCGAAGGTCTCGCGGATCTCCTCGCAGAGAGCGCGATAGTCGAGCGGGGCCATCTCCACGCGGAGCTTCCCGGCCTCGATGCTGACCATGTCCAGCAGGTTGGCGATCAGGCCGTTCATGCGGTCCACGGACCGGTCGATGGCGCCGTGGCATTTCTCCCTGTCCGCCTTGGAAATGTCCTGGGAAAGCTTGAGCATCTCGCTGTAGCCGCGGATGCTGGTGAGGGGGGTGCGCAGGTCGTGGGTGACGATGGACAGGAATTTGGATTTCATCCGGTTCAGCCGATCCAGGGAATCGTTGCTTTCTTTAAGGAAGCTGATCAGGCGTTTGTTCTCCTCGGTCAGGGACCTCTTCTCCACCGCCTTGGCGATGCTGCGCAGGAGGTGGCTGCGGTCGATGGGCTTGGCGATGAAGTCATAGATGTCGTTCTGGATGGCCTTGACGGCCAGGTCGAGCGACGCGTAGGCCGTCATGAGGATCACGGGCAGGTCGGGATCGATGGAGCGGAACGTGTCGGCCAGCTCCAGCCCGGTGACGCTGCCCAGCTTGAAATCCACGAGCGCCACGGTGGGTTTGAAGGACTTCATGAGCTCCACGGCCCGGCCGCCGTCCGGCGCGAAGGCCGTCTCGAAATCGTATTCGCCCAGGATGTCCTCGAGCATGCCTCCCAGGTTGACCTCGTCGTCAACGATGAGGACCTTGCTCCTGGGCTTGGGGGACCCCTGTCCCTCGGCCGGGGGTTCGCTGGAGGATTGACTTTTCATGTTTTGACCGTTATACTAACTATAGAATAGATGGAATGCCAATTCAAATCTCGCAGCATGACCCTGTCGGAAACATCCAAAAAATCAAGGCGTCCGCTTTCATTTTAAGGATCCCATGTTCCTAAGGAAGATAAAGATATTCTGGATGGTCAACAAGGCCGCCATTCTGATCACGGTCACGACCATCCTCGTGCTGATCCTGATGGTCATCGGGCTGGCCTCGCTTGAATCCTTCTACAGGAACATCACCCTCGCCCAGATCCCGCTCCAGATATTCCTCACGGCCTTGAGCGCGCTCATCTTCGTCTATTTCTACATGACGGTATTCCGCGGCGGGTTCGCCTCCATGAAGAAGGGCCGCATCAAGGCCCAGGACGTGAACGTCCGATTCCGCGACGTGGTGGGCCTGGAGGACGCGAAAAAGGAGGCCTGGGAGGTGGTCCAGCTCCTGCGGGACCGCGCCCGCCTCAAGCGCATCGGGGGGAAGGTCATCAAGGGCGTGCTCATGGTCGGGCCGCCCGGCTGCGGGAAGACCCTGCTGGCCAAGGCCATCGCCTGCGAGTCCGGCATCCCCTTCCTCTCCATGGCGGGCAGCGAATTCGTGGAGATATTCGTGGGCGTGGGCGCTTCCAGGGTGCGCAAGCTTTTCCAGAAGGCCCGGCAGGAGGCCTACGCCAACGGCGCCTGCATCATCTTCATCGACGAGCTGGACGTGGTGGGCCGCGGGCGCACCTTCTCTTTCATGGGCGGCGGCGAGGAGACCAACAGCACCCAGAACCAGCTCCTCGTGGAGATGGACGGCCTGGGCGACCGGCCCGAGAACGTGGTGGTCATCGGAGCCACGAACGCCGATGAGAACGTCCTGGACAAGGCCCTCCTGCGGCCCGGCCGGTTCGACCGCAAGATCTACATCGGCCGCCCGAACCTGAAGGAACGGGAGGCCCTCTTCCATTACTACCTCTCCAAGGTCAAGGTCGATCCCTCCATCGACGTGGGCCGCCTCGCGCGCAAGGCGGTGATGAAAACGCCCGCCGACATCGAAAATATCGTCAAGGAGGCCGCCCTCATCGCCGCGCGGAATGAGACGGAACAGGTCGGGTTCGACCACATCTCCCAGGCCATGGACCGCATCGACCTGGGCATCGCCCACCGCCTGTCCATGTCCGACAGGGAGAAGGAGCTCATCGCCTATCACGAGTCCGGGCACCTCATCATCCTCTATTTCCTCCATCCCACCGACGACGTCTTCAAGGCCTCCATCATATCGCGGGGGGGAGCGCTCGGCATGGTCCACCACCAGCCCCGGGAGGAGTACCACACCATCGACCGGGAAAAGATACTGGCTGACATCAAGGTGGCCCTCGCCGGCTACGTTTCCGAGAAGATGAAGTACGGCGTCACCACCAGCGGCGTGGCTTCGGATTTCCAGAAAGCGACCCAGATGGCGCACGAGATGGTCTGGCGGCTGGGCATGGGGACCGACGGCCACATCGGGGATTTTTCGGCCATCCCCGACAATGAGCTTTCCGAGGACATCAAGGCCTCCCTGAACCGGCAGACCCAGGAGCTCCTCCGGACCTGCATGACGGACGTCGAGGGGACCCTTAAAAAGGAATGGCCCCTCCTTGAGGAATTCGCGCGGGTCCTCCTTAAGAAGGAGGAAATGGAATACGATGAGATCGACCAATTTTTCCGCGAACACGGCAAAGTCAGGCTCTTCCAGCCGCCCGGGGCGTGAGGGAGCCAGAAACTCTGGCGCGCGCCCTGACCGCGGCGGCCTTCATCGCCATCCTGGCCGGCTGCGGACCCTCCTATCCCAAAAAGGACCTGGAGGGGTCCATCCGCGAATTGTTCCGCAAGGAGTTGGGGGCGGAAGTCCGGACCGGACTCGTGGGGAAGACCCTGTACGTCTCTCTCGATATAGACAACATGGTGTCCCCCGACCTGGACCTGCCCAAGGACGCCTTGAAAAAGCTGGAAGACGCCATGCTCTCCATTTCCAGGATATCCCTGTCCACCGACGCCGAGATCGACTACACCGTGATCGAGGCCCGGGACCCCGTCTGGGGAGTGGAGACGCGGATCGTCCGGAAGATGCAGGACTTGAAGGACCTGTTCTATTGGAGGATATCCAAACCCGATTTCGATGAACGCCTGGTCCTCGAGATGCGCAAGGTCCCTCCCGGGAGCGCGCTCTCCGGGGACGACTGGCGGGACCTTTCCCTGCAGGAATACCTGGGCCGGTGGATGGCCTCGCGCATCAACATGGGCGCGCGGGCCAATCCCTTCCTCGGGGTCCTCCTGGGGATAGGCGAGGTTGAGCCGGATTACGACCAGGAGCGGAAGACGCTCTCCCTCACCGTGAGCGGAGCGGGATACGCGGCGGGCGTCTCCACTGTGACGGCGGTCTCGGGGCTCCTGCGCGAATCCATCGTCGAGCAGGCGGCCCTGGCGGAAAAAAAGTACGGCCGCTTCATGCCGGAGGGGACCCCCTGGGCCGAGGCGGTGGACTTGAAAAATCCCGAAGGACAAGTTATCCTTCGTATCGACCGGGCGGACTGGACAACCCCGGACCGGAAAAACAAGGAGACGACAAAATGAAAGGCAAGATCCTCATAGTGGACGACGACCCCAAGATCTGCGACCTCCTGACCGACATACTGCGGAACGACCATTTCCGGGTCTCGACCGCCAAGACCACGGAGGACGCCTGGGAGAAAGTGCTGTCCATCCGGCCGGACCTGATCCTCCTGGACGTGGAGCTTCCCTTGAAGGGGGGCCTCGAGTTCTGCAGGGAGATCAAGGAAAAGGAGCCCACGCAGCAGATCCCCATCATATTCGTCACGGTCCGGGACCAGGAGATCGACAAGGTCTCCGGGCTGAACCTGGGCGCGGACGACTTCATCACCAAGCCCTTCCGGCCGAAGGAGCTCATCGCCCGGGTCAACGTGGTCCTGCGGCGCTACGCCGCCATGCAGCATCCGACGTTCAACGTGGTCAAGAGCCCCATCCTGACCATAGACTTCGGCAGACGCGTCGTGCAGGCCGACCAGAAGGACGTCCACCTGACTCCCAAGGAATTCGAGATACTGGAGCTTCTTTTCAAGAACCGGAGGCGGGTCTTGAGCGACAAATTGATATTCGACCACGTCTGGGGAGCCAACTGCAATTCCCTCATATCGACCGTCTACACTCATATCGACCGCCTGCGCAAGAAACTGTTTCCCTACGGCGTCAAGATCAAGAGCGTTCCCGGCGTGGGCTACCGCTTCGACCAAAGGAAATGACCCGCGGCGCCCGCGCTCCCTGGGGCTATTGGACCGGGGGGGCGTTTTGTCTCCTGGGGCTTCTGGCACTGTCAGTGGGCCTCGTTCCCCTGGCGGCCAGTTTCTTCAACCGGCCGGCGGCGTTCGAGGTCCCCGGACAGACCTCTCTCGACCTCCGCCTTCCCGGGACCTACGTCGCCGTGCACAACCCCGCGGGCGTCGAACCGGCGGACCTGAAGAAGCTCTCCTCCATCTCCTATTACCTTTCAGACGCGGAAGAGAAGGAATATTTCAAGGTCGCCAAGTTCCCTCCCCGCTCCTATTATTCGGATTCCGCCGGGACCCAGGAACCCATCTTCGAATTCATCGTCGACAAAAAAGGCAGATACATCCTCTCCGCTGATTATCCCATCGGGGTCGAAGGCCCGAAGGCCGCCGTCGTCCTTTTCCACGCCGACGCTTCCTACGTCCGCACGGAGCTCGTGGTCGGGCTGATCGTCTTCCTCCTGTTCGCAGGGCTGGGCGGCGCGCTCATCTGGAAATCCTACCGCTTGGAGCACCCGGTCCAAAAAAAAGCGCCGTTCTCGCGGAAAACCCCCCTCCCATAACAAAAATCTTCAGGACTGACCTTCCTTACATTAGCGCGTCTTGACAATAACTGTCCTATTTTTATAGGATAGCGATGACGCGGAATTGTCTCATTTCTTAGTCGTTTTGCGGGGGTGCTTGGATCAACCGGGGCAGCGAAGACAAAAGGTCCTCAAAAAGAACCGCGATGAATCTCGCGGTCAGATGCCACCCTCTGGGTTCCGTGGATCCGCACGAACACGACGTCCGCCTCCGGACGAGCGACATCCATTCCGGCGGGGTCGGCCTGGAATGGACGTTCTCTTCCCTGTCCCAGGAATGTCCCGTATGCCGGTCCCTCGTTCGCGACCTTTCCTGCTCCGACCCCGCCTGTCCCTACAGAAAATTACATAACGTCCTCCTCAATTCCGGCTGGGTGCAGATACAGGGGTTGGACCACGTTCCCGGCTGGGAGAAGGAAAGCAACGTCTTCGGCAAGGTCGTCTGGTTCAAGATGGCCGACGAAGGCATCCATTTCCAGTTCGGCGTCAAATTCAACCGCGAAAGGCCCCCCGTCGTATCCGCCCCGCGCGACGCTTCCATCCCCAAGGCCAGGGAGACCGGGCCCCTTCCCGGCGAGGTCTCCGAGTGGGACTCGGCGAGATGGAAGGAGACCCTCGAGCAGTCCAACCGCAAGGAAAACCAGACCGAAGACCCGGAATAATGGCGGAACCCGCGGACTGGCCCGGCCGATCAAAGGAGTCCGGCGAGTTATCCACAAGAGGAAAAATTGTTACAAAGACTTTACAATTTGTTGAAGCGTTCCGTCGTTCTTTCTGGTTTAATGGAGCAGACAAGCGCCACGCCCCCGGGCGCGCGGCTCAACCTTGATGAGGCAAAATAGAGAAAACGGCCGGGATCGCGAAGATCCAATCGTATCGTCCCATCGTAGCGCGGCATGGCTTTCGGCGGCCGCCGCCTCTCTCTTCCTGTCAGTCCAATTGCTTCCCGCCCAGACCCTCGTAGTCGCCGACTTCAACAGCGGAGCCATTCCCTTAAGCATCGGCTCCGGCGGCCTTCTCACAACGGTCAATAATATCACGTCATCTTTTAAAACCCATCTATCTTCAGAAACAGCAGTTGGCAATCGGGGATATTCCTTAAGAATCAATCACCCGGATACCGCTAACGCCTTCTTACTTTTTGAATTTACCGCAGCTGACATCCGCGGCATGCGCGGCCTGTCATTTTGGGTGCGGGGCGCGGCCGGAGGGGAATCTTTCGCCCTTACCCTACGTTCGGTGATAGTGCCAGGGCAACAACCCTCCACGCGGCCCAATGTCAAAGAATTCATGGTCTCGGGAATCACGACGGATTGGCAGAAAGTGAATATTCCCATCAAGACATTATTCCGGGAATTTCTCGTTGAGCATTATGAATCCTTATCAAGTATCGACGGTATCGTCCTCAACTTTACCTCTGAAACTGGTTCTTCCCAGATACAGACCCTATATCTGGATGACGTCATGTTCACGTCCGAGCCGGGGAACGTGATGATATCCAACTTTGAGCTGGGGATATCATCGGCCTACGGGGATAATCCTTTTGATTTCTTAATCGGAGGTACGAACGCCGGTTTTCTGCGCGGTTTGGACAGCGCCAATCCTTTCGGCGGAAGCGCGCAATCCTACAGGGTGTTCTGGGGCACAGGCACGACCCTGCCGTCCGCCGCGGTCACAGGCATACAAATCGATTCGCAGACCACGGGTGTCGAAGGGGGGGTCGGGATAGGCGTGGATGTCACGGGAACGGACAAGCTCACATTCCAACTGAAGGGAGACGCCAACGTGGACGTCACGGCTGAAACGGAGATCATAGGCATCGGCCTGGACGATGAGGTCAGTTCGGACAAGATCAGCGCCAGCTCCATCACATTGACCACATCTTACCAGGAAATCTCCATATCCACGGGCGCGTTCGCCGTCGCGATGTCCAGTCTTTCCAAAGTCAATTTTTGGATGATAAACGATTCGACGGGAAGAGGGCCGCCCATCGACCTGGCCACGCCCGTCACCTTCTACGTCGATAACATCCGATTCGTGGACTCGAGCACCCCGTCCGCGCCCACGTCCCTCCTTAAAGGAAGCATCTCCCTGGCCTCCGGCATGTCCCTCTCATCCACGGACACTCTGAACGTGACCGCCTTCGCATCCCAGGCGGACGGCACCATCGAGCGCGTCTCATTCGAGCACGACGGCCTCTCCGGCGGCGCCAACTGGTTTATCCTGGGGGTGGACACGGACACGGCGGACGGCGCCTACACGTCCGAGCTGGAGAACTTCAACACCCTGACGCCGGGAAGCTCCTACCAGATCCGCGCCGTGGCGGAGGATTTCGCCGGCAACAAGGGCGTGATGAGCGCCATCACCGGCGTCATCATGACCCTCATCACGCCGGCCACGGGCTTCGCCGGGGCCGCCGTCTCCACCGGCTCCATCCAATGGAACTGGTTCGACAACTCCTCCAACGAGGCCGGCTTCCGGGTCTATTCCTCGACCACGGGCAAGGTATCTCCGGACCTGGCGGCGGACACCACGTTCTGGATCGAGACCGGCCTCTCCCCCAACACCCAATACGGGCGCTTCGTGCGTCCGTTCAAGACCCCTCTCGAATTCGCCGACTCCGCCACGGTCGCCCGCTACACCCTCTCGCTTCCCGTCCCTTCCATGACCCTGTCCGGCAGGACCACAAGCACCCTGACGGTCGCCTGGAGCACCGCGACCGGCGGCAACGGACAGTTCGTCCTCAAGCGCGCCCCCGAGGTCTCGGCCGCCTCCGGCACGTTCGTCGTCGTCTCCACGTTGACCGGCAACACGTTCACCTATGAGGACACCGGCCTCCAGGGCAACACATCCTATTGGTACCTGGTCGTGGGCTATAACGGCGACCTGGTCGCCGCGGACCCATCCCCGTCCTTCAGGTTCGTCACGAGCGACGACCCCGAGATCGTCCACACGGCCCTGACCTCCATCGGCTTCCTCGGCAACGACATCGTGCTCTCGGCCGTGGTCTCGAGCATCAGGACCCTCCAATCCGTGACGCTCCGCTATAGGAAGATCGGAGAATCGGCCTTCACCGGCGCGGACTTCTCGCCCGCGGTCTCCGGCACGAGCTATTCCGGCTCCGGGACGGTCCCCTCCGCCTTCGTGACGGACAGCGCCTCCGCCGGCGGGTTCGAATACGTCATCAGGGCCTACGACGGCCAGAGGACGTCCTCCAGCCCCGCCACGGGCGTCCACACGGTGACGGTCAGCGAAACGACCACATCGCCCGAGATCGGCCCCGGCGGAGGCACCGTGACCGTGAACGACGGCGACCCGTCCGACGGGGAGACCTCTCTGGTGATCCCGGCCGGCGCCGTGGCGGGAGGCGTCCAGGTGACGGCCCGCTCCGTTTCCCCCGCGGCCGCTCCCAAGAATGGGAACGACTCGCCCGCCGCGGCGTACGAGTTCGGCCCGACCGGCCTCACTTTCGCCAAGCCGGTCACTTTGACCATGGTCTATCCCGACAAGGACCAGGACGGGCTCGTGGACGGCGCCTCGATCGACGAGACGACCCTGAAGCTCTTCTGGCACGACGGTTTCGCCTGGAGGAACCTCGGAGGAACGGTCAACGCTTCCGTCAATACCGTGAGCGGGACCATAGCCCATTTCAGCACGTTCGGCCTCTTCTCCGGAGGACTGCCCGCCGAAGCGGACGTCCGCCCCCGGGAGAAGATCATCACTCCCAATGGGGACAGGATCAACGATTTCGCCCAGTTCGGCATCACGGGGGATTTCGAGATATTCATTTTCGACATCAGGGGGCGCCGGATCCGCAAGCTCGTCAACCTCAACATCTGGGACGGCAGGCGCGACGACGGCCAGGTCGCGGAGAACGGAGTCTACGTCTATAACGTGAAATCGGGCCGGCTGAACGTTTCCGGGACCATCGGGGTGGCGAAGTGACCCGTTCCCGCGCGCTTCTCTGCCTTCTTTTCCTGGCCGCCGCCCTGCCCTCGAAAGCCCGGAGCGCGTTCCTGGACCCCTACTGGTCGGCCAGGGTCGCGGCCCTGGGCGGCGCGTTCACGGCCCTCTCCGACGATCCCGCCGGGACGCTTTACAACGCGGCGGCCACCGTCAAGGTCAAGAGGCCCAAGGTCCATTTCACTTACGCCCGGCTTTTCCAGGGCCTGGACGAGGCGACCCTCTCATTGAGCCAATTCGGCTACGTCCATCCCGTCAGCGCCAAGGCCGCCTTCGGCCTGGCCTGGGCCAGTTTCGAGACCAAGGACCTCTACAGGGAGGACACTGGCGTCCTCACCTACGCCAGGCGCCTGGAGGACTGGCTCGCCGGCTTCGGCTACAAGGGAGAGTTCTCCCTGGGCGTTTCCGTGCGGTATCTGACGCAGGCCTTCCATCTGGACGAGCGGACCAGGAGGGACCCGGTATTCATCAACGGCGGCAGGAACCAGGCCTACACGGTGGACGCCCACATCTACGCCGCGCCGGACCCGGAGCAACTGGAAGGCCTGTCCCTGGGGCTGTCCCTGCGGTCCCTGAACCAGCCCAACCTCGGCTACAGGCAGACGGAGCGCCTGCCCAAGGAAGTGGCGGCTGGCCTCCTCTACCGCTGGGACCGCTACGCCCTTCCCGTGGACGTGACCCTGCGAGCCAATGAGATCACCCCGCACATGGGCCTGGAAGCGGAATTCCTCGACAAGAGCTTCAAGGCCAGGGTGGGCAGCGACCTCGACCAGGTCGGGACCGGGTTCGGCATCGGCTTCCCGATCACAAGAAGGATCGCCGTGGCCGTCGATTACGGCTTCCTCTGGCCCTTGAAGATCGAAAAGACCGCCGGGTCGCACCGGGCCACGGTCGGTCTGGAGTTCTGATGATGAGATCCAAGAGCGCGTCCGTCCTTCTCGCCGTCCTCCTCTTCGCGCCTTGGGGAAAGGCCCGGGCCCTCGTTCTGGACGCCTATTCCTCCACGTTCACCATGACCATCTCCACGGACGCCGGCTCCACCGCTCTCCTGCAGTCCGTCGCCGGGACCGAAGGCAACGCGGTCGAGATGCTCTACAACATCGATACCGGGAACTTCGCGCAGTTCATCAAGGATTACAGCCAGATCAACCTCGCGGCAGAAGGAGGGAACGCCCTCCGCTTCCGCTACAAGGCGACGGGCAACTCGAACACCCTCGAGATCAAGTTCACCGACTCCGACTCGACCCGCACGGCCGTCAG
>MGUT01000037.1:364-998 GCA_001800095.1 Elusimicrobia bacterium RIFCSPLOWO2_01_FULL_64_13 | reverse complement strand
GTACTTCTCCTCGTTCACCACGTTCCCGGACGGCAACAGCTCCTTCGACCTCTCCAGGGTGCAGAGTCTGACCGTCGGAGTCACGGCGGACAACTCCACCCGGGGTTCCGGCTCCATCTGGCTGGACAAGTTCGAGGCCTATAAATCCACCTTCACCCTCGCGGACGATTTCGAGGACCTGTCCGACCCCAACTTCTTCGGGGGGAACGCCGAGGCCTTCGCCTCCACGAACGGAAGCGCGACGGTCACCTACGTCACCCTGGGCAAGGAGCGGGCGCTCCAGCTTCAGTACAGCGTCCTGAACGGCGGCGATTTCTCCGGCCTGACCATGGGCCTGGGCAACAAGAACTTCCAGGGGCACACCCACCTTTCCTTCAAGGTCCGCGGGAACGCCGGCGGGGAATTCCTTAAAGTCGGCCTGGAAGGGACCGGCACCCAGGCCAAGGTCGTCATATCCTCCGCCCTGACGGGAGGCATCACCACCGCCTTCCAAAGGGTCACCGTGCCCATGTCGTCCTTCACCGCCGTGGACATCTCAAGCGTTGCAAAATTTTCCATCACGGCCGAGAACGCCATCGGAAGCGGCGCGGGGACCGTGTGGATAGACGACGTGGCCTTCACCCGCGAGGGAGAG
>MGUT01000037.1:0-202 GCA_001800095.1 Elusimicrobia bacterium RIFCSPLOWO2_01_FULL_64_13 | reverse complement strand
CCTGGGCCGTGATCGACAGGCCGTTCCAGCTCTCCATCGCCCCCTTCGACGCCCTCCGCTTCCGCTACCGGGGTTCCGGCTCGAACAACAACTTCGAGTTCAAGCTGACGGACGACGACAACACCACCTGGTTCAGAAAGTTCCTCATGGCGACGAACACCTCCAGCGTGTGGAGGACGGTGACCGTCCCCTTCTCCAAGTT
>MGUT01000036.1:2199-12141 GCA_001800095.1 Elusimicrobia bacterium RIFCSPLOWO2_01_FULL_64_13 | reverse complement strand
CAACGAAGACGCCGCCGACATGGACAGCATGATCCCGGGAGCAAAAAGACACCTGTGGATCTACTTCACCCTGCCGCCGGTCACTTCCATCGCCGCGGACCAGGACGTCAACTTCGTCCTCTCCACAAGGCAGGGCCCGTAACTGAAGAAAAACTTAAAGAGAGGGTAAAGGCATGTAACGGTTTGTTTATGCAGCTTCGGAACTGCTTCCGGGGAGGGGTGCGGCATGCCGGCATCCCGGACAAACCCACACGCCCGCGCAATGACCATGGGTGAGGAAAAGGAGGATAACGTGGCCGGATAAGAGGAACATCATCGGAATGACCAGTCCGCCACACGACAGGCGGACCGGACCAGGGGTGGACTCCGTCCAAACGGAGCCCTGGCCGTCACAGAACCGGTCAAAAGTGCATGAAGATGCGTTTATTACGGGACGCCGGGTGTCTCGGGTGGACTTCGTCCATCCGGCGCAGGCCGCGCCGAACGACACCGGTCCGGGAAGCATAAAGGTGATATGAAAAAAGAGCAAAGGGAATAACCGGATCAGGATGCGCGACATGAGAGGAAAATCTCTCATCCTGAATCTATTTAAAAGGGTCTCTTCAGTGGGAAGGGAAGGACTCGGCCTCCTGGCCGTCCTCCTTCTCACGACCGCGATCCCGTCCGCCGTTCATTCCCTGTCCAATCCCGCGAATGACGCGGCGGGGCTCTCGATCCGGCTAAGACCCAGGGACTCTTTCCCGCCTTCCCGGATCACGGACCTCGGAGCCGCCACCACGTTCCGTGAAGGAGAAGCTCTCCTGCAATGGACGGCGCCCAAAGCCGACGACCTGCCCGCTGCCCCCAATGACCCGATTTCAGAATATATCGTCCGCTACGCGACTTACGGCGTGGCGGACCTGGGCGGAGACTCCACGTCCTGGTGGAACCGGGCGGCGGACGCCGTTAACGAACCGGCTCCTCCCCTCTCGCCCCCCGACGTGGACTCATTCATTTTGACAGGCCTGGAGCCGGGAGCCACCGTCTACTTCGGCATCAGGGGCCGGGACTCGAGCAGCCTCGTTTCCCTTATCGATATCCCGTCGCAGGACGGTCCGCAGGCCAACCTCCTGGTCCCGGACTTCCCGCCGCCTGTGGTTACGGGGCTGGGAGTCAACGCAAGTTCGAACGCCGTCACCCTGTCGTGGAGCGCGAGCACCGCCACAGATCTCTCTTCCTACCGGGTCTATTGGGACACGTCCAGCCCGGCCGACGTCTTCACTTCCACGGTCACCCTCCCCGCCGGGACGACTTCATACGCGTTCACCGGCCTTGCCGTTCTGAACACGTATTATTTCTACGTCACGGCTTTGGACAAAGGTCAGCCGTCCTTCGCCGGCGGCGCCCTGGAAAGCTCTCCTTCGGCCATTGCCAGCGCTTTCCTGTCCGGCGTTCCGGCTCCTCCATTCAATTTCAGGGCGGTTGCCGTCTCGACCGCCTCGATCACGTGGGAATGGGTTGACAATTCGGCGAACGAAGACGGGTTCAGGATATATTCCGCCACGGGAGGACTGATCGCCCAGACCGGACCTTCGCCCGGTTCCGGTTCCGCGGCGCAATACGTGGAAACTGGTCTGACTCCAAACATTTCAGCCGCGCGCCTGGTGAAGTCCTTCAACATCTCCGGAGAATCCCTCGCTTCCAATACGACGACCGCGGTCACCCTGGCCAATCCTCCTGCCGGCACGGCTCTCACGGGCGTCTTTATCACAAGCGCCACGCTTTCGTGGAACGCCAACAATAATCCCGCCGGGACCCTCTACCGCGTGGAGCGTTCCACTGAACCCGGCTTCGGCGCAAGCACCGCTTCGGCGCCCGTGACCGCCCAGTCCTACGCCGATACCGGCCTCTCCCCGAGCACGACATACTTCTGGAGAGTGCGCGCCGAAAATATTGCGGGGACCGCCACCGTCAACGATTCCACGGTCACGGCCCGCACTCTCTCCACCCTGATCCGGGGACTCACGGCGACGGGCAAGAACCATCAGGTCCTACTCGACTGGGAGGATTCTATCGAGCCCAATCTCCTGGGTTACCATGTGTACCGTTCATCCTTCTCCATCGGGCCGTTCGCGCGCTTGACCACGGCCCCTGCGGCCGCGAGCGGCTATCAGGATCACTCTCTCACCAACGGCGTGACCCTCTACTACGCCGTGACCACCATCAACGCCGCTTCCGAGGAGAGCGTCTTCTCCAACATCGTCTTCGCCGTGCCCAGAAAAGACGTCGGGCCCCAGGAACCCCTCGGCGTGATCGGGTCGCTGGATTCGAGCGGCATCTTCACATTGCGCTGGAGTCCGGTGACCATGGACGTGGCGGGATCCACGGACGTGGAGCTGGCGGGATACAAGATATTCAAGTCCAGTGATGTGGAGGGTCCCTACCAGTTCCGGGACCTCGTCCCGCCCGCGACGAACATCTGGACCGCCGCCGAGCTTGTGCCTCCCGTGGTCTGGTACATGATCCGCTCGTTCGACATCTCCGGCAACGAATCGGTCGAATCCGCGCACGTGCAGACCCTGGCCGTTCCGGTCATCGCCATCGCCTCCGAGGACGAGACGGCCCGGGTGCTCTTCACCGCCGATGACGCGAAGATGCTGGCCGCCGCCACGAACGAGACGGCCCAGGACATCCGGGTCACGGTCACTCGCGTCAAAGACGATGAGCAGGGCCGGGTCCTGAACGCCTACGAGATCAAGTCCGTCCAGGCCGCCTCGGGAACGGAGATCAAGGACCTGAATCTGAAGAAGCCCTCCATCGAGCTCCAGTTCCGCTTCATGCCGGGATTGAGACCCGCCTACGTCAAGTCGGGCACGGCGTTCAACTTCTTGTCCGGCTCCCCGAGGGACACGGGGATCTTCTGGCACAACTCGGTCGAATTCGTGAAGTTCGGCGGCAACGTCGATGAGGACCGGGGGACCATCTCGATCAAGACCGCCAAACCCCTCGGCAAGTTCCAGGTCCGGCAGGTCAAGCGGGCCTCGGAATTCACCTTGAACCAGCTGACCCCAAGGAAGATATTCACCCCGAACGGAGACGGCGTGAACGACGAGATCACCCTCTTCCTGGACAACCCCAACGACAGCATCATCTCCCAGGCCAAGGTCTACGACATCACCGGGGCCGAAGTATCCGACTTCAAGCAGGGGATCGTCGCCGGGGTCCACGGAGTGGTGTCCCTGACCTGGGACGGCAGGGACAAGTCCGGAAGCATCGTCCGGAGCGGGGTCTACGTCTATCAGATCCAGTCCGAAGGCAAGGTCATAAACGGCACCATCGTGGTCGCAAGATAGCCGTCCCACCCTGTGGACAACCATCCACAAGTGTAGAGTTTTATCCACACTTTAAAAACCGCAGAAATTCCCTCCGTTCCCGATAAGATCACCCTGTCCCCTGACTGAAGACCCTCCGACGATAACTGACTGATTTACCGTCGGAGGCGCGCTCGGAGCCATGCGACCCCCGGCCCAACAGGCCTCTGGACGTTTCATCGACGATAACATCCCCTCCGTCCCGCTCCCGGTACCCCCCTGGCACCATAATTGCTCTATTCTAGGTTGTGGAAACAATATCCGAGACGATGATCAGACTGGGGCAAATCGTGAAAAAGAACCTTAAATCCATCATTTTAAACCTGGTCACTTTGCTCGCTTTTCTGACCGGACCCATCGGGCAGGTCAGGGTCCCGGGTATTTTCCGTCTGACCGCCCTGTCCGCTCTGGCGCAGGAGTTCTCCGCATCGGCCCTGTATGCCCCTGAACCGGACCATGACCGCGAAATATTCCAGATCGCTTTCTCCACCTATACCGCCGTGGATATCTTTCATTCCACCCAGGTCTATCTGGGCGGGGGATTAGACCTCGCCCAGGCCCCCAAGCCGGTATTCTCCCTGAAGGAAGCGCCGAGAAAGATCATCGTGCCCGGAAGCTCCATCGCCGGAAACGCCAAATTCACCCTCGTATTCGATAACCCTTCCGCGAGCATCATTTCCCAGGCCAAGATCTACGACATCACCGGGACGGAGGTCGCGGATTTCACGGAAGAGACCCCCTCGGGAAATGACCCGTCCCAATTGAGCTGGAACGGGCGCGCCAGCGACGGTTCCCTGGTCAGGAGCGGGATCTATATCTACCAGGTGCAGGTCGAGGGCGAGGTCATCAACGGGACCGTGGTGGTGGCAAAATGAAGCGCCCGCTCCGGACCGCGGCCCTGGCTTTCCTCTTGGCGGGGTCCGCCATGCCCGCCCGGGCGGCCTTCGAGCAGATCGGAGCCGGAGCCCGCCCCATCGGAATGGCTTCGGCCTTCACGGCGGTCGCGGATGACGCCCACGCCGTTTACTATAATCCCGCCGGGCTCGCGCAGGTGCGCCGGGGGGAGATGACCGCCGGCTACGGCAAGCTTTTCGCCGGACTCAAAGACAACTCCAACCTCGGTTCCGGGTTCCTGGGGATCGCCCAGCCCTTGAAGTCAGGGAAACTGGGGACCCTGGGAGTGGGCTGGCTTTCCCTGAACCTCCAGAACGCCTACCGGGAAGACGTCATCGGCCTCTCCTACGGCAAGGAACTTTGGGTGGACGGCCTCTTCCTCGGGGCCACGGGCAAGATAC
Organism: Elusimicrobia bacterium RIFCSPLOWO2_01_FULL_64_13; assembly: GCA_001800095.1. Classification (GTDB taxonomy): domain Bacteria; phylum Elusimicrobiota; class Elusimicrobia; order 2-02-FULL-39-32; family 2-02-FULL-39-32; genus 2-01-FULL-64-13. The sequence goes on along the minus strand of MGUT01000036.1, from coordinate 7,496 downwards.
TCAAGAGAAAATTCGGAAGCGACATCTACACCGCCGTGGACCCCCTCTTCGCCCAGCACGGCTACAACACGAGCAACGTCTCCGCGGACCTGGCCATGATGTACCGCCCATCGGCCAGCTTCTCATTCGGACTCATGCTCAAGGACCTGAACCAGCCCAACGTGGGGCTGGCCTCGGAGGACAAGGTCCCGGCGGAGATCCGGGGCGGATTCGCCTACCGCCAGAAACGCCTGACTTTCGACGGGGACATCTCCCGCAAGGACAAGGACCTGAACGTGTCCGTGGGGATCGAGAGGCTCCTGCTCAAGTTCGTGGGACTGCGCGCGGGAGTCACGGCGGGATCGCGCCAGCGCCGGGAGATCACCGCCGGCATGAGCTATAACGGCAACTATTTCTCCCTGGACTACGCCTTCATCTTCCCGTTGAGCGGCATCGAGTCCACCTCCGGCAGCCACCGCTTCGGCCTGACCGTGCGCTTCGGCCGCAGGCATTCCCGGGCCCGCTGGGAGTTTGAAGAGGACGAGGAAGTCATCGCGCGCATCCTCGAAGAGAAGGCCGCCCAGATCACTTCCATGGAAAAAGAGCTGGAGGACCTGCGCGATCAGAACCGCTCCGGCAAGCTCGAAAATTCCTGGGTCCGCAAGCAGATCGAGCGCCTCGAAGGCCGGCTGAAGGACCGGGAATCCCAGGACCTCGAGGAAATGAAGCTCCGCGTCAACCAGTCGAACGTCGAGACCGAGAACATGAAGCAGAAGCTCCAGGAGCTCGAGGACCGGCTCCGCCGGCTCTCCGCCCCCAGGCCGGCCGCGCCGAAAGCAGCCGAGGTCCAAGCGCCGGCCGAAGAGAAGAAGCTCCCGCCGGTCCCCAGGACCTACATCGTTCAGGAGGGAGACACCCTCCAGTCCATCGCTTTCAAGTTCTACGGCGACGACGCCAAGTGGTCGGAGATCTACAAGATCAATTCCGACCGCATCGAACGCGGCGGGACCTTGCGGACCGGACAGATCCTCCTCATGCCGCAATATTGACCGGCCAGAGTCTACCCGACCCCACCCCGCAGACGGGATCCCGCCTTGAAATACCTTCCCGGTTAGGGTATCATGAAAAGCCAATATGAACGGCAAGGATTTCGAGAAACTCGTTTTCGGGATGGCGCACCAGATCCGCAATCCTTGCGCCATCATCCTTTCCAACGCGAATCTCCTCATCCAGCAGCCTGACCTCAAGCCCGAGATCCGCCGGTCCATCGAATCCATCATCAACGGAGCCAAATATCTCGAATCCCGTCTGGCGGAATTCACGGAATTCTCCAAACCTGTCGTCCTTAATCTTAATAAAGTATCGATCCGGAAGCTCTTCAACGACGCCGCCGCTCTGCTCAAAGACAAATGCCGCCTGAAAATGATCAAAATATCCTCCGACCTGCCCCAGGATGTCGTCCTCCAGGCCGATTTCCACCAGATTTTTCTGGCCGTGCTGAACGTGCTTCTCAATTCCGTGGAGGCCATCGACCATCACGGCGCGATTCTCCTGAAAGGCCGCCTGGACGGGGGCCGCGCGATTGTGGAGATCGAAGACACGGGCATGGGTATCCACCCGAGGGACCTTCCTGAAGTGTTCTCTCCCTTTTATTCCACCAAACCTGGCGGGGTGGGCATCGGCCTGGCGGTCGCCAAGCGGGTCATCGACGCGCACCTGGGGAAGATGGAATTGAAAAGCCGGCACGGCAAAGGGACCGTCGTCACGATCACGCTCCCGGCACAGGGGCCGGGCTCCCGTGGCTAAGATCCTGGTCGTGGATGATGAGCCCGACATGATCTGGGCCATCACGAACGTCCTCCTCTCGGAGAACCATTCCGTGGTCAGCGTCAACAGCGGAGAGGAGGCCTTGGAAAAGGTCGAGAAGGTCCCTGTGGACCTGGTCCTGCTCGATTTCCGCCTGCCCGGGATGGACGGGGTCCAGATATTGGAAAAGATCAAGCAGATCAGGCCCGAACTCCCCGTCATCATGGTCACGGGTTACGGAGGCGTGGAGGAGGCGGTCCAGTCCATCAAACTCGGGGCGGCGCATTATATCCCCAAACCTTTCGACAACGACCACCTCATCGAAACGGTGAACAAATCACTCAATGTCACCCGATTCAAGAAGGAAGGGATATTCGAAAAACGGCTCATGGAAAAGATCGTCCCCGACAAATCCGATCATGGAAAGGATGTCCAGCCCAGGATCGTCCGCCAGCCTCGACCGCCCGGAAAGGGCAGGTTCGCCGCGGTCCTGTCCTCGTTGGGAGTTCTCGCGGCGCTGGGCGCGGGGACCTTCTGGTACTTGAGTCCCGCGGTCCGGGAATACGCCGTATCCGCGGCCAGCGTCTCCGGCATCTCCTGGGGGAACGACCGGGTCTGGGTCAGCGACTGGCTGTCGGAGAACATCCAGACCTACCAACTCCGCGATTCCAAGATGGAGTTCGGCGCCAAGTTCAAACTGAAGGGTTTCCACGTGACCGGTCTCGCCCGGGGAGGGGAATTCCTCTACACCTGCGATTCCTGGAAAAAAAAGATATATAAGCACGACCTCGACACCAGCCTGACCGTCCTGGCCTCCTACGACAGCCCCGGCCCGAATCCGTCCGGACTCTATTACGACGACAATTACCTCTGGTCCTGCGACGGGACCACCCGAATGATCTACCGCCATTCGCTGGACGCGGACCTCACCGTGGTGGAGTCCTTCCCAAGCCAGGGGGTCTTTCCCGTGGGCCTCTACCACGACGACAGGGATTTCTGGAGCGCGAGCGCGGTCGAAAAGAAGGTCTACACGAATCTCATGGACCAGAGGTTCGCCGGAGGCAGGACTTTTTCCCTGCCCGAGACCCTGGACGTCCCTCAACAGATATCGGCTTTCACGGTGAGGAACGGGACCGCCTGGATCGCCTTCGAAGGGGTGGGAAAACTCTACCGCGTCAGTCTCTCGCGCTTGAAAGAAACCCCTCCGTGATAAATAAAAAAGCCGGCCACAAGAGCCGGCTTTTTTATCCGATTCGTCCTTCCGTCGGAACGCTTATTCCAGGTATTCGCGCAGGCGCTTGCTGCGGGATGGGTGGCGCATCTTGCGGATGGCCTTGGCTTCGATCTGGCGGACCCGCTCCCGAGTCACGTTGAATATCTTGCCCACGTCCTCGAGGGTCCTGGGATATCCCGTGGATATCCCGAAGCGGAGGCGGATGATCTCCGCCTCCCGCGAGGACAGCGACGAGAGGACGTTCTCGATCTCCTGCCTCTTAAGGAATTCGATGGCCGACTTCGTGGGGGAAGGTCCGTGCTTGTCCTCGATGAAATCCTCGAGATAGGAGTCCTCGTCCTCGCCGATGGGCGTGGTCAGGGAGATGGGATCCTGCATGATCTTGAGGATCGCGCGGATCTTGTCCGAAGAGAGCCGGAGGGCCTTGGAATATTCCTCGATCGACGGCTCCCGGCCGAAATCCTGGCGGGATTTGCGGGCGATCTTCCCCATCTTCGAGATGATCTCCTTCATGTGCACCGGGATCCGGATCGTGCGGGACTGATCGGCGATGGCCCGGTTGATGGACTGGCGGATCCACCAGGTGGCATAGGTCGAGAACTTGAAACCCCGCTTCCATTCGAACTTTTCCACCGCCTTGATGAGGCCCAGGCCGCCTTCCTGGATGAGGTCGGTGAGCTCGAGCGAAGACCCGCCCACGTGTTTCTTGGCGATGGAGACCACCAGGCGCAGATTCGCCTTGATGAGCTCCACCTTATTGGAGAGGATGGTCTCCTCCAGCTTCTTGATGGCGGCGTACTTCTCCAAAAGATGGTTCCTGCTCACCGGAAGGGTCTCGATCATCCTCTCGTGCTTCTTGACGATGTTGCGCAGGTTGATCACGGTGGATTCGATGCCGGTCAGGGTGTAGCCCGTGGCCTTTTTGAACACGGCCGGAGAGATCCGGCCCCGCTTGCACTGGTCGTAGAGCCGGAAGATCTCCGCCGGACCCAGCTTCAGGCGTTTTTCGTAGCGGCGGATCTCGTCCTCGGTCTCGATGACCCTCTGGGCCAGCGTCTTGATCTTGTTGGTGAGGCGCTTGATCTTTTCCTGGTTCAGGTTCAGGCCCACGATCCGGTTGATGATGGAGGACTTGGCCGCTTCCGCGACCTTCCGCCAGACCTCGCGCTTTTTTTCCGGGAGCTTCTTGTTCCTGGCGTTGGCCTGGGCGCGGAGAAGCTTCTTCTCGCCCTGGTTGATGAACTTGACGACCTCCTTCATCTTCTTCTTCATGCGGTAGAGTTCCTGGGTCGTCTTGCGCCCGCGGGGCATGAGCTCCTTCGGGGTCATCTCCTGCTGGGTGATGAGGGTCTCCCAATTGCGGATCTCGCGCATGGCGATGGGGGACTCCAGCACCAGCCACTTGAGCTGCCTCTCGTTGTCCTTGATGTTCTTGGCGAGGTTGATCTCCTGGTCCCTATGGAGGAGGGGGACCTTGCCCATCTCGGTCAGGTACATCCGGATGGAATTCTGCGTGTCCACCTCGATATCGAGCGTTTCGGGAGGGACCTCCGCCTCCTCGGCGGGAGCCGGCTCCAGGAGCGGCGTGAGAGTCCTCTGGCGCTCGGTCAGGGCGGTCTCGTCCGCCTTCTTGATGACGGGGATCCCCATTTCCTGGAGCGTCCCGTAGAGGCGGTCGAGATCCTCGGAGTTGATGTTGGAGTCGGGCAGCTGGCGATGGATGTCCTCGTAGGTGAGGTATCCGATCTCGCGGCCCTGCTCGATCAATTCTTTGAGGATGTCGTTGGGCTCATGGTTCATATTTTTCTGCTTCCTTTTACGATGGGGGCGAGACGCTGGTATTCCAGGACGTCCTCGTCCGTTCCGCTCCCTTGGTTGAGCCGGCGGCCTACGCTGCGCCCCAGGTGGCGCAATTCATCTTCCCTCCGGCGGCGTTCGATCTGCGTCTTCAGCGCTTCAAAAAGCTGCTCGGGTTCGACCGCCCCCACCTTCTGGAACCGCAGGAGGAGGCCGCTCAAGGCCCCGGACAACTCGTTCCCGGTCAGGGAAAGGATGTCCGCGGCGCCGGCCCCGGGAGGCGCTTCGATGAACAGGGTCCGGCATTCGGCCCACAGAGGGCTCGACGCGGCCAGTCCGGCGGCGCCGGCCAGCTCAAGCGCCCGCGTCCGGACCCCGGGATGGAGGATCGCCAGGCATAACAATTCCTCGGCGGAAGACAAAAGCGTTTTCATGGCCGGCGGCCGCTTCTTTAACGGGTCCGAGCCGGACGGTCCGTCCC
>MGUT01000036.1:0-2162 GCA_001800095.1 Elusimicrobia bacterium RIFCSPLOWO2_01_FULL_64_13 | reverse complement strand
CGACTTGTTCCATTCGCTCAAGAGCGCCTCGGGCGACACCCGGAGCCGGTCCGCGACCAGCTTCAGCATCTCCGACCGGGCGACCTCATCCTTGATGCGGTGGAGGACCGGCATCACCGCGCGCGCCGCGTAAACCTTGCCGACCTCGGGGGGAAGACCCTCGTTCTTCGCCAGGTGCGATTCCAGGAACGACTCCACGACGGTCTTCCTGCGGGCCAGGGCCTGGGAAAGCTCCTTCTCCGCGTGCTTCTTCAAAAATTCGTCCGCGTCCTTGGCTCCCGGGAGAGAGGCCACCATCGGCAGGAACCCGAAGTCGAGAAGCAGTTCCGCGCCCCGCATCGCCGCGGCCCTCCCGGCCGCGTCCATGTCGAAAAGAAGGGTCACGCGCTCCGCGTACCGCTTCAGGACCTGGCATTGCTCCTGGGTCAGGGAAGTGCCCAGGGGCGCCGCCGCGGTCTCGACGCCGGCCTGGTGGCAGGCGATCACGTCCATGTAGCCCTCCACGAGGAGGACCTCGCCCGAGTCCCTCACGGCCCTGGCGCCCTGATAAAGCCCGTAAAGCAGCTTCCCTTTCTGGAAGACCTCGTTCTCGGAAGAGTTGATGTATTTGGGAGGGGCGTTGGCGCCTTTGTCCTCAAGGACGCGGCCGCCGAAACCCGTCACCGAACCTTTCGTGTCGAAGATCGGGAACATCACGCGGCCCCGGAACCAGTCGAGGACGCGGCCGTCCCTCTGGGACCTGACCGCCAGACCCGCCCGGATAAGTTCCGCCTCGGTGAAACCGGCCTTGAGCGCGGTGCGGAGCAGCGCGTCCAATTCGGGCCGGGCCCAGCCCAGGCGGAATTTTTCGACCGTTTCCGGAGACAGCTTCCTGGCCTTGTGGAGGTAATCCCTGGCCGGGGACGCATCCAGGTTCCTCTGGTAGAACTGCGCGGCGCGCTCCAGGAGGTCCAGAAGCCGCCTGCGCTTGTCTCTCGAGGCCGCGTTCTCGGATCCGCCGCCCGCGGTCCTGGGCACGGGGATGCCTTTCTTCTCCGCCAGCTTTTCGATGGCTTCCGGATAGGAGCAACGGTCCACGGCCATCACGAACTTGAACACGTCGCCGCCCACCCCGCAGCCGAAACAATGAAAGATCCCCTTGGACGGGCTGACCGTGAAGGACGGCGTCTTTTCCTGGTGGAAAGGACACAAGGCCTTGAAGTCCTTGCCCGCGCGCTTCATGTTGGGCACGGACTCCGCGATCACCTCGACGATGTCGCTGGCGTCGCGGACGCGCTGGATCGTCTCTTCGGGGATGGGCATGCGGCGCGGCACTCCTTCGGACGCTTACCGGTACCGGGAAAAGCGTCTCTTGATCTTCCTGCGGGCTTCCTGGGCTTTTCTCTTGCGGCGCGCGCTGGGGGACTCGTAATATTCCCGGCGCTTGATCTCCTGCATGATGCCGTTGCGGTCGCACTCGCGCTTGAAGCGCCTCAAGGCCTCTTCGATGGTCTCGTTGTCGCGGACTTTGATTCCTACCATGGATCTTGTGGATCACCCCCTCTTCGATCGAACCCCTGTCCGGCGGTCCCGAAAACGTGCCCGGGCCGGGCGGGGGGAACTGAAAAACGTCGATATGGTCCGGTGCTCCTCTATCCGGGAGGCCACGCCAGGGCTCTCTTGCCCAGGCAATGGAGATGCAGATGATCGACCGCCTGCCCGGCGTCAGCCCCGCAATTGAAGACCAGGCGGAACCCGGTCCGGTCGATGCCTTCTTTGCGGGCCACGTCCTGGGCCATCGACATCATCTCGGAGAGGGTCTCGGAGCGGCCCTTGTCCAAGTCCAGGACGCCGGCGATATGCTCCTTGGGGATGACGAGCACGTGCACGGGCGCCTGCGGATTGATGTCGCGGAAGGCGAGCGCTTCCGGCGATTCAGCGACGACGTCCGCCGGGATCTTTTTGCTGACTATCCGGCAGAAAAGACAGTCCGCCATATATCCAAGTATTTTATCATTTTTTGCTCAAAATTCAAGGACTTTACCGGAAAATTTCCGGAGGAGGGATACGGATCCGGGCCAGGACCCCCGGCCGCGCCCCCGCGGAACGGGGAACGGCCACCCGGATGCCGTTGTCCGTGAAACCTCCGCCGTTCTCAACGAGGACCATCCTCACGGAGCCGG
>MGUT01000035.1:19598-20640 GCA_001800095.1 Elusimicrobia bacterium RIFCSPLOWO2_01_FULL_64_13 | reverse complement strand
CGCGCGCGACGTGGAGTTCGCCATCGCCGACGCCTGCCGGTTCATCCTGCCCCGCCCGCGCCGGTCCCGCCCGCCATGAAGATCACCGAGATCCTCAAGAAAAAGAAGCCCGTCTTCTCCTGCGAGTTCTTCCCGCCGAAGACCGAGGAAGGCATGGACCAGCTCTTCGGGACCATCGCCGAGTTCCGCGCCCTCGGCCCCGCCTTCGTTTCCGTGACCTACGGCGCGGGCGGCGGCACGCGCGACAAGACCATCGGCATCGCCTCCCGCGTCAAGAAGGAGATGGGCCTGGAGACCATGGCCCACCTGACCTGCGTGGGCCATTCCCGGGCCGAGATCCGGTCCATCCTCGACCGCCTGCGCTCCGAAGGGGTCGAGAACCTCATCGCGCTCCGCGGCGACCCCCCGAAGGGCGAGAGTTCCTTCGTCCCCCACCCGGACGGTTTCCGCTACGCCGGAGAGCTCGTCGAATTCGCCAGGACCGGCTACGACTTCTGCGTCGCCGTCGCGGGCTACCCCGAAGGCCATGTGGAGGCGCCGGACCGCGAGACGGACTGGAAGCGCCTGGACGGGAAGATCGCGCAGGGCGGGGAAGTCGTCATCACGCAGCTTTTTTTCGACAACGCCGAATTCTTCGCCTTCGACCGCCGCATGAAGGCGAAAGGCGCGGAGGTCCCCATCCTGCCGGGCATCATGCCCATCACCAATTTCAGCCAGATCGAGAAGTTCGCGAAGATGTGCGGCGCGAAGATCCCGGCCGAGGTGGCGCGCGCTCTCGAACCCGTGAAGGAGGACCTCGAGGCCGTGCAGGATTACGGGGTCCGCTACGCCGTGCGGCAATGCGAGGAGCTGATCCGCAAAGGCGTGTCCGGCGTCCATTTCTACACCTTGAACAAGACCCGCTCCACCCGCGCCATCGTGCTCGAGCTCAAGAAAAAGGGCCTCCTCGCGTGAGGCGCCCGCCACACATCCGGCGGGCCGCGCTCCTCTCGGGCCTGCTGTGGGCCTGTTCCTGCCCTCTTTTCGCTCATGACGCTCCGCC
>MGUT01000035.1:11207-19547 GCA_001800095.1 Elusimicrobia bacterium RIFCSPLOWO2_01_FULL_64_13 | reverse complement strand
GGAGGGGCCCGTCTACCGGGCCATGGAAAAGGAGCTCGCCCGCTCGCTCAAGCGGCTCAAGTTCGAGGATTTCGGCCCCCCCTACTTTTTGAGCTACCAGATCCTGGACTCGAGGGACGAGAACTTTTCCGCGAGGCACGGCGCCAGGGTCCAGGACTCCTCCAACCGCAGCCGCTATTTCTACGTCGAGCTGCGCTACGGCGGCCGCGGCCTGGACAACACCCAGGAGGACTACCGCGGCCTCTCCGATTCCGCCCCCCTGGACGAGTCCCCGGACGACGCCAGGCACCGCCTCTGGCTCCTGACCGACCAGGCCTACAAGCAGGCCGTCAACGACACCCTGGCCAAGCGCGGCAAGCGCCTGACCGAGCCGGACAAGGAAAAGACGGCTGATTTCTCCCGGGAGGAACCCGTCCGGGCCGTCCTGCCGGACGCAGGCCTCTCCCAGGATATCGGGCCGTATAAAAAGATCCTCGCGGAGGCCTCCGCCGGATTCAAGGCCCATCCCTGGGTCGTCGACAGCGGCGTCAGCTTCAGGGAGGACCGGGACCGCCTGGCGATGGTGAACTCCGAGGGGACGCGGCTGGCCATGCCCAAGGGAGGCAACCCCTATTTCGTCTATGTCTGGGCTCGGTCCCAGACCGGCGACGGCATGAACCTGAACGTCTCCCGGAGCTTTTCCGCCAGGTCCATCTCCGGGCTGCCCGGGGCCGAAGCCCTGGCCGCGACCATCCGGGAAATGGCGGCCCAGCTGGAGAAGCTCCGGGCCGCGCCCGCCGCCGACCCCTACACGGGTCCCGCCATCCTGGACCCGGAATCCACCGGCGTCCTCTTCCACGAGGCGGTGGGACACCGGCTCGAAGGCGAGCGCCAGAGGGACGAGGACGAAGGACAGACCTTCAAGGGCCAGGCCGGCAGGAAGGTGATCCCCGAATTCCTCACCGTCATCGACGACCCGACGGTCCCGCGCTGGCGGGACACGGACCTGAACGGCTCCTACGCCTACGACGACGAGGGCGTCCCCGCGCAAAAGGCGGTCCTGATAGAGAACGGCGTCCTCAAAAATTATCTCTTGAGCCGCCGCCCGATCCCCGGGTTCCCGAGGTCCAACGGCCACGGCCGCGCGCAGTTCGGCCGCGACCCGATTGGCAGAATGTCGAATCTTTTTGTAAAATCATCCCGTGAGGTCCCCTTCGAGAAGCTGAAGGCCATGCTCCTCGAAGAATGCCGGAAAAAAGGAAAGCCCTACGGATTGATCATCCGCCGCACCCGCTCCGGCGACACCTTCACCGGGCGCGGGCGCTACCAGGCCTTCCGCGGCACACCGGAAGAAGTCGTTCTGGTGGACGCCGCCACCGGCGAAGAAAAGTGGGTCCGGGGAGTGGAGATCGTGGGCACGCCCCTGATCACCGTTAACAAGATCATCGCCACCGGCTCCGGCTCCGAAGCTTTGAACGCTTTCTGCGCGGCGGAATCGGGAACGATACCGGTCAGTTCGGTGGCGCCCTGGTCCCTGGTCGAGGAAGTGGAGCTCCAGAGGGTGCGCGAGGACAAGCAGCGGCCGCCCATACTTCCCCCGCCGCTCCACGACCATTGAACATTCGTTAAAGGGAGACGCGTGACAACGGACGCCATGACCGCCAATATCCTGGACGGCAAAGCCATCGCCAAAGAGATCCGCGAGGAAGCGAAAATAGAAGCGGACGACCTGAAATCCCGGGGCGTCCACCCGGGCCTCGCGACCCTGCTCGTGGGAGAGGACCCGGCCTCGCAGATCTACGTGCGCAACAAGCACAAGGCCTGCGCGGAAGCGGGGATCGATTCCTGGAACCACGTCCTCCCCAAGGAATCCTCCACGCAGGACGTCGCGAAGAAAGTCCGCGAGCTGAACGCCGACCCCAAGGTCCACGCCATCCTCGTGCAGCTGCCCCTGCCCCCGCAGGTCGACGCCGAGACCGTGCTCACCCTCATGGACCCGGCCAAGGACGCCGACGGGTTCCACATCATGAACCTGGGCCGGCTCCTCGCCGCGAAGGACATCTCCGAACTGACCGGAGGGAAGCATCCCCTGCCTCTCCCCTGCACGCCCCACGGCGTCATCAAGCTCATCGAGAAGACCGGCACGTCCCTGAAGGGCAGGAACGCCCTCGTCATCGGCCGGTCGCTCATCGTGGGCAAGCCGGCGGCCCTCCTCCTCATGGCGCACCACGCCACGGTCACCATCGCCCATTCCCGCACCCAGGATTTGAAAGCCGCCTGCCTGCGGGCCGACATCCTCGTGGCCGCCACGGGCAAGGCCCGGATGATCACGGGCGGCATGATCCAACCCGGGGCGGTCGTCATCGACGTGGGCATCAACCGCCTGCCCGACGGCTCGCTCTGCGGCGACGTGGATTTCGAGGCCGCGAAATCCGTCGCCGGCTGGATCACGCCGGTCCCCGGAGGCGTGGGCCCCATGACCATCGCCATGCTCCTCAAAAATACCATCGCTCTCGCCCGGGGAGCGCGGCCCGCATGAACCAGGTATGACCCAGCGTTCCAAGCGCATCCTGATCGCCGAGGACGACCGCAGCGATTCGGAAGTGCTGGAACAGCTCCTCCGCGACAACGGCTACGACACCCTGCTCGCCTCCAACGGCGTGGAGGCGCTCGAGACCGCCATCAAGCATACCCCCGACCTGGTCCTCCTGGACGTGGCCATGCCCGGCGAGAACGGCTACGCCGTCGCCCGCCAGCTGAAATCCTACAAGGCCACGCGGTTCACTCCCATCATCATGCTCACCGCCTTCACGGAACTCGAGGCCAAGCTCGAAGGCCTGGAGGCGGGCGTGGACGACTTTCTCACCAAGCCCTACCGGCAGGCGGAGCTCCTGACGCGCATCCGCTCCCTCCTGCGCGTGAAGGCCCTGAACGACGAACTGGAAGAGGCGGAGAACATCATATTCACCCTGGCCCGGATGATCGAGGCCAAGGACTCCTACACCCTGGGCCACGCCGACCGCGTGGCGCGATTCGCCGTGATACTGGGAAGGATACTCAAAAGGACCCCGGAAGAGCTCGAGATCCTCGACAAGGGCGGGGTCCTCCACGACATCGGCAAGATGGCCATCCCCGATTCCATACTTCTAAAGCCCGGCTCCCTTTCCAAGGAAGAATTCGACCTCATGAAGACTCATCCCGTGGTCGGCTGCACCATCTGCGAGAGGTTGCGCGCCGCCAAGACCGCCCTGCCCCTCATCCGCCACCACCACGAGCGCCTGGATGGGACGGGATATCCGGACGGATTGAAAGGCGACCAGATATCGCCCCTGGTCCGGATCATCAACGTCGTGGACATCTACGACGCCCTGACCACGCGCCGTTCCTACAAGGACGCCTGGCCCATCGACCGGACATTCAGCGTGATGTACGAGGAGGTCCGGCGCGGCTGGTGGGACGGCGATATATTGAGGGAATGGGAAAAGTTCGTCCGCTCCGAAGATTACCGGCTCCTCTCCCTGCGGATCCCGTTCAAGGAATCCAACACCCAGCGCCAACCGTGAATATCGGCGAGTCCAGGCAGAACGAGCTTCTCCGCTCGGTCGTCCGGCTGGACGCGAACCTTCTCGGCAAAACTGCCCGCCCGCCGGGAAGGCCGGACCGGATCATCCGCTCCCTTTTCTTCCCCCTGGGCGCGGCCCTGGGAAAGTTGCTCCTGGCCTGGCCCGGAGCGCGCATAGCCAACCTCTCCACTCTCGCGATCGCGCGGCTTTACGCCGGCCGCGCCCCGCCGGACCCGGACCGGGAAAGCGTCCGGAACCTGGGATGGGCGGGAGAACTCCTGCGCTCCGCCGGGAAGGGGCCCGTCTGCCCCGCGCTCCTCGTCCTCACGTCGCACCCGGAGACCCTCCGTGAAAAACTTTATCTCCTCGGGCTCCTCATCCACCGTTCGGTCCGCTCCGCGGCGGCCCTGGCCCCGTCCGCCAAGCTCGACCTGATCCAGGCCGTGGACGGTTTCGCCCTGGAGCAGCTTCCCTCCTGGCTGGCCGGGGCCTACGCCGGCCTAATATTCTCCGGCCACATCCCTTTCGACCGCATGCCCCCGGGCACGACCGGCTCGAGGTCCCGCCGGGATTATTTCGCCTCGGCCGTCTATCGGATACTGGATTCCCTCCGTTCCGGCCGGACGTTCTGCGCCGCCCTGGGCGGCGGCGTGGCGCACAACGCGCGCCTCCTTTATTCGGCGAGGGAATTCGGGCGAAGGGTCTATTTCTCCGCGGCGGCTCCCGGGCCGGCCAGGAGCCGGATCGAAAAGGAGGCGCGGGACATCCTCGCCCGTTCGGACGCGGGCGCCTGCCTGCGGGGCGGGCTCGAGGAACATGAGAGGAAAGAGCTCGAAAAATGGATGAGCTCCCTCAACGTGCCGGCGGAGAGGCGCGCCGAGCTCCTGGATGAGATCGGAACGGAAATGGCGCGGGAAACGCCGAGTCGAACCCGCTTTTTCAGGATCTTATTCGGGAGGATCCCGGGGAAGGGGCGGCCTCTCCTCCTCCTCCCCGTCGCCCACGACCGGGACGGGGCCATCCGGACGGGAAAGGCCGCGATGATGACGCGCTATGACGGGAGGAACAACCGCGCCGCGGTCCGGACGTGGGAGGATGGAGCGAAGGAGACCGTCATGGACGCGGACGATTTCGTCCGCGGGTGGGTGCGGGAGAATTTGAACCTGGCCGGCGGCTAGCGCAGGACCCAGACCTGCGCTCCCCAGGGCGGGAGGCGGAGGGACGCCCTGCCTTCTTCCCCGGGAGAAAGATCCGGTCCGGGCAGGACGCGTTTCAAGCGGATCTTCCCGCCGCCCGGCCGGAATATCTCCGGCAGAAGAACGGTCCCTTCGAAAGGTTCCTTGGAGAGATTCACCGCCGTGAAAATGGCGTCCTCGCGGTAGAACCTGGCGAAAGCGAGGACGGACCTGCCGTCGGACGCAGCCACGCGGAACGTCTGGCCCCGGGAAAAAGCCGGGTGTTTTTTCCGCGCCGCGGCCAGGCGCCGCATCATCTTTTCCACGGCGCGTCCTTCCCCTGCCTCCTCCCCGCTCCGGATCATGGGGACCCCTCCTCCCGTAAGGAGGAGGGCCAGATGGGCGGAAGGTTCCTCTCCGAAGATATTCGAGCCGCCGGGCGGAAGGGACCGTATGGGCAGGGAAGCCGCCCTGTCCGCCGGGTCCGCGGAGAGGACCATCTCTTCCAGGCGCTCCGCGCCCGCCTTCCCCGAACGGACTTCCAGGAGCGCCTCGCCGAATGACGCCGACCCGTACAGGTCCAGCCAGGGCGCCGGGCCGCTCTCTCCGCCGGCGTCGCCGGCCAGAAGGATCTCCGGCTTGGTCCGGATCAGGACCGCCCGCGTCGTCTTCAAGGGATCCGCGGGACCGCCCCTGATGAACCGGAACCCGTCCAGGCCGAAATCCCGGGTCCAACCCGCCAGGACATCGACGTCCGCCGGCCTGTCCCAGTCCAGGACCACTTTCTGCCCCAGGGAGTGGGCCTGGAGGATCATATCGCGGAGATTGTCGGCGGTCCCGCGCTCGATCCTCACCGCGGAGGGATCGTCCTCCGGCTGGACCGGAGCGAGCACGACGCAGTTGGCTCCCAGGCGCCTGATCCGGGGCAGGTCCTCTTCCAGGTCGACGATCTTGCCGGATCCTGGGAACGAGGCGAGGTCGACGGAGTAGAGGACGGCGTCGTAGGCCCAGTCCGGCGGCCCGTCGGGATCGCGCGGGACGGGTTTGACCGCGAAGGGGGACGTTTCCGGGTCCTGCGGCCCGTAGGAGGCGGCGGGACCGGGGAAGGCGAGGAGGGCCAGGACGGCGGCGCCCGCGGACGACTTACGGAGCCGGAACGGTCTTCTGCGAGCGGAGGCGGCGGTCAAGATAGATGGCCAGGATGCCGACGTCGGCCGGGGTCACGCCGGGGATCCGGCGGGCCTGGCCCAGCGTGCGGGGATTCACTTTTTTGAATTTTTGGCGCGATTCGGACAGAAAACCGGGAACGGCGTCGTAATCGAAATCCGGCGGGATCGATCTTCCCTCCGACTTCCCCGCCTTGGCGACCATCCGGCTCTGCCGTTCCAGGTAGCCGGCGTATTTCTTCTGGATGCGGACCTGTTCCGCGGCCTTCTCCCGGCTCCAGGGCGAAATGTCCCTTCCCGGTCCCGGGACTTCGCCCGCGGCCGCTCCCCGCCGCACCATCTCGCGGTACTCGCGGAACTTTTCGTGGTCCTCCTTCGATATCAGCCCGAACCGGCGCCCACGGTCCATGAGGCGCAGGTCGGCGTTGTCGCTTCTAAGGAGAAGGCGGTACTCGGCGCGCGAAGTGAAGAGCCGGTAGGGTTCGTCCACTCCCTTGGTGACGAGGTCGTCGATCATGACGCCGATGTAGGATTCGCCCCGTCCCGGAACGAAGGGCTCCTCCCCGCGGAGCTTGAGGGCCGCGTTGAGCCCAGCCGCGAGGCCGAGCCCGCCGGCCTCCTCGTAGCCGGTGGTGCCCAGGAGCTGGCCCGCGAAGTAGAGCCCGTCCACGAGCTTCGTTTCCAAAGTAGGGAGGCATTGGGTGGGCGGGCAAAAATCGTATTCGACGGCGTAGCCCGGCCGCATGACCTCCGCCTCCTCCAGGCCCGGGACCGTGCGCACCATCCTCCATTGGACGTCCTCGGGGAGACTCGTGGAGAGGCCGTTCACGTAGATCTCCTCCGTGTCCAGGCCTTCGGGCTCGAGGAATATCTGGTGGCGGTCGTGGTGCGGGAACTTCACCACCTTGTCCTCGATGCTCGGGCAGTAGCGCGGCCCGACGGAACGGATCTTGCCCGTGTACAGGGGCGAGCGGTCCAGGCTCCCGCGGATGACCTGGTGGGTCAGATCGTTCGAGTAGGTGAGCCAGCAGGGCACCTGTCTGCGCGTGATCCTGTCGGTGAAGTGCGAGAAAGGGACGGGCGGGTCGTCGCCCGGCTGGACCTGGCAGCGCTCGAAATCGATGGACCTGGCGTTCAGGCGCATGGGAGTGCCGGTCTTCATCCGGCCCACTTCGAATCCGAGGTCGCGCAGGGAATCCGACAGAGACAGGGCCCGGCCTTCGCCCGACCGGCCGCCGGGCGCGTGGCGCATGCCGTAATGGAGCAGGCCCTTCAGGAACGTGCCGGTGGTGAGGATGACGGCTTTCGCGGAATATTCGATCCCCGCCGCTGTCAGGACGCCGGCGGCGCGCGGCCGGCCGGGAGCCGCGCGTTCCTCCACGAGGACGCGCTCGACCTCTCCCTGCTTCAGGTCCAGCTTTGGACAGGACTCGGCCACGCGCTTCATGGAGAGCTGGTAGAGCTTCTTGTCGCATTGGGCGCGGGGCGAGCGGACCGCGGGGCCCTTCGAGGAATTCAGGACGCGGAACTGTATGCCGGTCCGGTCGGTGTTCTTGGCCATCTCCCCGCCGAGGGCGTCGATCTCGCGCACCACCTGGCCCTTGGCCAGTCCCCCGATGGAGGGATTGCAGGACATCTGCCCCACGGAGTCGAGGTTCATGGACAGGAGGAGAGTGGGATGCCCCATCCTCGAGCAGGCGAGGGCGGCTTCCAGGCCGGCATGGCCGGCCCCGACTACGACGACGTCATACGGTCTGCTGTAGGGGATCATGAGTTTCAGCGAAAGGTTCCCTGACAAAATACAAAATTGCGAGGCCGAGAGCAAAGAACCCGCCCAGCCCGGCCACGGCCGCCCGCAGCGAGACGGTCTGCGCGAGGACCGCGAAGACCAGGGGTCCGAGGACGGAGGAGAGCTTGCCGGTGAGGGCGAAGAAACCGAAGAACTCGGCGCTCTTCTCCGCGGGAGCGAGCAGGGCCAGGAAGGAACGGCTGGCCGCCTGGCTTCCCCCCAGGACCAGCCCGACCAATCCTCCCAGGACCCAGAATTCCGCCTGGGTGCGGATGGCCGCTCCCCAGAGGCAAACGGCCAGGAAGACCCAAAGAGAAAGCGAGATGGCGCGTTTATGCCCGGCCGCGTCGGCGAGTCTCCCGAAGATCAGGGAGCCGAAGAACGCCACTCCCTGGATGAGGAGGAAGCATAGCACGAGGTCCTTCTGCGCGAATCCCAGGACCCGCGACCCGAACACCGCCGCCATGATGATGACGGTCTCGATGCCGTCGTTATAGAACACGTAGGCGAGAAGGAACTTGAAGACCTCCCTGTGCTCGCGGACGCGGGAGGCGGTGGCGAGAGCGCGCCGGAACCCTTCCCGCACCGACCCGAGGGAGAAGCCGGAGTCCCGGGCCCGGGACTCCTTCACTCCCAGGAAGACCGGGAGGGAGAAGAGACCCCACCAG
>MGUT01000035.1:10863-11190 GCA_001800095.1 Elusimicrobia bacterium RIFCSPLOWO2_01_FULL_64_13 | reverse complement strand
GTCGCCGGCCATGCCCCAGGCCTCCGGGTCGGACATGAACCAGAGGCAGAGCAGGAGAGCCAGGCCGCCTCCGATGTAGCCCAGGGCCCAGCCGAATCCCGACACCCGGCCGTAATCCTCCCGGCCGGAGACGTCGTTGAGGAGAGCGTTGTAGAACGTGTTGCCGGCCGCGAAGCCGATATTGGCCGCTATGAAGCAGAGAGCGGATCGGAGCACGCCGCCCGGGCCGGAGAAAAAAAGGAGGCCGGTGAAGAGGACCCCGAGGGCGCAGAAAAAACCGAGGAAGGATTTTTTGGAGCCGGAGACGTCCGCCGCCGCGCCCAGGAC
>MGUT01000035.1:6576-10833 GCA_001800095.1 Elusimicrobia bacterium RIFCSPLOWO2_01_FULL_64_13 | reverse complement strand
ATTGGCGAAGTCGTAGAAAGCCCAGGAAACGACCTGCCCGCCTGTCGCGTGGCGGGTCAACTCGGGACTTTCAGGACGTCGTCCCCCTTGCGCGCTTTCACCCCCACCTGGATCCCGACGGAATCCCCCCTCTTGGCCTGCGTCACCGGCTTATGATCGATCTGCATGGAGCGCACTTCCTGGATGAAGTCGGTGGTGTGGCCGCGCACGCGGATCTTCTCTCCCAGGGCGATGGGCCCCTTGAGCTTGAGGGCGATCACGTTGATGCGCGCGAAGAAGTCCTCCACTTCGCCCAGGACCTTTTCGTTGCTTGAGGCGGTCGGGGCGGGCCGGACAAGTTTCGCCGGCGCTTTTTTGCGGGCCGGGGCCTTTTTCGCCGCCCGGACCTTTTTCTTCGCCGGTTTGCGTTTTTTCGACGCGGGTTTCGCTTTCTTCTTTTTGGCCATGACGTCTCCTTTCCGGTCAGGTCGCGCCGGTCCCGGGCGCCTGCCAGGTGTCGGACTCGATTTGGATGGTGGTGTGGCGGATGTTGAATCTCTCGCCCAGGTCGGCGTTCAGCTTTTCGATCAGGTCCTTCTGGCCGGCCATGCGCTCCCCGGGCAGGGACAGGTGCACGGAGAGGGCGTGGATGTGCGAGCACAGGCTCCAGACGTGAAAGTCCCGGACGGTGCGCGCTCCCGCGATCTCCTCGATGGCCAGGACGATCCTGTCCCTCTCCATGCCCTTGGGGGCGCCTTCGAGGAGGATGTGGACGGATTCGGACAGGACCCAGTAGGCGTTCACCATGATGAGGAGGGCGACGGCGACCGCCGCCATGGAGTCGAAGGCGGTGTTGCCCGTGGCCCAGACCAGGATGCCTCCGGCCACGACGGCCACGCTGGCGGCGGCGTCCCCCATGGCGTGGAGGAAGGCGCCGCGCACGTTCAGGTCCGTCCTCACGTGCGGGGAAAGCTTCCAGATGACCACGAGGTTCATCACGAGACCCGCGACGGCGATGGCGAGCATGGGAGTGGTGAGTATCTCCGGCGGGCGCGAGATGCGCCCGAGAGCGTGGAAGAATATGAAGAAGGCGATGACCAGGACCAGGAGGCCGTTCACGAGCGCGGCCAGGACCTCGGCGCGGTGCCAGCCGAACGTGCGCTTGTCGGAGACCGGCCTTTCCGAAAGGGCGATGGCCGCGAGAGACAGGGAGAAGCTCAAAAGGTCCATGAGGACGTGGGCCGCGTCCGAGAAGAGCGCCAGGGAGTTCGTCCAGACCGCTCCCGCCGCTTCCATGACGAGGACCGCCGCCACCACCGCGATCGAGACCTTGAGGGCGCGCTTGGAGTGGGACGCGTCCTCGTGGCTGTGGCTGTGCCGGCGGAAGCGGTGGGTCACGGCGTCACTTCCCCACGCAGAAGGACGAGAAGATCCGCTTCAATACGTCCTCGGGCGCCGTCTCGCCGGCCATCTCCCCGAGGGCGTCGAGGGCTTCGCGCATTTCCATGGCGAAACATTCCTCCATTTCCTTCCCGTCCGCGACAGCGAGGGCGCGCTCGAGCGCCGCGGCCGTCCTCTCCAGGCAGTCCTTCTGCCGGACGGACGAGACGAGCACCGCGCCCTGGACCGTCCCTTCCCCTCCGACGCCGGCCCGGGCCAGCAGGACCTCGCGCAGGGCCTTGGCCAGGTCCGCGGACCCGTCGCCGCGCAGAGCGGAGACGCGCGCGACGGGGTAATCGGGAAAAAGGGACCGGACGTCGCCGGGCGCGACCCGGGAAGGCAGGTCGGACTTGTTCAGGGCGACGACTCCCGCCGGCTTTCCGCGCAGGAGGCCGGCGACGGTCCTGTCCTCGTCGGAGAGAAGGCGGCTCGCGTCCACCACGGCGATGGCCGCGTCGGATCCCTCTATGGAGCGCCTGGCGCGCTCGATGCCGAGCTTCTCCACGGGATCGGAGGAGCCGGAACGGATCCCGGCCGTGTCCACCAGGATCGCCGGCACCCCGTCGAGGTCGAGGCCTTCCTCCAGGGTGTCGCGCGTGGTGCCGGGTTCGGGCGTGACGATGGCCCTCTGGGTCCCGAGGAGAAGATTGAGGAGGGAGGATTTTCCCGCGTTGGGACGGCCGGCGAGGGTCACGCGGGCCCCGTCGCGGAGAAGGAGGCCGGCGGAGGAGGTCGCCAGGAGCGCGCGGACGTCCGCCAAGGCCAGGAGGACTTTTTCTCCCGCGGCGGATTCCCGCGCCAGGGCCTCCTCCACGGCCGCGTCGTCGGAATGGTCCAGGGCCGCTTCCGCGAGAGCCAGGACCCCTATGAGAGAGGAGCGCAGTTCCCGCACCCTGTCCGAAAGCCCCCCTTCCATGCGGGTGAAGGCGGCCGTGACCGCCAGGTCCGTCCTGGCCCGGATGAGCTCGGCCAGGGCCTCGGCCTGGATGAGGTCCATCTTCCCGTTCAAATAGGCGCGCTGGCTGAATTCGCCCGGCTCGGCGGCGCGGGCGCCGGCGGCGAGGATGAGCTCGAGGGCGCGGCGCATGACCGCCGGGCCTCCGTGGCAGGATATCTCGACCACGTCCTCGCCCGTGAAGGAATGGGGCGCGCGGAACACCGTGACCAGTACCCGGTCCAGGTTCGTGCCGTTCTGGTGGAAGACCGCCAGGGCCGCCCTGCGGGGCTCGAGGGAAGCGAGAGGGCGGGAGTTGGCAAGGGTGACGAGGGAGGCCGCGAGAGAGACGGCGCGGTCCCCGGAGAGCCGGATGACGCCTATGGCGCCGGGGCCCTGCGGGGTGGCTATGGCGGCGATGGTGTCGCCGGGAACATAGGCCTGGGACTTCATGCGGTTATCATACTTCCTTTTCCGCCCATGCTCAAGACTCGCTCGAACGCGGACTTCATTCGGGGATGCGGATGTCCACCCGGGCGGGTATGCCGAACTCCTTGAGGCCTCCCTCTCCCGAAGAAGGGCCCACGGCCATCAGGACCATGGCTCCGGGCCGGAGGTATTTCTTCGCGGCGTCCAGGATGTCGTCCGCCGTCACGGCCAGAATCCTGGGAACGTATTTGTCCAGGTAGTCGGGCGGGTAGCCGTAGAATTCGAGGGACATCCTCTCCGAGGCGACGGCGTGGGAGGAGGCGTAGCGGAAGATGAAGGAATTGGCGATGGCTTGCTTGGCCAGCTCGAGCTCATCCGCGCCGACCTTCTCCGTCCTCATGCGCTCGATCTCGGCGAGTATGGAGCGCGCGGCCTGGGGCGCGCTTTCGCTTTTCGTCTGGCAGCCGGCGGCGATGGTCCCGTAGTCCCAGGGCTCGCTGAACGAGCTCCCCACCCAGTAGGCCAGTCCCCGGCGCGACCGCACTTCCTTGAAGAGGCGCGAGCTTAGGGAGCTCCCTCCCAGTATCTCGTTCAACACTTCCAGGGCGAACCTGTCGGGGTTGTGACGTTTGATCCCCAGGTGGGCGAGGAGGATGGTGGTCTGGTTCAGGTCCTTGGGGGCGTAGCCCACCAGGCGTGCCGTCCTGGCCAGGGCGAGGTCCCTGGCCCTGGGGTCGATGGACTTCGGCTCGGGGAGAGGGGCCATGCCGGCCTTCCAGCCCTGGAAGACCTCTTCCAGATAACGGACGATCTCGTCCGGGTCCGCGTCTCCGGAAACGGCGAGCCGCATGTTGTCGGGATGGAAATACCTTTCATAACGCTTCTCCACGTCCTTGCGGGAGAATTTTTTCACGGCCGGGATCTCCGGGACCGCCGCCAGGGGGTGGTCCGGGCCATACACCATTTTTCGCAGTTCCCTCCTGGCTATGCCGAATGGGTCGTCGTTCCGCCTGCGGATGCCTTCGATCATCTTCGCCTTTTCCACGGCGAGGTTCTTCCCCCGGAACGCCGGGTTCCGCAGGACGTCGGCGAAGATTTCGAGCCCGACCTTGAGATCTTTCTTAAGGACGGAGAGGGAGGCCGAGGCCTGTTCCGCGCCTATGCCCGTCTCGACGGAAGCTCCTATGAATTCGAGGGTCTCGTCCATGTCCTCCGGCTTCCGGGACCTCGTGCCGCCCGCGCGGATCATGGTCCCTGCCAGGTCCGTGAGCCCGGCCCGGTCCGCCGGCTCGTACGCGCTTCCCCCGCGAAAGACCGCCGTCACGTTCACGAGGGGCAGTTCATGGTCCGCAAGGATGAACACCGTGGCGCCGTTCGAGAGTAGCCGCGTTTCCACAGCCGGCGGGACGAACTTCAGGGGCGGGAAATCCAGGCCAGGCGGGGGGTCGGCCCGGAGGGCCGCGGAAAGGCCGAGG
>MGUT01000035.1:5993-6547 GCA_001800095.1 Elusimicrobia bacterium RIFCSPLOWO2_01_FULL_64_13 | reverse complement strand
GAACGTCACGGCTTCTCCTTCTTGGCCGCTCTCTCCAGCCAGGCGGCCGTCAGGTTCGATCTCTTGAAATATTCCCGGGCGACGCGCCGGACGTCTTCCGGCGTGACCTTGCGCGCCCTTTCCAGGAACTCGAACGGCTCGCGCCAGTTGCCGAGCACCGCTTCGGCGTAGGAGAGCTGGGAGGCCAGCCCCTCGTTCGAGGCCAGGAGGCGTATGAAATCGGACTCGAGACCGTTGGCGACCTTCTCAATCTCCCTGGGGGAGACGGGTTCCTGCGCCAGTTTCTCCAGCTCGGAGATTATGGCCCCTTCAAGCTCCCTGTTGCCGTGGGGGTTGCGGGGCGACCCGCCGAAGACGATGAGGTTGGGGTAGCGTTCTCCCGGGACCCCGTTCGACGCCCAGGCGGAGACGGCGAGCTTTTTATCCACGATGTTCCTGTTGAAACGGGACGTGCGGCCGCGCGAGAGGATCTGCTCGATGACGCTGAAGACCGTGTCGTCGGGGTGGGGCTGATTGGGCTTATGGTAGCCGAGGAGGAGGGTGGGCTCCGCGTC
>MGUT01000035.1:0-5973 GCA_001800095.1 Elusimicrobia bacterium RIFCSPLOWO2_01_FULL_64_13 | reverse complement strand
TAGCCGAGGAGGAGGGTGGGCTCCGCGTCGAAGTCTATGAGGACCCTTCTTTCCCCGGAGGGTTTGGGCTCGACGCCGGCGGAAGGTTTGGGGATTTCTCCCGAGGGGATCCCGGCGAAATATCTCTCCAGCTTGTCCCCCACTTCCCCGCCGTCCACGTCCCCCACCACCGCCAGGACGGCGTTGCCCGGAACGTAATGGCTCTCGTAGAATTTCACGGCGTCCGGGCGGGTCAGGTTACGCACGTCCGACATCCAGCCGATGGTCGGGAGGCGGTAGGGATGGGCGATGAAGGCGTGGGCCAGGAACTCCTCCCATATCTTGCCTCTGGGGTGGTCCTCGTAGCGCATGCGCCTTTCTTCCATGACCACGTCCCGTTCCTTATAGAACTCGCGCAGGACCGGGCGCTTCATCCTGTCGGATTCCAGGATGGGCCAGAGTTCCCAGCGGTTCGAGGGCAAGCTGACCACGAAGCCGGTCATGTCCCTGCCCGTGAACGCGTTCAGTCCCCGGGCTCCGTTCCTCTGGTAGATTTCGTCGAATTCGGCCGGGATGATGAGGCGGGCCTGTTCTTCCTCGAGGGACTTCATGTCCTCGCGGAGTTTTTTCAGGGTCTCGGGGTCGGCCTTGGGTCCTTTGGATTCCTCTCCGCGGATTCTTTTGTCGGCCAGGTCGAGCTTATCGATGAGGGTTTTTTCTTTGGAGAAGTCCTTGGTGCCGACTGTCTGGGACCCTTTGAAGAGCATGTGCTCGAAGAGGTGGGCGAGTCCCGTCCTGCCGGGTTCCTCGTCCACTCCGCCGACGCGGAAGAGCATCTGGAACGACACGAGAGGCGCGGTATGTCTTTCGACTACGAGGAGGCGCAGTCCATTCGCCAGCCGCCTCTCTACGACCTTATTTTTAAGGTTGGCTATGGGGTCGGGGTCGGCGCCGAAAACCGGTGAGGCGCAAAGGACACAAAAAACTGCAAAGACGCATCGCCGCATAGGGCTTTATTATACCAAACCCTTAACACCTAAACTGGCACCACTTTCCACCCAGGACCCCCCATCAAAATGGTATCATCTTCGATATGTGATGGGGGTTGAAAGAGGAATGTAATGCGGATCCTTGTCGTTGAAGACGAAAAAAAGGTCGCTTCTTTTATCCGAAAAGGATTAAAGGAGGAATCTTACAGCGTTGATGTCGCTTATGACGGGGAAGAAGCCGCCGTTCTTGCCCAAAACGGCCTGTATGACCTTGTCATCCTGGACATTATGCTTCCCAAAAGAGATGGTTTGGAAGTATTGAAGATTTTCTCCTCAAAAAAAGATTCCCCGCCTGTCCTTATTTTGAGCGCAAAAGATACCGTTCAGGACAAGGTCAAAGGCTTAAGTCTGGGAGCGGAAGATTACCTCACGAAACCTTTTTCATTCGAGGAATTGCTGGCGAGGGTCCGGGTTATTCTGCGCAGACGCACGGAGGCGAAATTCGACGAACTCAAAATAGGCGACCTCACCTTAAATCTCCTGACCCACAAAGTCCAATTCAAGCATAAGTTAATCGAACTGACCGCCAAGGAATTCTCTCTATTGGAATATTTTATGCGCCATCCGGACATGGTTTTGACCCGGACCATGATCCTTCAACATGTCTGGGGCATTGATTTTGATACCTTCACGAATGTCGTCGATGTCTACGTCAGACATCTCCGGGATAAAATCGATATAAACGGACATTATCCAAAGATCGAAACAGTGCGCGGCGTCGGGTATGTCCTTAAATCTCTTTCCACGCCCCAATCCAATGAAAGATGAAGCTGCTCAAGATAATGAACGTAGATCCAGGAGCTTAAGCATACGAGCCAAACTCACCCTATGGAACTTGAGCGCGATCTCATTTCTGCTTGTCGTCATCGCCGCCGGATTTTATGCCGTGGCAACCAAAAATCAGCGAAAGGAAATCGATCGGGTCCTGCAACTAAAATTGGAGTATTTGAAAGCTTTCTGGCAGGAGGCGAAGCATGGTCCGACGGGCTCGCCATTCCGAACGGGGCCGGGCGGGCAAAAGGCGCGGACATCGGATTATGCGGAATTAGATTCCCTGCTTATGAGAAAAAATTGGACGGATACTCTCGTACAGGTTTCCGATGAGGACGAAAATGTCCTTTACCGGTCTTCTTCACTGCAAGGACATGTCCTTGCGATTCCTTCCCATCAATCAAAGGAGACATTTGAGACCGTCGATTTGAAAGGATTCTCTTATCCTTTTCGAATTGTCTCCTTTCGATCCCGGTACACGCGCGCCAGGCATGATATCATTCAAATCGGCGAGCCCCTCAAAGAAATGAAACAGCTCCAAAACGATATCTTGTGGGGCGGTTTGATAGCAATCCCGACCGTCCTTTTCATTGGCACCTTCATCGGCCTTTTTCTGATCCGACAAACTCTTAAACCGGTGGAAGATCTGGCTCAACAAGCCCAAAGGATTTCTTCGGAGAGCTTGAGCCGGAGACTGCCGGTCATCTCAACGGACGATGAGATCGGAAAGCTTTCTCTTACCTTGAACGACATGATCGCGCGCCTGGAACATTCCATTCAAGGAATTCACCAATTCACCGCGGACGCTTCCCATGAATTGCGAACGCCATTGACCATCCTGCAGGGCGAAATCGAACTCGCCCTCAAATCAATGCACGCAAGGCCCTGCCAGGGGAACAGCGAGGATTGCAATAAAATTTTTCAGAGCAACCTGGAAGAAGTAAATCATCTCTCGCGAATTGTCCATCATCTCTTGACCCTTTCACGCTTCGATTCGGAACAAAACAAAGTCGAATTCCATCCTGTTTGCATTGACGACATTCTGAATAAAATCGAAGAGCCGGCCCGATTCCTAGCCATGCAAAAAAATCAAAAATTCCATTTCGAGAAGAACGAGAAGGCCATCGTGATGGCCGATGCATCTCACCTGCAGGAACTCTTCTTAAATCTCGTGGATAACGCGATTAAATATACCTCGCAAGGAGGCAAAATCGCGCTTTTTTCAACCCTCCACGACAGCCGGGTCGTCATAAAAATAAGCGATACGGGCGTGGGAATACCGGAAGATCATTTGGATCAAATTTTTGACCGATTCTTCCGCGTGGACAAAGAACGTTCCAGGTCCCTCGGCGGGACAGGGTTGGGGCTGGCGATCTGCAGAGAGATCGTACTGACCCACAAAGGAACGATCCGCGTGGAAAGCAAAGTCGGGCAAGGCACGACTTTTACCGTCACCCTTCCTGCCATCACCACCTTCTCTTCGTAGTTTTACAATCCGCTCTTACATTAAAAAAGTTTAATCTTCATTTAATCTTATTTTCATCTCAATTTATCATGATCTATGTGCAGATCCCAACTGTCTGCGCGTTCTTGATGCTTAGGACCATCTGCGCCGGAAAATCTGATGCAAGGAGGTTTGAGATGAAAAGCAAAATAAAAAGCGCGTTAAAAACAGCGGCATTAGCCGGCACTGTGTTATTTGCATCATGGCTTCTTCAGCCTGTCGTGCAAAAAATCAGGCATCAGTGCGTGATCCGTCCAACAGGCGTGTCGGAAGTTTCCGCGGTGCCGGCGTTCGCGCGCAAATACAAGCTGGCTTGCACGGAATGTCACTCTGCTTTTCCCGCGCTGAACGAGTTCGGCAGGGAATTCAAGATTCTGGGTTATGTGCGTGAGCCAAAAAGCGTGGAAGGAGCGCAGGAAGTCAAAACCGAACCTTGGTCGCAGGTCTTGGAGCAGATGTTCCCCTGGGGCGCCATAGTGAAAGCGAGACCGTTGGATTCGAGAAATGGCCCCACATCGAGAAAGAAGATAAGGGCGCTCCATGAATTGGAGCTCTTCATTGCCGGGGGAAATATCGCCAAAGATTTCTCTTACTTCACGGAAATAGAGATGGAGGATGAGACGGCTTTTGCGCCGGCGGTCGGAGAACTTCAAGTCGGCTATCATCCTTTCAGATTCCTGAACGTCCTGGCGGCAAACCGCTCCTTCTGGGCGATGGACCCCTACCAGACGCTTTCCAACATGGGCATATTGACGGTCAATAAACGCAACTTCGCGACCCTGGGCCCTGTTTCCGGCGTCACCATGGACGACATGAAGCAGACCATGGCTCTATATGGAGAAGCGCTCAAAGAAGGTGTCGGTTCCGTCTATTACAGCATGGGTGTTTCCGCCGACAAATCAGACGATGAAGGAGAAGGCCCAAAGGACTTTTCCGTCCGCTTGGCTTTAGATTCGTTAAAAGGGGTCGCGATCGGCGGATTTGGCGACTTCGGCGAACAGGAATGGGTCGGCGACACAAAAAATACAAAGTATAGATACGCTCGCGCGGGAGTGGATGCGTTAGTGGAGTTGGCTGGGCTAAACTTCAGAACCGCATTTGTAACGCTGTTCGACAGGGATAATAGTGTCGCCGTTAACCGCGATCAACATAATCGCGCCGCATATCTTGAAGGATTCTATACGGTCATGAAAGGGGACTTGCCTATCTTCGTTCCGTTGTTGCGGTACGATTGGCATGAGACAACGAACAAAACGAAGACGATTGCCGCGGTGACGGCACAGGTGGGAACTTATTTCCGGCCGAACGCCAGGGTCTATACGGAGTATCGTTCAGAGGTGAATACGCCCCCGGGAGATCCTAAAGATGCCCGCTGGACATTGCAGGCCGAGGTGGGATTCTAACTAGAGAAATCCGTCATTTAGAAAAGAATCTTATCATAGGGGCGGCAGGGAAACGGGAATAGGGCCGTAGCGGGCGAGGTTCCTTAATCCTGCCGTTCCTTTCTAATGCGGGAGGAGTTCTGCCGGGCATCCGCGAGATGATATGGAGAAAACTATGGAAAAAATGACATGCCTTATCACAACGGTTTTTGCGGCCATGGCTTTTATGGCCTCCAATCTCGCAATTTCAGCCGAACAGGCGGCTTCGCCGCCTCCCGCCAA
This sequence comes from Elusimicrobia bacterium RIFCSPLOWO2_01_FULL_64_13, assembly GCA_001800095.1. Lineage (GTDB taxonomy): Bacteria > Elusimicrobiota > Elusimicrobia > 2-02-FULL-39-32 > 2-02-FULL-39-32 > 2-01-FULL-64-13. The sequence goes on along the minus strand of MGUT01000035.1, from coordinate 1,006 downwards.
GAAAAGCGAAAAGTCAAAGAAGGATTCCAAAGAAAAGGTTTTTCCCTGGGACAACGGGCCAAGCGCTATTGATGTCTCCAAATACCCGAAAGAACAGCAGGATAACTACAAGGTATTTGAAAAAAAATGCCAAAAGTGCCACACATTGGCAAGGCCGATCAATGCGCCGTATTCCGCCGATGAATTGGCGGCGTACGTCAAAAAGATGATGAAAAAACCGCGCGCCGGCGTTGACGCGAAAAGCGCCGGCAAAATCACCGAATTTTTGAAATACGACTCCAAAGTCCGCAAGGAAAATATAGGGGAGAAAGGCATGGAGAAAAAAGGGCCGTGAGCCGATACCAATTGAGGTTAAGGGGATCCGAGTCGTTGGGGGATGTGCTCGATCGGCTGACAGCGGCGATCTGGCGGGACATTCTCGCGCATCCGGAGTTCGCGCTCCTTGGACATGAACGCAAAGAATCCTTAAGAAAGAAGCTGAAGGGTATTTTTGAAAGGTTCATCGTCCGGTACGACGTCTGTGGTCTGCAAGCGCTTTGCGAAGAAACCATTGAGCCTGCCGGATGGAATACGAATCCGGCTTCCGACTTGGCCGCAAGGCATCCCTGGCAATCCGGTGAGGTAAAGCGCCTGGTCGTGGATGTCGAGAAGGGTTTGGAGGAATTCGTTGACGCCTTGGTGGCGGCCATTTTCCGGGAGGTCATCACCACTCCGGAGCAGGCCCATTTGGCGAAGGCCCTGCGATCGGATTTATCGGAGGCCATCAAGAGCGTGCTGGGTCCTCATCTTTACCGCAATGTGGCTTGCGGACTTTTTGAATTGTGCAAGGTCGCTGAAAAAGTGGACCAGTGGGAATAGATTGACAAAAAATGAAAGACCGTGGGTCCAAAAATCTGGTCATCCTCGTCATTTCAGTATGGTCTGCTCTTTTTGGTTTTTATGGATTCCTGGCTTATAGGGCGCGCCTCTGGAGCCCTCTCTGGGCGATCCAGCCGACTACAAAGCC
>MGUT01000034.1:3518-12030 GCA_001800095.1 Elusimicrobia bacterium RIFCSPLOWO2_01_FULL_64_13 | reverse complement strand
CTTGAGGGCCCCTTTCCAGGACTTGAGACTCAAGACGGTCAGGCCGGCGGAAAGGGCGAGGGCGAGGAGCACGGCCTTCGGGCTCGCCAGTCCCAGGAGCGCCCGGGTGGGGATGGTGACCATGGCCGCGATCGGCAGGACGAAGGTCAGGAGGAGCCGGAGGAACGGCGCGTAGATGTCCACCGGGAACCGTCCCAGGCTCACCAGGTCCCGGTAAAGCCAGATCGTGTTCTCCATCTGCTGGGTGCGGACGGTGAGGGACGCGATCAGCACGTGGAGGCAGAAGGCGATCACGACCCCGTTGGCGCAGAGGGCGAGGTACAGGCCGACCCTCCCCAGAGCGGGCCAGAACGGGACGCCCGGCATCACTTTGGGCAGGATCACCGCCGTGACGACGATGACCGGGATCAGAGTGAAGAAATCGAGGAAATCGACCAGGTTCGAGGCGATGCGGAAGAGGGGATTCACCGGCTGGATGAGATAGAAGTCCATGTCCCCCTCGCGGATGTCCCTCCCGATCATGTAGATGCCCCGCAGGAAAAGCTGGGCCACGATGTCCACGATGTTGAAGGTCAGGAAGAAGAGGGCCACTTCCGCGAGACTGTATCCGGCCACGGAGCTCACGTGGCCGAATATGGCCGTGATGAAGACGAAATAGAACCCCAGCCGCACCAGCTTGCCCCCCAGCCAGCCGAGGGAACTCCAGCGGTTGGTCATCTGCATCAAGAAAGACATCCGCGCCAGTTTCCACCAGACGCCGGCGTAACGCTTCACTATCCTCCCTCCGACCCGTAGGCCCGCAGGCCCCGCCGCCACAGGGCGCGGACGAGGAACCCGGAACAAACGATCCAAAAGACCTGGACGGCGAAACCCCGGGCCAGGTCCCCCGGGCCCAGCCGTTCCAAAAAGACGTTCAGGGGAAAAAAGAGGAGCGAGGCGAAGGGGAGGGACTCGAAGGTCCGGCGCATGAGGCCGGGCAGGACGTCCAGGGGGAAAAAACCGCCGGACGCGAAGGCCAGGAAGAGCTCGAAGCAGAACCGCGGGCCGCCCGATTCCGCCGTCCAGAAGGCCAGGGAGCTGACGGCGTAGCTCATGAGGAAATAGAGGGCCACCGCCAGGAGCGCCGCCGCCGCGAACGCCGCGTAGGTCCAGGGGTCCCGGGGCGCGTAAAGCGGGACGCGCAGGAGCCACCAGGCCAGGGCGACCTCGATGACGGCGGAAAGCATCTGGGTGAGCTTGTCGGCGGCGTCCCGGCTCACGCAGGCGCCGATGTAGGAGATGGGGCGGATAAGGTAGGAGGAGATCTTGCCGGTGTTGATCTCGTAGATCATCTCCCAGGTCTTGTCGGAAAAGACGAGGGCGTTCAGAACGTTCATCCCCAGGACGTAGGTGAACATCTGGGCGCGGGTGTATCCGGCGAAGTCGGCCCGGTCCTGGAATATGGCGGACCAGAAGGCGTAGAAGGCGATGAGGATGGTGACGCTCCTGGCCCGGTCCATGAGGAAGCTGGCCCGGTAGGTGAGCTCCCTCTGGACCGACATGGCGAACACGGTCCGGTATTTGGAAAAAGCGTCAGGGAACGGAGCGTTCATGCAGGTCCTTTTCCTTCCGTTCCTCGCCGTCCTCTTCCTCGAGCAGTCCGCGGCCGGCGGCGCCGCTCCCGGAGGAGGCCGCCTTGAGGAACACCTTGCGGATGATGTGGTCCACCGGCATCTCCTCCACGGCCAGGTCCACGATGGGCAGGCGCGAGAGGATCTCCCCCACCGCCTGGGAGACTTTCTGCCGGGGGACGAGGAGCTTGGCGGAGGTCCCGTCGAGTGAAACGATCTCGCCGTACGGGGAGAGCTGTCCGGCCTCGAGTTTTCGCGCGGCTCCCAGGACCACGAGCTTGTCCGGGGCGTAGCTCCGGACTATCTTTTCCAGGGAACCGTCGTAAAGGAGCTGGCCGTCGTTGATGACCATGACCCTCTGGCAGAGTTCTTCCACGTCGTCCATGTTATGGCTGGTGAGGAGGATGGTGCATTGGGTGCGGCGCTGGTAATCGAGGATGAAGCGCCGGAGCTTCTCCTGCATGACGATATCCAGACCCAGGGTCGGCTCGTCCAGGAGAAGGACCTCCGGCTCGTGCAGGATCGCGCAGGCCAGCTCCGCCTTCATCCTTTCCCCCAGGGAGAGCTTCTTCACCGGGCGGTCCACGAGCTCCTCCAGCTCGAGGAGCGCGATCACCTCGTCGCGCCGCCTGGCGAATTCCCGCTCCGGAATGGAATAGATCTTCTGGTTGAGGGTGAAGGTCTCCCTGGCCGGCAGGTCCCACCAGAGCTGGGTGCGCTGGCCCATCACCATGGAGAAACGCCTCAAGAAATCGTTCTCCCTCTTCGAGGGCACGCGGCCCAGGACCGTCACCTCCCCCGAGGTGGGGTAGAGGAGTCCTGAAAGCATCTTGAGCGTGGTGGTCTTGCCGGCCCCGTTCGGCCCCAGGAAGCCCACGAGCTCGCCCTTCCCGATGTCGAACGACACGTCCCGCACGGCCCGCACCGTCCGGGTCCTGCCGTCCAGAAAATGGCGGAAAGCGCCCATCAGTCCCGGCCGTTTGACCGGGACCTGGTAATCCTTGCAGAGACCGCGGGTCTGGATCGCGTTCAAGCGGCGGGAACTAGAGGACGTCCTGCCAGCGGGCGGCGGAAAGGCGGTGGGCTCCCGCCGCTTCCGGGCAGGTCACCCGGCCCCCGCAGACGTTCAGCCCCTGCGCGAGGCCGGCGTCCTTCGAGAACGCCCCCCGGAGCCCCCGGGAGGCGATGAGGGAGACGTAATCGAGGGAAGCGTGGGTATAGGCGTTCGTGGCTGTGCGGCCGTAGGCGCCGGGCATGTTGGGAACGCAGTAATGCAGGACCCCGTCCACGCTGTAGGTGGGATGGGAATGGGACGTGGGCCGGCTGGTCTCGGAGATCCCGCCCTGGTCGATGCAGACATCCACCAGGACGCTCCCGCGGGGGAACTTCTTGAGGAGCCCGCGCGTGATGAGCTTGGGCGCCTTGGCCCCGGGAATGAGCACCGCGCCGATGACGGCGTCGGCCGTGGAAACGGCCTCTTCGATGTTGGAAGGGGTGGAAGCCAGGGTCGAGACGTTGCCGGGCAGGATCTCGCTAAGCGAGCGCAGGCGTTCCTGGCTAAGGTCGAGTATGGTGACCTGGGCGCCCATGCCGGAAGCGATCTTGGCCGCGTTCTCGCCCACGGTCCCCCCTCCGATCACGACGAAATGCGCCGGGAGCACTCCGGGCAGGCCGGAGACCAGAACGCCCCGTCCGCTGTGGGGCGTGGACAGGTAATAGGCCGCCACGATCGCGGCCATGCGCCCGGCCAGCTCGCTCATGGGTTCCAGGAGCGGCAGGCGGTCCTTGGAATCGCGGATGGTCTCTCCGGCGACGGCCGCGATCCCGGAACGGACCAGGGCCATGGTGAGGGAACGGTCGGCCGCGAGGTGGAGGTAGCAGAAGAGGATCTTGCCGGGCTTGAGATATTGGAACTCCGCCGGGAGGGGTTCCTTGACCTTGAGGACGAGTCCGCTTTTCTCCCAGACGGCCCGCGCGGATGGAAGGACCCGGGCTCCGGCCGAGCGGTATTCGGCGTCCGGATACCCCGCGAGGCCGCCCGCGCCTCTCTGGACGAGGACCGCGTGCTTCTGCCGGACGAGGGCCTTCGCCCCTCCGGGCGTCAGGGCCACGCGGCACTCGCCGTCCTTGACCTCCTTCGGGACCCCGAGGATCATTCCGCCATCTTTCCGCCGAAGGACCAGGAGGAGCGGGGCGGCTCCTCGAAGACGATCCAGGTATGCTCGGCCGTGACCTTGCAATGCTTCATCACGGCCTCGGCGATGTCCCTGGCCAGGGCCTGCTTCGTTTCCTTGTCCCGCGGCATCATGGTCACTCTCACGAATGGCATGGTCTCCTCCTAGATTTCCAGACCTTCTTCCTGCATCACGCGCAGGATCTCGCCCACGGCGCGCGCGTCCGCGATCCCTCCCCGCGGGGTGTGCGGCGGGTCCCCGTCGAACATCTCGGAAATGGTCCCCACCCCGGCGTCGGCCACGTGCATCATGATGGGCCGGAGAAAATGGACGGCCCGTTCGCGGTTGGCCGCGTCGCGGCCGTAGGCCTTCATGAAAGCGGTGAGGAACGGTCCGATCAAAAATGACATCACGGTGCCGTTATGCATGGAAGCGGCCCGGCTGCGTTCGTCGCCCGCGTGGACCGCGTGGAAATGCGGCTCCTTGGGCGAGAGCGTCCGTAATCCCAGAGAAGTGTAGAGCGCGCTCCAGGCCTGGTCCACCACCGGCCGGAACTTGTCGGTCTCGAGGACCTCGTAGGGAAGGCTCACGGCGTAGAGGGCGTTGGGGCGGATGGAGCCCTCGCGCATGTTGCCTTCGATATGGTCGAAGAGGTAGTTGACCTGGGAGTTCCAGAAATAGAGGTTGAAGCTTTCCCGGACCTTGCGGGCCAGGTCCCCCCAGCCGGAGTCGCGGCCGTCGAACTTGATGCATATCTCGGAGCAGAATTGGAGCGCGTTGTACCAGAGGGCCTGGACCTCCACCGCCTTGCCCCTGCGGGGCGTGGCGATCCAGCCGTTCACCCGCGCGTCCATCCAGGTGAGGGGAACCCCCTGGGAGCTCCCGATGATGAGCCCGTCGGAATCCATGCGGACGTCGCAACGGCAGTTCGGACCCTCGACCCCGGTCCCTTCGCTGAAGGACCGCACGACCGCTTCCACGTGAGGCTTCATCTCGCGCAGAAAATCATCGTCCTTGGCGGCGGCGTGGAATTCCTGCACGGCCCACACGAACCAGAGCGCCGGGTCCACGGCGCAATAGCCGCAATCCTCCGAGTCCGGCTCCCGGGACCCGTGGAACAGGCCGCCGGCGGCCAGCTTGGAGGCGTTCCGCAAGATCTCCCGGGCCTCGTCCAGGCGGCCCGTGGCCAGGCAGATGCCGGGCAGGCACATGAGGGAGTCGCGCATGGAGAGGTCCTTCGAGGGGTAGCCCCGCACGATGCCGGCGCCCTTGCCGTTGCGGACGATGAACTGGTCCGCGGCCAGGGCGCAGATCCGCCCGAGCTCCCCGCGCACCTTGACGTTCTCGACGGCCTTCCTGCGCGCGAAGAGCTCCTGCTCGATCCAGCGGTCCAGGTGGATGTTCGGCTCCTTCTCCGGGGAGAAGACGAGAGCCAGGGTCTGGCCGGGTTCCAACTCCGCGAGGATCTGGCCGGGAACGTAGAGGTCTTCCCTGGAATCGAGCTCGTTCTCCTCGTCGTGCGCGTAGACGAGGTTCTTGTACCAGACCGGGTCCCCGTTGATCCGGATCCGTCCGTTCTCCGATTCCGTCCGGAAGAGCGCCGTGATGGAAAAGGAGGGAGCGCCGGGCACGGCGCACCAGAGCCGGCGGCCTTCGGCCCGGATGGAACCGTCGAAGCGCCGGTCCTCCTTGATGAGGGAAAGCGGGTCCCGGCAGGAAAGGAAGGGCCTCAAGATCAGCCGGACCGGCGGGCCCATGAGGTGCCGGTAGAGGAGCACCGCGCAGTCCTCGCCCGAGCGGAGGAAAAAGGTCTTTTCGATCTTGAGATCGTCCGAAGCGAGCACCCAGCGCGGAAAGGGTTCCAGGGAAAAATGCTCGAGGTTCAGGTAGCCCCGCGGGAAGACGCTGCCGGGATATTCCTGGGAGGAAAAATCGATCCGGCGGTCGCGCAGGAGGACGGCCTCCTCCAGCCGGTTGACCATGGTCATCCTGCGCGAGGGAACGCCCGCGGGCAGGACGTACAGGGCGTGGGTGCGGCGCGTGTTCGCCCCGAGTATCGTGCCGGAGGCGTAGGAACCCAGGCCGTTGGTCTCGAGCCATTCCTTGGTGATCCCGATCTCGATCTGGTTCAAGGTGTGCTTGCCGAAACTGACCGGACCGATCATCCCTTGCCTCCCGAGGCGAGGACCTTCTGCACCGTGGCCCCGATCTCGGCCGGCGAGGGCGCGACCGCGACCCCCATGGATTTGAGGACCGAGATCTTTTCCTGGGCCGTGCCCGAGGAGCCGCCTTCGATGATGGCGCCAGCGTGTCCCATGCGCCTGCCGGGCGGGGCGGTCTGGCCGGCGATGAATCCGATGAGGGGCTTGGACATCTTTTCCTTGAAGAAACGCGCGGCTTCCTCCTCGGCGGACCCGCCGATCTCGCCGAGCAAAAGGACGGCGCGGGTGCCGGGGTCCTTCTCGAATTCAGCCAGGATCTCTATGAATCCGGTCCCCGGCACCGGGTCGCCCCCGACGCCCACCACCGTGGACTGGCCGATGCCCAGGGCGGTCAGCTGCCAGACGGCCTCGTACGTCAGGGTGCCGGAACGGGAGACGATGCCCACCTTGCCCGTCCTCGGCTCGGCGCTTTCGGACAGATGGATGGGGCCGGGCATGATGCCGATCTTGCATTCGCCGGGCGTGATGACCCCGGGGCAGTTCGGCCCGATGAGCCAGACCCTGTGCCGGTCGAGGACCCCGGGATCGCCGATCTCAAGCCCTCCCCGGGTCTGGATCTCCCTGCGGATGGATTCCGCCATCCTGGCCTGGATGGAATGCCGCACCCGGACCATGTCGAGGACGGGGATGCCCTCGGTGATGCAGACGATGAGCCGGATGCCGGCGGAGACGGCTTCCAGCACCGCGTCGGCGGCGAACGGCGCCGGCACGAATATCATGGAGGCGCCGGCCCCGGTCTTCTCCGCCGCCTCCTTCACCGTGTCGAAGATGGGGATCCGGTCGAGGAACGTCCCGCCCTTGCCGGGCGTGACCCCGCCGACGAGGTTCGTGCCGTAGTCCCGGCAGGCGCGGGCGTGGAAGGACCCGGCGGAGCCGGTGATGCCCTGGCAGAGGACCCTGGTCTCCTTGCCGGCCAGGATGCTCACGGGGTCCTCCCATGATTCCGGGACAGCTCGACGGCCCTGGCGGCCGCGAGGGACAAGTCTCCGACGCTGGTAATGTCCAGCCCGGACTTGGAAAGGATGGCGGCCCCTTCCTCCTTGCGGTTGCCCTCCAGCCGCACCACGAGGGGCACCGAGAGCTTCACCACTTTCGCCGCCGAAACGACGCCTTCGGCGATCACGTCGCACCTCATGATGCCACCGAAGATATTGACGAAAACCGCCTTGACGTTCTTGTCGGAGAGGATGATCTTGAAGGCGCGGGTGACCTGCTCCACGTTCGCTCCGCCGCCCACATCCAGGAAGTTGGCGGGATCGCCCCCGTGCTGTTTCAAAAGGTCCATCGTGGCCATGGCCAGGCCCGCCCCGTTGACCATGCAGCCGATGTCGCCGCTCAAGGGGATGTAGGAGATGCCGGCGGCCTTGGCTTCCTTCTCGGCCGGGGACAGGCAGGCGGCTTTCTCATAGCGGGCGAGCTCCGGGTGGCGGAAGAGAGCGTTGTCGTCCACGGTGACCTTCGCGTCCAGGCAGACGAGACCGCCTTTGGCCGTGAGGGCGAGGGGATTGATCTCGAGGAGGGAGGCGTCCAGCGCGAAGAAGGCCCTCACGCAATTCTTGAAGAACTGGGCCCTTTCCCGGGATTTCTTCTGGTCGGAATCGTAAAGGCCGAGACGGAAGAGAAGCTCCCTGGCCTGGTTGTCCTCCAGGGCGCCCGACGGCCCGATCTCCATCTTGAGGATCTTTTCGGGAGAGTTCCTGGCGAGGGTCTCGATCTCCACGCCCCCCTCGCTCGAAGCGATGAGCAGCGCGCAGCCGAGCCGCCGGTCCAGGGCCACGCTGAAATAGAGCTCGCGGGCCGGCTCCATGGGCTTTTCCAGAAGCACCTGCCTGACGGGAACGCCCTCGGGGCCGGTCTGGGCCGTGACCAGAGTCATGCCCAGCATCTCCAAAAGATTCTTCTTCATCTGGGACGAGGCGCGGACCACGCGGATCCCGCCCGCCTTGCCCCGCCCTCCCGTCAGGACCTGGGCCTTCAGGACCCAGGGCCCCGCTCCGGCCTTCTTCAGGACCCGGGGGATGTCGCCGGGACGGGAGACCATTCCCGCGTTCTCGGGGACCGGTATCCCGAATCCGCACAGGATCTCTTTGGCTTGGGCTTCAAGAAGTTTCAATGGTCAGACCTCTAGAGGGGTTGAAAAAACCGCTTCTTCCCCGGCGGACTGGAGCGCGCGGGAGGTCGCGGTCTGCGGGGTAAAGTCTACCAAATCGGGCGGGGCCGTTCAACTTGAATCCGGGGAAGGGAATGGTATAATTTTTCCAGGCCCTCCCATGAGACCCGGATTCGAGATCATCCCCCACACGGCCGACATCGGCCTGCGCGTGCGCGGAAAGACCCTGGCCGCCCTCTTCGAGAACGCGGCCCGCGGCATGACGTCCCTCCTGGCGGAAATGAAAGGGACGGGCCGGGAAAAGAGCGCGAACGTCCGCCTCTCTTCCGACGGGCCGGAATCCCTCCTCGTGGACTGGCTGGGGGAGATCCTCTACAAATTCACCGTCAAGCGCGC
>MGUT01000034.1:1934-3503 GCA_001800095.1 Elusimicrobia bacterium RIFCSPLOWO2_01_FULL_64_13 | reverse complement strand
CAAGCGCGCGGCCTATTCCCGGTTCAAGGTCACGGCCCTCTCTCCCCGCGCCCTCTCGGCCCGCCTCTCCGGGGGCCGCGCGGGACCTGGTCTCCGGGCGCTCCGGGAGATCAAGGCCGTCACGTACCACGGCCTCAAGATCAAGAAGATGAAAGAGGGGTACGCCGCGGACATCATCTTCGACGTCTGATGGACGGCATCAAAAAGCTCGGCGAGAACCTTTGGGAGATCCCGCGGACGGGAGCGATGAACGTTCCCGGCCGGGTCTACGCCTCGGAAGCCATGATGGAGAGGATCAGGCGGGACCGCGCCCTCGAGCAGGTGGCCAACGTCGCCGCCCTGCCCGGGATCGTGGGCGCCTCCCTGGCCATGCCCGACATCCATTGGGGCTACGGATTCCCCATCGGCGGCGTCGCGGCGACGGCCATGGAGGACGGGGTCGTCTCGCCGGGCGGGGTCGGGTACGACATCTCATGCGGCGTCCGGCTCCTCCGGTCCAACCTGATAAAAAGCGAGGTCGAGTCCAAAATTCCCGCCCTGGCCGACGCCCTCTTCCGCGCGGTGCCTTCCGGCGTTGGGTCCACGGGCAGGATCCATCTCAAGAGGGAGGAAATGAAGAAAGTCTTCGAGAAGGGCGCCCGCTGGGCCGTCGAGCGGGCCTACGGGGACCGGGAAGATCTGGAGACCTGCGAGGACGGCGGTTTCCTGGAATCGGCGGACCCGGACCTGCCCAGCGCCCGCTCCGTGGAAAGGGGGAAGGACCAGCTCGGCACATTGGGCAGCGGCAACCATTTCCTCGAGATCCAGGAGGTGGACGAGATCTACGACGAGAGGACCGCGCGCGTCTTCGGGCTTTTCCCCGGCCAGGTCACGGTCATGGTCCACACAGGTTCCCGCGGCTGCGGCTACCAGATCTGCGACGACTATCTCAAGGTGATGCGCGAGTCCGTCCGCAGGCACGGCATATCCCTGCCGGACCCCCAGCTTTCCTGCGCCCCCCTTTCATCCAGGGAAGGCAGGGAGTACCTGGGCGCCATGGCATCCGCCGCCAATTTCGCCAGGGCCAACCGCCAGGCCATCACCCACTGGGTGCGCGAGGCCTTCATGAGGACCCTGGGCGTGGGTCCGAACGACTTGAGGATGGGGGTGCTGTACGACGTCTGCCACAACGTGGCCAAGATCGAGGAGCATGAGATCGGGGGAAAAAGGACCAGGGTCTGCGTCCACAGGAAAGGCGCCACCAGGGCATTCCCCGCCGGCCACCCGGACGTCCCCGAGAGATACCGGTCCGTGGGACAGCCGGTGCTCATTCCCGGCACCATGGGGACCTGGTCCTACGTGGCCGTGGGGACGGAACGGGCCATGAAGGAGACCTTCGGCACGACCTGCCACGGGGCCGGGCGGGCCATGAGCCGCACCCAGGCGGCGAAACAGATCGAAGGGCACAAGCTGTGGAAAGAATTGGAGGAACGGAACATCTCGGTCAGAACGGCGTCCTACCGGGGACTGGCGGAGGAAGCGCCCTTCGCCTATAAGGACGTGAACGAGGTGGTGGACGTCTGCCACCAG
>MGUT01000034.1:0-1919 GCA_001800095.1 Elusimicrobia bacterium RIFCSPLOWO2_01_FULL_64_13 | reverse complement strand
AAATCCCTCACCCCCGCGACCAATCCGGAACGACGAAGTTGCTTCGCCATCCGTCAAGGGCTGAAAAATGATATACTCTTTCTTCCCGAGACCATGCTCAAAACCAAAAAATCCCGCGGCCTTTTCGCCATCGCGCAGAAGATCCTCGTCGGAGGAGTGAACTCCCCCGTGCGGGCCTTCCAGGCCGTGGGCGGGACTCCCCTCTTCATCCGTCGGGCCAAAGGGGCGCGGGTCTGGGACGTTGACGGCAACTCCTTCATTGATTTCGTCGGTTCCTGGGGCCCCATGATCCTGGGCCACGGGCGGGAAGAGGTCCTTGCCGCCGTAAGGCCGCAGATCGGCAAGGGAACGTCGTTCGGCGCCCCTTCCGAACCGGAGCTGGAGCTTGCCCGGCTCATTTGCCGGGCCGTGCCTTCCATTGAAAAAGTGCGCCTGGTCTCATCCGGGACCGAGGCCGTCATGTCCGCCATCCGCCTGGCCCGGGGCTTTACCGGCCGGTCCAAGATCGTCAAGTTCGCCGGCTGTTACCACGGCCACGCGGACTCCCTTCTCGTCCAGGCCGGGTCGGGAGCCGCGACCCTGGGCGTCCCCGACTCCCGCGGGGTGCCGGCCTCCTTCGTGAAGGAGACCTTGGTCCTTCCCTATAACGACGCGACCGCCGTCCGGGACCTGTTCCGCCGCGAAGGAAAGAGGATCGCCGCGGCCATCGTGGAACCGGTCTCCGGCAACATGGGGGTCGTGCTCCCCCGTCCGGGATTCCTGGAGGCCCTCCGCTCCGCGACTTCCGCTTCCGGCTCCCTGTTGGTCTTCGATGAAGTGATGACGGGCTTCCGCCTGGCCATGGGCGGGGCCCAGGAGGTCTACGGCGTCAGGCCGGACCTGACCACTTTGGGAAAGATCATAGGCGGCGGGTTTCCCGTGGGCGCCCTGGGAGGGAAGGCCGGGATCATGGACCACTTGTCTCCCCTCGGGGCGGTCTATCAGGCAGGGACCCTCTCCGGCAATCCCGTGGCGGCCGCGGCGGGAGCGGCGGTTCTGAAGTCCCTTCTCCGCCGCCCTCCCTATCGAGAGATGGAGAAACGCCTCTCTTCCGTTCTGGAGACGGTCCGGCAGGGGGCGATGGACCTGGGAGTTCCCATCCAGATCAACCAGGCGGGGTCCATGTTCACTCTCTTTTTCGCCCACGGACCAGTGACGGACTACGCTTCCGCCAGGAAATCCGACGCATCCCTCTACGGCAAGTTCTTCCATCACCTCCTCGGGCAGGGGGTCTATTTCCCTCCATCCCAGTTCGAAGCGGCTTTCATCTCGACGGCCCACGACGCGGCCGTGCTGAAAAAGGCCGGCGACGCCATCCTGCGGGCCCTGGAGAAATCGGTGCGGAAAGAGGATTGACGATGCCGGACATCCATCCCTTCCGCGCTTACCGCTACAACCTGCCTTCCGGCAAGCTCCCCCGGGCCGTCTGCCCCCCCTACGACATCATCGGCGACGAGCAGGCGCGGCGGCTCCGCGCCAGCCCCTACAACGCCGTCCACGTGGAGCTGCCGGAGGGAGAGAACGCGTCCCGCTACAAGCGGGCCAGGAACGTCTGGGACGGCTGGAAGAAAAGAGGCATCGTCTGCCGGGACCTCCGGCCCGCCTTCTACGTTTACGAACAGGCGTTCCGGTCCGAGGGAAAACCCCATTCCCGGCGCGGATTTTTCTGCGAGCTGGAAGTCGAAGAACCGGGCAAGGGGTCCGTGCTGGCCCACGAACTGACCCTGTCCAAGCCCAAGGAGGACCGCCTGAACCTGGTCCGGGCCCTGCAGGTGAATTCCAGCCCCATATTCGGGCTTTTCCAGGACAAGGACGGCGCGGTCCGGGAGGCCCTGGAAGAGGCGGACGGAGCCAGACCCCTCGCCCATTTCCGGGACGCC
>MGUT01000033.1 GCA_001800095.1 Elusimicrobia bacterium RIFCSPLOWO2_01_FULL_64_13 | reverse complement strand
GTCATCGCCTCCGACCCGGCCCTTCCGGTCCGTTTCGGAGCGTCGGTCCAGAACCTCGGGCCGAAAGTCTCCTTCAGGGGAACCTCGGAGGACCTTCCCGCTCTGGCCCGGCTCGGCCTGGCCGCCGGCCGGCCGGACGGTCCGGCCTTCTCATGGATACCCAAAGATTCCTTCCTGACGCTCGAATTTTCCAAGCGGATCCACGGCGGAGACAGCGTCGTGGGCGCCGGCGCGGAGGTCCCTCTCCTGCCGCGGCGATTCACCGCCCGGGCGGGCTATTCCCGTCATATCAAGAACCGGAACCTGGGCTCCAAGGCGTCCCTGCCCAACGGCGTCTCGTTCGGGCTGGGCATGGGAGCGGGGAAGTGGAAGGTGGACTACGCTTTGAATTCCGCCGGAGACCTGGGGATCACCCACAGGATCGGCCTGGCGAGGGAACTCTGAACCTTCCATGATCTCCAAGACCGCGACGCCCAGCGTGGAGCGCTCGTCCAGGTACCTGGACACGGCCTTCCCCGTGTTCTTCTTCCTGATGGCCGTCTCCTTCTATCTGCGGACCTACGATTCCGCCCAGGTCAAGATCACCATCCTGCAGATGTTCGGCACGATCCTCATCGCGCTCTGGTTCTACAAGGTCTTCGAGTCCGACCATTGGCCTTTCAACAAGAGCCAGACCCTCGTGATCCTGCCGGTCCTGGCCATGTTCACGTCGGGCATGATCTCTTTCGCCCATTCCCCCCTGCATTGGGGCAGCCTGGGCGACTTCATCCGCCGGATCATCTACGTGGGCCTCGCCATGATCGCCGTGACGGAGATGACGACCGTTTCCGATTTCAGGCGCATCACCAAATGGCTCATCCTGGCGGTCGCGGTGTCCACGATCTACGGCCTGATCCAGTGGATCGACATCCATTTCTTCCCCGCCGGCCCGCCCACCTCCGGCATCGACAAGTTCGTCTGGCGCCGGGCCTTCGGGGAGCGGGTCTTCTCCACGTTCGGCAACCCGAACTTTTACAGCAATTTCCTGGTCATCATGATCCCGGTGATGTTCGCCGCCTACATCAGGACGCGCAGGTTCGCCCTCATCCCCCTCATCGCCCTGACCCTCGTCAACATCTACTGGACGGGCTCCAAGGGCCCGGCCGTCGGCGTGCTGGCCGGGACCACGGTGTTCGTGTTCTTTTTCGTCCGGTTCTTCAGCAGGAGCGCCAAGATCAGGATGGCCTTCCTGGGCGGGGCCGTGTTCGTGGTGCTCTCGCTCGGGTTCTACATCGCGCACAAGGTGTTCATCGCCCACGGCGGATTCACGTCGTTCACCTTCCGCATCTATACCTGGCTGTCCACCTGGGAGATGATCCGGGACAATCCGGTCCTGGGCAACGGCATCGGCAGCTTCTGGGTGATCTACCCCGCCTACCGGCGGCCGGCCATCTTCCACATCGAAGGCAAGCACAACACCGAGACCGACCACGCCGAGAACGAGCACCTCGAGGTCTGGTTCGACGAGGGCGTCATCGGGATGGCCATCTGGATCTGGCTCATCCTGACCATCGTGGTGGGAGTGTACAAGACGCTCCAGGCCCTCACCGCCCACCCCATCCGGGCCGGCCCGGACAAAACGAAATCCGACTTTCCCGAGGAGGCCTATTACATGCTGGGCTTCGCCTCGGGCATGCTGGGCATGCTGATCCATAACAACACCGACGTGTCCATGCGGTTCGTGTCGTCAGGCACCCCCTTCTGGCTCCTGGTGGGGCTGAATTCCGCCCTCATCATGCACAGCCCCCTGCCCGAAGAGGCATCCGCTCCCGCCCCGCAGAAGCCGCCGCCCGCGGGCGAAAAGAAGACCCTGCTCCTCAAGGTCCTCAAGGGCCTGGCGTTCCTCGTCATCAGCGCGGTGGCCATACGCATCCTGCGCCAATTCGACTGGTGCCAGGGGAGGGACGGGTCGGCCAACCCGAACGAGATGCCGCACTTTTTCATCTCCTGGGGGACCTTCCTGCTCTGCTGGGGCGCGTCCGTCTGGTGGTTCTTCGACCTGGCCTCCCGCGCCCGCAGGATCAAATCCGTCGCGACCCTGATCGCGGCCTCGATCGCCGTCGTTCCCTTCTGGGGCTTCTTCCTGGGCGACGTGAACCATAACCGGGCCATCTTCTTCTCCAAGCAGGGCGTCTGGAACCGCGGCCCGCAATTCGAAGGGGCCATCCAGGGCTATCCCAGGGAATACCAGATCATGTACCGCGGCGAGGGCGGAGGGACCATCGACAAGAATTCGCTCCCGGGCAAGGTCCTCAATTTCCTCTTCCCGGACGTCTACTGGCGGGAGGACGGGATCGGAGGCGCCCTCGAGCATTATGCCGAGGTCCACCGGCAGAGCCCTTTCTTCATCATGTCCCACTATTTCCGCGGCAACGTCTATAACGACTGGGGCTCCGACTTCGCCCGCAAGACCCAGGAAGCCTTCGGCCGGGGGGACGTGACCCAGGCGGAGATCCACCGCAAGCAGACCGACGACCTCTGGTCGAAGGCCATGAGCGCCTACGCCGACACGCGCCGTCTCGGCCCCAACTACGTCCAGATGCACCACCAGGTCGGCACCGTGCACCAGAAATGGGGCGACTTCCTCATGTCCCTGGCGCCGCAGGCCCGCCAATACGGGCATCCGGACCTGGCCTCCCTCTACGAAAAGGAGGCCCGGGACCATTGGCGGGCCGCCCTGGCCAGCTACAAGCTTTACTACAAGATCGATCCCGTCTACGACCAGAACTATTACCGCCAGGCCCAGATCCACATCCAGCTCGGCGAGC
Organism: Elusimicrobia bacterium RIFCSPLOWO2_01_FULL_64_13; assembly: GCA_001800095.1. GTDB lineage: Bacteria > Elusimicrobiota > Elusimicrobia > 2-02-FULL-39-32 > 2-02-FULL-39-32 > 2-01-FULL-64-13. Next base: position 5,876 of record MGUT01000033.1, on the reverse strand, counting down.
TCGATGAGGCCGAGCAGGTCTACATCGACCACATCCAGGCCCGCGAATGCCGCAAGCCCTACCACCAGATCGCGGGAGGGTTCGTGGACGAGGCCTGGGCGTACGCCAACAACCAATACGACCTGGCCTCCCCCGACCACACCCACGACCGCGTCATCAACGCCAAGCCCGAGGCCTGGATGTACCTGGGCGATTTTTACATGTACGTCCGCGGCGAGCCCGGGAAGGCCGAGGAGGCCTATTTCCGCGCGACGGCCTGCAGTCCGGACGACGCGTTCCTGAACGGGAATCCTCCCACGGGGCTGAACGGCTACTGCTCCTTCCCCCAGCACGTGGACTTCCTCAAGCGCCTCGCCACCGCCTACGCCCGCAACGGGAAGAACCAGGAATCCATCGACGCCTGGAAGCGCGTGCAGAAATTGAGCCCGAACGACGCCGACCTCCTGCGCCTCTTCGGGAAACCCGGCTAGCGGAGCCGCCTCCTTGGAGTTCAGCCGACGGTCCTCCGCCTGGGTCCTCGCCGGGCTCCAGGGCGCCCTGACCCTCTTCTTCTACTTCACCTTGAGAACGGCGCTCCCTCCGGGAATGGAGGACGCCGGCCTCTTCGACGGCCCGTCCTGGTTCGGCGTCATGGTGGGATTGAACGGGGCCGTCGCCGCGGCGCTCGCGCTGTGCGCGCTCTGGAAGCACGAGATCGCCGGCATCCTCCTCCTCTTCGCGGCCCACATCGTCTGCCCGCTCCTCTTCTTCACCGACCTGACCCGCAATCCCTACTTCACCCAGATCGTCCTCCTGAACCTCTGGATCGGGTTCGTGTGGATCGGGTGGCTCTGGGACGGCCTGGCCCGGGGGTCCTTTTCCATCCCCAAGACCCCGCTCGACGTCCCTTTCCTGGCTTTTTTGGGCGTGGCGTCCCTCTCCTGGGGATTGTCCTTCTTCAGCCATCTGGAGTTCCTCCGCCCCGCGATGTTCTGGGAAGGGCTGAAGGCCTGGCTCTTTCTGGCGGTCAACTGCATGGCCGTCTTCTATCTCGCCGCGGCCCTGGACGAGCGCTGGCGCGGCCGGTTCATCTGGACCACGTTCTGGATCGCCGGAGCGGCGGCCGCCTACGGCCTCATGCAGTTCTACGGCATCGAGCGGATATGGCAGAAGACCCTCACTCCTTTCGCCAACCGGCCCGTGTCCACGTTCGGCAACCCCAACTTCCTCTCCTCCTACCTCCTCCTGGTCACGCCCCTCCTGGCGGTGAGCGCCCTCTGCTCCAAAAAAATCTTGAGGACGGCGGCGTCCGTCGTCCTGCTGGTCCTGGTGGTCGCGGGGATCATCGCCACCATGACGCGTTCGACCTGGGTGGGAGTGCTCGCCGCCCTGGGGATGCTGGCCTTCTCGAACGACGTGCGGAACGTGATCCGCGCGAACCTCCGGCGGTTCGCGGTCTTCGCGGTGATCCTGGCCGCCGCGGTCTTCCTCTGGCCGAAAAGCAGGCTGGGCGGCTACAGGAACCCCCTGGACCGCCTCATCGAACTCAAGGAGATCAGGACGAAAAAATCCTATCACCCCTGGCACCAGCGCCTCCTGATCTGGTCCTCCTCCTGGAGGATGGTCCGCGACCACCCGGTCTTCGGCAAGGGCTGGGGATTGATGGAGCTCTTTTACCCCTACTACCAGGGCGGCATGCTCTTCCACCCGGTCCTGGGCCAGTTCCGCACCCACGCCAACAATTCCCACAACGAAGTGATGGAGGTCTGGTCCCAGACGGGAACGGTGGGCATGGCGGTCTACGCCTGGCTTTGGGCCGTGCTCGTCGCCTACGGGTTCCGGCTTTGCCGCATGGAGTCGGGGCCGCCCCCACCCGGCCGGTCCCCGCCCGCCCCGGCCGACGGGTATCCGGCCCCCGTCTGGGGTTGGGCCCTCACCGCGGCCGCCGTCGGGATGCTGGTCGACAATTTCTTCGGGAACGTCTCGCTCCACTTCGCCGTGCCCGCGTTCCTCTTCTGGTGGCAGGCCGGGCTCCTCTTCGGCACGGTCCCGGCCCCCAAACCCCAGGCCAGGAAGGCCCCGGCCGCTCCGCCCCATTGGCGGACCTTCGCCATCGACGACAACGCCAGGAAGTCCGTCCTGACTCTGGCGATGGCCTTTTTCCTGGCCGTGGGCTTCTACAATTTCCGCAGGGAGTTCCAGGAGATCTTCTACTTCGCCGGTTTCAAGCTTTCCAAGACGCCGCAGGGACTCGACCTCGCCCGGCAGAAGCTGGAGGAGGCCTGGCTCTGGTTCCCCAGGGAGGTGAACTCGAACTACGAGCTGGCCAACACCTACGCCCGGCTGGCCCAGGAGAACCAGAAAATGGGCCTGGGCGCGAACGCGGACGCTTGGCGGAAAAAGGCGCTGTGGGGATACCTGGAATCCCTGCGCTCGAACGCCGGCTACGACGAGATCTTCTTCAACCTGGCCGCGACCCAATCGCAGATGGGCTGGAACGAGCCCGGCTTCGCCGACATCGCCCTGGAGGACCCCCGCGGCAACGCGGCGCGGATATCCGCGGAGGAGACCGGGACGGCCATGGACAATTACAGCCGGGCCCTCGCCATCAACCCCGCGTCCCAGGACGGGTATAATTTCCTGGGCAACGTCTTCCTGCAGAACCGCGAAAAATACCAGGAAGAAGCCGGCAAGCTTTTCGAACAGGCCGTCCATTTCTTCCCGGAGAACAAGGACTTCTGGATCAATCTCGCCTTCATCCGCATCCAGAAGCGCGAGCTGGAGCCGGCTTACGAAGCCATCCGCGCGGCCATGACCCTGGATCCCTTCTATCCCATCTCGCGCAGGAACCTGCGGGCCCTCGTGGCCCAGCTCGGCCGCGGGAACGACCCGCTGGCCTGGCTGGAGGAGAAGCTTGCGGACATCAACCCGCTCATCCAGTCCGCGCGGTGGAAGGAGCTGGCGGCCCTGACGCGGAGGATGACGGAGATCCTCCCCGGGAATCCGGAGCTCCGGCTGGTGCTGGCCAACGCCTATTTCGAGCTCAAGGACTGGCCGGCGGCGGAGAAGGAATACCTGGCCATCCTCCGGATCTCCCCCCACCACCAGACCGCGCTCAACAACCTCGGCCTCACCTACGAGATCCTGCAGAGACCCGGCGACGCCCGCGGGATGTACGAGACCGTCCTCGCCTCCTATCCGGACGACGCCAACGCGAAAAAGCGCCTGGCCGCCCTGCCGCGATAGAGGATTCAGCGGGAAGCGGATTTATGCTAGAATACGGATCAACCCCTTTATAGAAAGGAACCCCTATGTCGGGACATTCGCGCTGGGCAGGCATCAAGCACAAAAAAGCCGTCGTCGACTCCAAGCGGGGCAAGGTCTTCACCAAGCTCGGCCGCGAGATCTCCGTGGCCGCCCGCCAGGGCGGCGGCAACCCGGACCACAATCCCCGCCTGCGCCAGGCCATCGAGGCCGCCCGCGAGGCCAACATGCCGCAGGAGAACGTGAAGAAGGCCATCCAGCGCGGCACGGGAGAGATCCCCGGGGTCATCTACGAGGAGATCCGCTACGAGGGCTACGGCCCCAAGGGGATCGCCGTTCTGGTGGAGGTCTCGACCGACAACAAGAACCGCACCGGTTCCGAGATCCGCAAGATCTTCTCCGAGCATTCCGGCAGCATGGCGGAGGCCGGAGCGGTCTCGTGGATGTTCGAGCTCAAGGGCTACATCGCGGTGGACAAGGGCCGGATCGACGAGGAGTCCCTCATGTCCCTCGCGCTCGAGGCCGGGGCCGAGGACTTGAAATCCACCGACGAGGACTCCTACGAGATCTTCACCTCTCCCGCCGATTTCGAGAAGGTCCGGGCCGCTCTCGCGGAGAAAAAGATCCCCGTCTCCTTCGCCGAGGTCACCCAGATCTCCAAGACCATCATCCCCGTCACCGGCGAGGACGCGAACAAGGTCCTCGCCCTCACCCGGGAGCTGGAAGACCACGAGGACGTGAAATCCGTCTACTGCAATTTCGACATCCCCAAGGAGATCCTGGAACGGGCGGGGTGACCCCGCCGAGCGCCATGATCATCCTGGGCGTCGATCCCGGTTTCGGCATCACGGGTTACGGCTTGGTGGAATGCCGGCCGGAGGATTTCAGCCGCCCGTCCCTGGTGGAAGCCGGGATCCTCAAGACCCCGAAGGACCTCCCTCTGGGCGGACGGCTCCTTCAGATATACGACGGCCTCCGCAAACTGATCTGCGAATTCCGGCCCGGGGCCGTGGCGGTCGAGGACATCTTCTCCGTCCACGGCTTTCCCAGGAGCGCGATCCTCATCGGCCACATCCGCGGAACGGCGCTCCTGGCCGCGGCCCAGGAATCCGTGCCGGTATTCAGCTATTACCCCCTCCAGGTGAAAAAGGCCCTCATCGGCAACGGCAACGCCACCAAGGTCCAGGTGCAGCGCATGGTCCAGACCGTGCTGGGACTGGACGCCCCGCCGCGACCGGACGACCTTTCCGACGCCCTCGCCGTCGCCCTCTGCCACGCCGGACACCTGCGCATCGACCGCAAGCTGCGGACCGCCGGGGCCCTGGAAGCGGGGGTCCGGGCGTGATCTCCCAGATTCGCGGCGAGGTCATCGAGGTCGGGGACGCGTCCGTCACGGTCCTGGTCGGGGAACTCGCCTATGAGGTCCTGGTCCCGTCGAGCGTGCTGAACGCCACCCGCAGGAAGCTGAACGATAACGACGGGGCCGGGAGTTCCGCCGGGGCCGCGGAGCCGCCCGGACGGGACACCTTCTACACCATCCAGTACATCGAAGGATCGAGCGGGCACGGCAACCAGTTCTTCCGGCTGGTCGGCTTCAACCGCAAGATCGAAAAGGACTTCTTCCTGCTCTATACGGGCGTGGAGGGCATCGGTTACCGGACCGCCCTGCGCTCGCTGGTGCTGCCCATCCAGAAGATCGCCCTGGCCATCGAGCGGGGAGACGTGGCCGTGCTCAAGACCCTCCCGCACATCGGCGCGCGCACGGCGGAAAAGATGGTGGCCACGCTCAAGGGACGCATGCAGAAGTTCGCCCTGGACCTGAAAGGCGAACCCCTAGCCGGCGGGACCGCGCCGGCTTCGGACCTCGAGTCCGAGATCCGCCAGGTGCTCCGGCAGGTGGGTTACTCCGATTCCGAGGCCGCGCGCCTCCTGCAAAAGGCCCTCCAGTCCGGACCCGCCGCCAAATCCTCGGAAGAGCTCATCCAGCGCATCTTCCGCATCCGCAACTCCGAGTCATGAGCCTCGAGCGGATCGTTTCCGGCAAGCCCATCTCCCCGGAGGAAGAACGCTGGAACTGGAGCCTGCGGCCCGAGACCCTCTCCGAATTCATCGGCCAGGGTTCCGTCAAGGAAAAGCTCGGCATCTCTCTGGAAGCGGCGAAGAAGCGCCAGGAGCCGCTCGAGCACATCCTCTTTTACGGACCTCCCGGGCTGGGCAAGACGACCCTCGCCAACATCATCGCCAAGGAGACGCGCAGCAAGATCTTCTCCACGTCCGGACCGGCGCTCCTGCGCCCGGGCGACCTCATGGGCATCCTCACCAACCTCGAGAGGGGCGACATCCTCTTCGTGGACGAGATCCACCGCCTGCCCACCGTGGTGGAGGAGTTCCTCTACCCGGCCATGGAGGACTTCAAGATCGATTTCGTGGTGGACAAGGGCGCCTACGCCAAGACCTTGAACGTGCCCCTGAAGCCCTTCACCCTCATCGGGGCCACCACGCGGGCGGGATTTTTGTCCGCGCCGCTCCGCGAGCGCTTCGGGTTGAGCTACCACCTGGATTTCTACGGCGAAGACGACCTCGCCCGCATCGCGGAGCGGTCGGCCGGCCTCCTCAAACTCAACATCGAACCC
>MGUT01000032.1:16967-18725 GCA_001800095.1 Elusimicrobia bacterium RIFCSPLOWO2_01_FULL_64_13 | reverse complement strand
GCGGGGATAGTCCTGTTTTCCTTATAAAAAAAGGAATAAGAAAAAACAGGGCACCCGCGTCGATCCTTAAGCCAAAAATCTTAAGAGCCGGACCTCCTTCAGATTCAAGCAACCAGACCTTCAACAGCAAGTCTTCTGGTCCGGCTCGCGATTCCTCTGGGAAGGAAGTTTATCTTTTCAAATCCAACGACTTTCCCTTTCCTGTCCTTCTTGAGTATTACGCCGTGACCCACCTCCTCGGAAATCGTTTTCTGTGGCTTCGTGAACCACACATCCAGGGTATTTCCAACCTTGTCATATACCACCCTTATCTTGGCCATATTTGTCGTCCCTCCTTCACCTTGAGGGGTTCACGGTGTTCTTAGCACACTTATTAGTGCATGCCGATAGATCTGCTAATTTGACTTACATTTTCAAAATAACGACGATGCGTAAGACGTAGCGCAGCTTCACTTTCTGCATCTAATAGGACTACTTCATGGTTGATTCCTTTTCGGCCCAGGTCCAACTCAATGCGGAGCCGCAAAGTTTCAGCATGCGATCGTTTTGAGTCATTAAATTGCTTGAACGTAACGATTCGGCCTTTGGGCCTTTCGTATTCGATTAAAAAAATCATCTTTGATCTCCTTTTGCTTCTTGGGATATGGCCTTACTAAGAATCTTGGCTAGTTTGCTCTTAATGTGAATCACTTGCCGTTGCAATTGGAGTAATTCATTATCTGCAGGATTCCACTTCTGTAAATTTAGAACTTTTATTTCGTTTTCTTCAATGTTTTTTATAAAATCAGAAATTTTTATGAGTGCTTGTTGTGTCTCAACCTTACCTTTGCCATATTTAATTCCCGGGTCCTTGTCAGACAATTTCTCTGACAATTCTGCCCATAAATGTTGTAAGATGCTTCGAATTTGAATTTCAATCAATTTGTCCAAATGCTGAATGATCACGTGCACCGCTCGATAACCATGACTTGGATTAGTTCTACGGTCAGTTAGGGTCGTTTTAGCAAAGGTGTTACATATTGATGTGGCGACACTCATCTGACGTGTAGTGTCTGCTACGACTACTCTGCATCCTGCAATATCCTGCATCTGGCTTAGACGTATACTTTCTCGATGTAGTTTTTCCAAAATCGAGCTTGTAGATTTAGCCGGTCTTCCAGTAGGCTCCAGCAAGAGTCGTTCGCGAAGAACTCCAACAATAGTCTCGTACGCTTCGCTAAACGACCGTCTATAGTCATCAAGTGTTCTAAGATCATTCTCATTGAGGGAACCTGCCCTCAACCGATCTCCAAGATGGTCAATCTGTGACTTGCTTAGAACGGGTAGATGCGGCATAAATCGGGGTGGTTCTAAGGCGGGTGCGCCGGATCTCTTATTCCTACTTTTTAAAGGAACCGGCATACACGCTATTCTTAACATCGTCAATCAAATGATTAGCGGGTGAGCGGAATCGAACCGCCGTCTCGACCTTGGCAAGGTCGCATTCTACCATTGAACCACACCCGCGGCTAAATCTTGAGCTTCAACGAGCGACGCCCATTTCCGGACTTGAGGTACATTTCTCGTCTTAAGGCATCCGTTCGAGTTGGGCGGGTCTCGCTATATACCAGTTCGTAGGACGGCTTGTTGCGCTGATGTTCCTTCATCCTGCGGTCGAAGTTTTCGCAGGAACCGGTATATAATCTGCCCGATATCTTGTCGCGAAGCACGTATACAAAGAACATGTTAAAGTGAGAGGAATCGCCCGCCACACATCAG
>MGUT01000032.1:12802-16929 GCA_001800095.1 Elusimicrobia bacterium RIFCSPLOWO2_01_FULL_64_13 | reverse complement strand
CTTGTGGCGGCCGAACCGCCGTCTCGACCCCGCCACACACCAGGCGGGTCCGCCTTCGGCGGACTTGGCAAGGTCGCATTCTACCATTGAACCACACCCGCGAGAAACCTTTAAAAAACTTCTTAAGAATCTCGCGGGATTAGTCCCGTTTTCCTTATAAAAAAAGAAATAAGAAAAAACAGGGCACCCGCATCGATTCCTAGCCCTAAAACCCTACCAAATTCCCCCCTCCCCGTCAATGAACCGGATCAACCCCCGCGCCGCCTAAGCCGCTCTATCGATCAATCTGCCGATCACGTATTTATGAATGACGCTGGCGATCAAGGTCTGATAGGGAATGCCCTCTTCAAAGGCCCTCCTTCTCATCCCCTCCAGGTCGATGGCCGGAAGGCGGATATTAACTCTCCTGTCCTTCCGTAAACCGGCCCGGGCGATCTTCCGGTACCGCTTGATTTCAGACCGCATGTTCCTGACGGGCTTCCAGTCTCCCCGCTCATAAGATTTCAAGATCCGCTTTTCTTCGTTGGTCAAATCGCGCATTTCAATTTCCTCCTTTCAGGAATTTCCTGGTCGACTTCCGGCTGGGAATGATCGTCTTTAAGAATACCGCGGCTTGGTCTTCGACAAAAGGCACCAGATAGACGTAATGGCTCACCAGCACGGTGAACATCCTCTGGTTGGGATAACGCGCCTTGTTGGGATGCCCCGTGGTTTCCAGGAGACCTCCCTGTTCAATGGAGAAGACAACCTCTTCGAAAGAGATCCCGCGGTTCGCCTTAAGCCAATCATTCTTTCCGGCGTCCCAGGCGAATCGCTTTCTCATTCCGGGATTTTAGCACAATGTGTGCCTTATGTCAATAGACCGAATCCCCCGCTTGCGCGGGCGGTCCTCTTCCGCCTGCTCGGCGGTCATTCTCCGCAGAGCCGTTGCGCCTTCCTCAAGACCTCGAGGAACATCCCCATCGTCAGGAGCCCCGTCTGCGTGTTCTGGCGGCTGGGGTGGTATATGTCCACGAGGGCGGGCCTGCCGGGGAAGAGGTGCACCGCCCCGTGTTTGAAAGGGTGAGCGGAAAGGCGGGCCCCGTAATGCTTCAGGCAGGCGTCGTGGGCTATCTTCCCCAGGGCCAGGATGACCCGGACGTTCTTCAATAGCGCCAGCTCCCGCGCGAAGTAGGGGGCGCAGCGGCGGAGCTCGTCGGGTTTGGGCTTGTTCTGCGGAGGCGCGCAGCGCACTATGGCCGTGATGAAAGCCCCCTTGAGTTTCAGGCCGTCGCGGGCATCCTCCCCGTTGGGCTGATTGGCGAGCCCGGCCTTGTATAGGGCGGGATAGAGGAACCTTCCGGAAGCGTCCCCCGTGAACATGCGTCCCGTGCGGTTCGAGCCGTAGCGGCCGGGCGCCAGGCCCAAAAGGACCAGACGCGCCTTGGGGTCGCCGAATCCCGGCACCGGCTTGCACCAATAGGACGGGAACTTTTCCCTGATTCCGGATAGGTATCTGACGAGGCGGGGGCAGGCCCGGCAGGCGGTGATTTCCCTCTCAAGATTGCGGAGGGCGCCCGGCATGCGTCTCTAGACGTTCTCTTTCTGGAAGGAAGTCGCGAAACCGGCGCAGTTCCGGACCGGCTGGGGAGGGGACTTGGGCATTCCCGGCTTGACGAAAGCCAGGCCGCAGAGGAAGAAAGAGCTCCCTCTCGCGCTCCGCACCGTCTTCATGTGCCGGCAGGCGCGGCAGAGGGTGATCACTTGTCCTTCTTTTCCACGAAATCGAGGGAGGCGGAGTTGATGCAGTAGCGCAGGCCCGTGGGCTTGGGGCCGTCGTCGAAGACGTGGCCCAGGTGGCCTCCGCAGCGGTTGCAGACCGCCTCGGTCCGGACCATGAAGAAGCTGCGGTCGTCCTTCGCGCGGACGCTCTTCTCCGTCAAGGGCTGATAGTAGCTCGGCCAGCCGGTCCCGGAATCGAACTTGGTCTCCGAGTCGAAGAGGGGCAGGCCGCAGGCGGCGCAGACGTAGGTCCCCTGTCCCTTGAAATCGTGGTATTGGTTGGAAAAGGACGGCTCGGTGCCCTTCTCCCGCAATACGCGGTACTGCTCGGGCGTCAGGAGCTTCTTCCATTCGGCTTCGGTCTTGGTGATCTCGTAGGGCATTTCAGTTTCCTCTTTCGTCTTTTCGTCGCAGGCCGCGAGCATGAGGCAGGCGGCGAGCAGGACGAGAGGCCGTTTCAGGTTCATCAAGGCATTATACCAGATTGTGGGACTTGACCGGCTTTATTCCGGCCGCTTTCCAGAATCGGGCTATGGATATCTCCGCGTCGAAATTCTTTCCCCATATCGCCCGGCCGTGATGCCGGAAGAAATCCTCCGCGTGTCTGCGGAAATCAAAGAGGGCCGCGGACTTGGGGCTTTTTTTGAGGGCCGAACCCCAGATCCTTTCGAGCCCGGCGTGAGGGACTTTCCGTGCCTTGAAGACCCGGACCATGTCCTTCGCGTCGGAATCGAGATACCGGTTCATCTTGCCTATGGACCAATAGGAGGGAGCCAGGACCTCCACACGAATGCCTCCGAACCTGCGGTAGAAGCGCGTGTGTTTCAGGTAATCCATGAGGGAGATCAGCCCCCAGCGGTCTATGTCCTCGGCGTAGTCGGCGTTCACTCCGGTGATCCGGACCGTCTTGCGGACGGCATTCTCGACGTCCGTCCAATTCAGGGATGAGCGGCCTATGGAACGGAGAGCGAAATCGACGTCGATGCTGGGGTGGGCGCCTCCCATGAGGTTCCCCGCCGCCGCCCCGGTCAGGATCACCCGCGCCTTCCGGTCCAGCTGGCCGGAAAGGACCGTGAAAAAGCGGTCTATGAGCCGGCGGTCAAGCGTTCGGGGCATGTTCCACCACTCTTTGGATGAGACTGTTCCTTTCGTTCTTGGGCAGAAGCGAAAGGGTCAGCCAGGCCCTGTCGGCTTTCCTGCCTAGCCGGACGGCCGGGCCGCGCTTGGCTCCGATGGCCCGAAGTCTGTGAGAGAGCGCGATACGGGCGTTGTCCGCTATGGATTGGTGCCGCGGATCAGGAAGCTTTTTCCCGGTATGGACGCTGTCCGCGATCCTTTCCAGGTCCCTTCGGGAGAGACGTTCCCCCGGGCCGGAAACCGGTTCGGGCGGGATGCCGTCCACGAGGGTCCCGGGAGGGACCCCCAGGGCTTCGGCCAGGACGCGGACGGTGCGCAGGGTCGCGTCGTTCCGGTCCGTCTCGAGGTTGGACAGGTTGGATTGGGGCACGCCGGAAAGGCGCGCAAGGTCCGCCTGGGAGAGTCCCCGGCGGGAGCGCCAGAGCAGTAGGGCGCGGCCGAAAGTCAGCATATACAAAATATAGTATGTTTACTATATTTTGTCAATCCCTTCGATACGGGATTATTTGAACCCGCGGGCGGAGACTTCAAGGCATTGGCGGCGGTAGATTCCGAGGACGCTGACGCGGCGGAGGTCCACCTTCACGTCGTAGATGCCCCGGAGTTCCGGCCGTTCTTTTTTCAGGCGGGCCAGGGCCTTTTCGAATCCGCCGTCGCCTCCCGCGCCGGACACGCTCGCGCCCCGGGAGGAGGCGGTCGGCTGGGTGACGGGTATCGCCACCCCGTGCTGGCAGCTCCGGCAGGAGACGGGGCCCGCGTCCGAGGCGTCCGCGGGGACCTCCCCCGGCGTGAGGGTCTTGAATGAGAGGGGTGCGCGCGAGTTCATGAAAAGTATGATGCCTCCCGGCCGCAGGAAGGCGGGCCTGGCGTCGGACCCCTCCCAATCCGCGCGCAGAGGGGCGGCGGCGAGGAGGCAGGCGGCGAAGAGGAGCCGCTTCACTTGACGCGTCCGACCTTGCCGGTCAGGATGGTGCAGGTGCGGGTGTAGAGCCCGAGCACGCTCAAGGCCTGCATGTCGGACTTCACATCGTAGAGGATGCCGTCGGGATGGTCCGCCAGGGCCTTTCGGGTCGCGTCGGCGTAGCCGGCCTTCCCCCAGGCGAATAGGAAGAGGAGCGACTGGTTGCACGTCTTGCCCGTGACGACGGGGTCGTCCGGGGACGCCAGGACATCGGCGGGAGTGGCGGAGCGGTAGGCCCTTGGGACGCGCACGTCGGTGTAGATCAGCC
>MGUT01000032.1:4305-12786 GCA_001800095.1 Elusimicrobia bacterium RIFCSPLOWO2_01_FULL_64_13 | reverse complement strand
ATCAGCCCGCAGCCGCTCAACGGAACGAACACGCCAAGGAAAACGATCAGTTTGGTTTTCATGTTCATCCAAGTATACAATTTTATCAATTTGCTAAAATAGCTCATGCCCTCGCCGCGCGCAAAACTCGCCGTCCGGGCCGTTGTTTACGGCGTCCTCGGCCTCTTGGTCCTCGTCTCCCTCGCCGTCCGGGGCCTGCGGACGGCCTATCCTCCCGAAAAGATCCGCGCCATGCTCGCGGACGGCTGCACCGCCGCTTTCGGCGTGCCCGTGGAGATCGGTTCCGCGGAGTGGGACCTCTTTCCCGTCCCGTCCCTTCTCGTGGAAGACCTCCGGGTGCCGGCCCCGTCCGGAAGGGTCCTTCTGTCCGCGCCGGAAACGCGCCTCCTCATCATCCCCTGGTCGTTCGGGGAGCGGAAGGTCCTGGTGACGGAGACCACCCTGACCCGTCCCATGGCGGACCTGGGAGTTTTCCCGGCGGACCTGGCCGCGCTGCGGGCCATGGCGGAAGACGTGAAAAAGCGCAGGGAGGAGGCGGGAAAAAAATCCAGCGGGACGGTCATTTTCAGGAAATTCAACGTAAGGGAAGGAGACTTCCTCTTCTCCTGGGTCGCGCCTTCCGGCGGCACCGTTCCCGTGCGCCTGACCGCGGACGTCCAAGGCCTTTACCGCCATGACGAAATGATATTCGATTTCGTGGCCGACGCGCGGGGAGCGGACGAACCCTTCGGCGTCCTCCGCCTGAAAGGGAGCATCGGCGGCCGCTCCGAGCTCGAGGGCAGGTTGACCGGGTTCCCCGCCGCTTCTTTGAGAGAGCTCCTGCCGGAAGCGGCCGCCGTCCGGGGAAACCTCGAAGCCCGGGGGACTTACGTTCAGAGCCCCGGGTCTTCGGCCTCGTGGTCCTGGATCGGGGAAGCCCGGGATCTCTCCATCCTGGGCGGACCGGAGGACGCCTCCGCCCGGCTGACGTGGAACCAGGCGTCGGGCGGGATCCTGGAAGCCGGGCTCGCCGCCGCGAGCCCGCGCTGCGACCTCGAGGTCCGGCTCGCCGTCCCCGATTTTTCCAAACGCCTGGCCAGGGTGGAAGCCGGTTCCGACAGGTTCGACTTGAAAGAGGTCCTGGCCTGGGCGGCGCCTTTCAAGCCGCTCGCGCCGGAGAAGCGGGGCCCGGGCTGGAAGGCCGAAGGACGGGCCCGGGTCGCCAGAGGCAGGACCGGTCCGTTCGTCTTCGAGAAGGCCGGATCCGGCCTCTCGGTCGAGGGAGGGAGCTGGCGTTTCAAAGGTCTTTCCGCGAAAGCGCTCGGCGGGGATGTCGCGGGGGGCCTGGACGTGTCCCGCGGCCGCGTCACGTTCACGGGGAACGCCCGGGACATATCCGCGGAGAAGTTCCTCGGGCTCTGGCAGAGCTCCCCCGCCGTTTACGGGAAAACGGCGATGCAGGGCAGTCTCACCGGCCCCGCGGGGAAGGATTTTTTGAAGGGCGCGAGCGGGAAAGGTTATTTCATCGTGCGCGACGGGAGTCTCTCCCAGTTCCCCACGGCCCTCAAGGTCATCTCCAGCCTGAATTTAAGGAGCGCTTTCTCTCCGGGACCGGACCCTTCCCTCGCCGGCCGCACCCCCTTCCAGTCCCTGGAGTCCCGCCTCCGGTTTGACCTGGGGACGATCCATTTCAGCGAGGCGCGCCTCGAGAGCGAGAACCTTTCCGTGAAGGCCGGGGGCAGGATAGACCTGGAGGGAGAGACCCTGGACGCGCAGGTCTCCGCCCGGGCCGTGACCGTGGTGGACGAGATCCTCCAGCACGTGCCGGTGGTCGGGAAGATCTATGGAAAGACGAAGAGCGTCGTGCCCGTCTGGGCGCGGGTCAGGGGCCGGCTGCGCGAGCCGGATGTGACCGTGACGAAGCCGGGCGGGGTCGAGTAGGGCGGGACTTAAGGAGCGACGGATTCCGGCCTGTGCGGCTTGGCCGCGGCCCGGCTTTCCTTATAGCGGCGCATGAGTTCGAGGAAGTCGTCGAAGAGATAGCGCGAATCCCGGGGCCCGGCGGAAGATTCCGGATGGTACTGGACGGAGAAGAGGGGCAGGGTCCTGTGCCGCAACCCCTCGAGACTCCGGTCGTTCAAATTAAGGTGGGTCATTTCCACGTCCTTGCCGGAGAGGGAATCGATGTCCACGCAGAACCCGTGGTTCTGGGTGGTGATCTCCACCTTCCCGCTGGCGAGGTTCTTCACCGGGTGGTTGGCGCCGTGGTGCCCGAACTTGAGCTTGTGCGTCTTCCCGCCCAGGGCCAGGGCCAGGAGCTGGTGCCCGAGGCAGATGCCGAATATGGGGATCTGGGCCCCGGAGGATGGGTCCGGCCGGATCAGTCCGCGGATGGCCGCGACGGCGTAGGTCACGGCGGCCGGGTCTCCCGGCCCGTTGGAAAGCAGCACCCCGTCCGGCCGCAGGGCGAGGACCTCTTGCGGGGACGTTTGCGCCGGCACCACGCTGACCCTGCAGCGCCGCGAGGACAGGGACCGGAGGATATTCTCCTTCACTCCGAAATCCATCACCGCCACGTGGAATTCCGGGTCCGGCCGCGCGCTTTTCGAATCCCCCCCCCACCGCCATTCCGGGTCCGTCCATTCGTAGCTTTTTTTCGAGGTCACTTCCTTCGCCAGGTCCCGGCCCGACATCTCCGGGGATCTCCGCGCCTTCTCCGTCAGGGACTTGGGATCGAGATCGGTCGTGGATATGACGCCGCGCAAGGCGCCCGAATCGCGCAGGTGCTTGGTCAGGAACCGGGTGTCGATGCCGGAAATGCCGGGGATTCCGGCCGCCCGGAGGTATCCCGGGAGGTCCCCGGCCGCGCGCCAGCTCGAGGAGACGGGGCTCGATTCCCGGACGACGAACCCCTCGCAGTAGACCTTCCCCGACTCGCGGTCCTCCGGGTTCACGCCCACGTTGCCGATGTGCGGCTGGGTCATGAGGACGATCTGTCCCTTGTAGGAGGGGTCGGAGAGGATCTCCTGGTAGCCGGTCATGGAGGTGTTGAAGACCACCTCCCCGGCCCGTTCCCCCTCCGCTCCGAAGGAAGCGCCGATGAAGACCTGCCCGGATTCGAGGGCCAGGGCCGCTTTGCGGGGTTTGGACGCGTTGGGCATGGGCCTATTTTATCATTTTTCAGGCCCTGGGTTGAGTCCCGGAACGGGGAGGCGGGAGAGTTACTTGAAGGTGGTCCTGCGGAGGATGGGTTTCCTGGCGGAGAAGCCCTTGTCGATCTCGTGCCAGAAGCGGACCTTCTTCTCGCCGTATTTCCAGCAGAGGAAGACCTCCTCGTCATTCGGCTCGAGGATGTGGGGAAAGTCCACTAGGCCCGCGTCCAGGTCCTTGAGCACGCAGCCGAGGTCCATGACGCCGTCCAGCTCCCTTTTGGCCTGCTGCAGGAGGAAGTGGGCCTGGGACCGCCGGAGCTGGTGATGGGCGATCTCATCGGCGCCGGAGTCCGGCCCGACGTCCCGGCCGCCGCGCAGCTCGTTCAGGATGGCCTGGGCGTTCTCGCGCAGGCCCCAGAAACCGTCCAGGTGCTCCTCGATCCGGGGGATGAGGGCGTTCACCTCGTCGATGGTGAAGGTATGGCTCGGCCGCGATTGACTCATGGCATCATTATCCGTTTTTTCCCTTTTCGAGTCAAGCGTTGCGGTCCACTCGACGATTTGATAAAATAAAGTCATGGAGACTCCCAAGCTCCCCCAGATACCCAAGAAGCTCATCCTGGCCAAGCCGCGCGGCTTCTGCGCCGGGGTGGAGCGCGCCATCGAGATCGTGGACATCGCTCTCAAGATCTATCCGCCGCCCGTCTTCGTCTATCACGAGATCGTGCACAACAGCCACGTGGTCCGGGACCTCGGCGACCGGGGCGCCATCTTCGTCAATTCGGTGGGCGAGACGCCGGACGGCTCGGTGCTCATCTTCTCCGCCCACGGGATCTCCCCGGAGGTCCGCGCCGAGGCCCGCGCCAAGAAGCTCCGCGTCATCGACGCGACCTGCCCCCTCGTGACCAAGGTCCACATGGAGGCCATCCTTTTCGCCAAGCAGGGCCGCACCATCATCCTCGTGGGCCACGAGGGCCACGACGAGGTCGTGGGCACCATGGGAGAGGCGCCGGAGAAGATCGTCCTCGTGGACACCCCGGCGGACGTGGAGAACCTCGTGCTCGAGGACCCGGAGAAGGTGGCGGTCATCACGCAGACGACCCTCTCCCTCGACGACACCAAGGACACCATCGCCGCCATCAAGAGGAAATTCCCCAAGGTCGTCTTCCCGCCCAAGGAGGACATCTGCTACGCCACCACCAACCGCCAGATCGCCGTCAAGGACATCGCCGCGCGCGTGGACCTGATCCTGGTGATCGGCTCGGAGAACTCGTCGAACTCGAAGCGCCTGGCGGAGGTCTCCCAGGGCAAGGGCATCAAGGCCTATCTCATCGACGACGTGTCCAAGATCCGTCCGGAATGGTTCTTGGGGGTGGAGACGGTGGGCATCACGGCCGGGGCGAGCGCCCCGGAACATCTGGTGGGCCAGGTGCTGGACTTTTTCAAGCGGGCGGGCGTTTCCGACATCGAGGAGGTCCAGGTCATACAGGAGAGCGTGAAGTTCGGACTGCCTCCCGAGTTGTCCCGGCCGGCCGCGGCCCGGGCCTGAAACCTTCTTAGCGTTTCAGCCGGATCCCGGCTTTTTCCTCCAGAGATTCGACTTTCCCTTCCAGCCGCCCGCCCTTCCCTTTCCTGTCGTCGATGGAGATGGAGATGAGCACCCGCGGATTTTCCTCGAGCACGGCCTTCCTGCATCGGTCGATCAAGCCCGTCACTTCCTCCCACGACCCTTCCACCGCGGTCCCCATCGGGCCCGTCTTGTAAGGCAGCCCGCTTTCCGCCACGATGCGGACGGCCTTGGCGAGCGCCCCGGAAAGGGAATCGGTCTTCGTGCCGAGGGGTATGAGGCTGAATTGGGCGATCATGGCGGTATGGTCATCATCCTCTCCAACGCCAGCCGCGCGCGGGACGCCGCCGGCTCCGGCACGGTCACCCTGTGGCGCAGGTCCTCGAGGGACCAGAGCAGCTTCTCCAGCGTGATCTTCTTCATGAATTCGCAGGTGGCCTCCTCGGCGGCGGGGTAGAACGTCTTGCCGGGGTTCTCCTTATGGAGGCGGTGGAGGATGCCGGTCTCCGTGGCGATGATGAACTCTGATTTATCGGACTCGCGGGCGTGGCGGATGATGCCGTCGGTGGAGAGGATGTGGTCGGCCAGGTTCATGCAGGCCGTCAGGCAGCCGCATTCGGGATGCATGAGGAGCTCGGAGCGGGGGTGTTTTTTCTTGAGCTCGAATATGGGTTCGGGGCGGATGCGCACGTGGGTGTGGCAGGAACCGTTCCAAAGGTGGATGCGGCGGCCGGGCTCCTGCAGGCGGACCCACTGGCCCAGGTACATGTCGGGGATGAAGAGGATCTCCCGGTCCGGCGGCAGGGAGCGGACGATCTGCAAAGCGTTGGTGGACGTGCAGCAGACGTCGGACTCGGCCTTGACGTCCGCGGTCGTGTTCACGTAGGCCACCACGGCGGCCCCGGGATGGTCTTTCTTCCAGGCGCGGATCTGCCCGGCCGTGGCGCATTCGGCCAGGGAGCAGCCCGCCTCAAGATCCGGGATGAGGACCGTCTTCGCAGGGTTCAGAATGGCGGCGGACTCGGCCATGAAGTGCACCCCGCAGATGACGATGACGTCCGCCCCGGTCTTGCCGGCGAATTTGGCCATGCCCAGGGAGTCGCCGACGAAGTCCGCGATGTCCTGGACCTCGCCGTCCTGGTAGTTGTGGGCCACGATGGTCGCGTTCCGCTCGGTCCGGAGCCTGCGGATCTTCTCCTGCAGCGATATGGCGGGCGCCGCGGGCATGGCCTCCCCCTTACCCGAAAAGCCTGCGCCGGCGCTCGAGCAGGTCCTCCAGCGCCCGTTCGGGCACCTCGATCTCGCCCAGGCGCTCGTGGCCGGACCCGGGCCCGTGGTAGTCCGAGCCGCCCGTGACGACGAGGTCCATCCTCTTGGCGGTCTCGAGGAAGTTGCGGACCTGCTCGGCGTTGTGGGTCGGGTAATAGACCTCGATCCCGGCCAGGCCCTCGGCGGCGAGGTTCTCGAGCAGCTCCGTGGAGACGGCGTAGCCGGGATGGGCGATGACCGGCACGCCCCCGGCCTCGAGGATCATGCGGATGGCCTCCCGCGGGGACGGGCCGTCGTAGTCCGAATAGGCCGGCCGCCCGTTGGCGAGGTACTTGTCGAAGGCCTCCTGCCGGGAGAAGACGATGCCTTTTTCCTTGAGCTTGTCGGCGATGTGCGGGCGGCCGAGGGCGGCGCGGTCCGGCCGGTCGCCGAAATCCGAAAGCGAGATCTTGATCCCCATGCGCGAGAGTTTTTCCAGGATCTGGCGCGCGCGGTCGTTCCGCAGTCCGCGGTGCTTCGACAGGGACTCCTGGAAAGCGGCGTCCTTGTCGTCGAGGAAATAGCCGAGGATGTGCACCGCGACCGAATCGCGGGTGTTGATCTCCACGGCCGGGATGATGTTCATCCCGGCGGGTCCGGCCGCTTCCCGGGCTTCGTCCAGGCCGCCGGTCGAATCGTGGTCGGCGATGGCCATGTGGGTGATCCCCAGTTCCCGGGCGGCCTGCACGAGCGCCCGGGGCTCGAGGGTCCCGTCCGAATAGGTCGTGTGGGTATGAAGGTCCAGCATGGCCCTAACGGTAGATGTCCGATCCCGCCCGAACGAACTCCCGGGATTTCTCCTCCATCCCCTTCTTGAGCGCCTCTTCTTCGGAGACGGCGTGGTCGCGGGCGTAGTCGCGGACTTCCTGGGTGATCTTCATGCTGCAGAACTGCGGTCCGCACATGGAGCAGAAATGGGAGAGCTTGGCGTTCTCCGCCGGCAGGGTCTCGTCGTGGAAATCCCGCGCCGTGTCCGGGTCGAGCGCGAGCCGGAACTGGTCCTTCCAGCGGAACTCGAAGCGGGCCCGGCTCAAGGCGTTGTCCCGCGCCTGGGCGCCGGGATGCCCCTTGGCCAGGTCGGCCGCGTGCGCGGCGATCTTGTAGGCGATCACGCCGTCCTTGACGTCCTTTTTGTTCGGGAGCCCCAGGTGCTCCTTGGGGGTCACGTAGCAGAGCATGGCGCAGCCGTACCAGCCGATCATGGCGGCGCCGATGGCGGAAGTGATGTGGTCGTAGCCGGGGGCGATGTCGGTGGTGAGGGGCCCGAGGGTGTAGAAAGGGGCTTCATGGCAGACCTCGAGCTCCTTGCGCATGTTCTCCTGGATGAGGTGCATGGGCACGTGGCCCGGGCCTTCGATCATGACCTGGACGTCGTGTTTCCAGGCGACGCGGGTCAGCTCTCCCAGCGTGTCGAGCTCGGCGAACTGGGCCGGGTCGTTGGCGTCGGCGATGGACCCGGGCCGCAGGCCGTCCCCGAGGGAAAAAGCGACGTCGTAGGCCTTCATGATCCCGCAGATCTCCTCGAAATGGGCGTAGAGGAAGTTCTCCCGGTGGTGGGCGAGGCACCACTTGGCGAGGATGGCGCCGCCGCGCGAGACGATGCCCGTGACCCGCTTCGCCGTGAGGGGCACGTAGCGCAAAAGGACGCCGGCGTGGATGGTGAAATAATCCACGCCCTGTTCCGCCTGCTCGATGAGGGTGTCGCGGTAGAGCTCCCAGGTGAGGTCCTCGGGCTTGCCGCCGGCCTTCTCCAGCGCCTGGTAGATGGGCACGGTGCCGATGGGCACGGGAGAATTGCGCAGGATCCATTCCCTTGTTTCGTGGATGTCGGCCCCGGTGGAGAGGTCCATCACGGTGTCGCTCCCCCAGCGCGCGGCCCAGATCATCTTCTCGACCTCCTCTTCCACGCTGGAGGTCACGGCCGAGTTGCCGATGTTCGCGTTGATCTTGACGAGGAAGTTCCTGCCGATGATCATGGGTTCGGATTCGGGGTGGTTGACGTTGGCCGGGAGGATGGCCCGCCCCCGGGCGATCTCGTCGCGCACGAACTCCGGCGTGACGCGCCCGGCCGCGGCGAAGCCGTCCCGCCTCTGGTTCTCGCGGACGGCGGCGTATTCCATCTCCGGGGTCACGATGCCTTTGCGGGCGTAGTGCATCTGGGTGACGTTCCCGCCGGGCTTGGCGCGGAGCGGGTCCCGTTCTTCCGGGAAGCGGTGGCGGGAACCGGACGCCGGCCTGGACGCGGGCCTGGGAGCGGCGTCCACGTCGCCTCTCCCCAGGATCCATTCCCGCCGGATGGCCGGCAGTCCCTTGCGGATGTCGATGGCGGCTTCGGGGTCGGTGTAGGGTCCGGACGTGTCGTAGGCGACGTGGGTCCGGTCCGGGCCGCCGTCGACGGACCCGTCGAGGAGGATCTCGCGCATGGCCACGCGCACTCCGGGGAGTTTTCCATCGACGTGGATCTTTCTGGATGAA
>MGUT01000032.1:2739-4234 GCA_001800095.1 Elusimicrobia bacterium RIFCSPLOWO2_01_FULL_64_13 | reverse complement strand
TGGGGGTGAAGGGAAAGTATTCCCCCTCCTATTGTTCCGTCAGGAGGCCTTCGATGTCCAAGATGGCCGCGACCTTGGAGAGGAGCTTCTTGAAGACCACGGGCTTGATGGCGTAGGCCTGGGCGCCGTAGTGGAAGCTCTTCTCCACGTCGGCGAGCCCGTCCTTGGCCGTGCACATGATGACCGGGATGGAGGAGGTCTTCGGATCGGACTTGAGCTTGAGGAGGACCTCCCAGCCGTCCATGCCCGGCATGATGATGTCGAGGATGATGAGGTCCGGCCTCTGCTTCCTGGTCTCCTCGAGCGCGTCGGCTCCGCTGAAGCAGGGCGTGACGAGGAAACGGTCCGTCGGGAAATTGATGCAGGTCATCTGCGCCAGCGGGCGCTCGTCGTCCACGATCAATATCCTGTATTTTTTCATTCGGTTCTCCCTTCGGGCGGGCGCCGCGCGCCTCTCCGCCGCAGCTCCCTTTTGAGGACCTTGTGCATGGAGTTCTTGGGCAGCTCGTCGAGGATCTCGATGTCCCGCGGCCTTTTATAGGGCGGCAGTCTTTCCTGGCAATGGCGCAGGAGCCCGGCCTTGTCCGCGGTCATTCCGGCTTTCAGGACCACGAAACCCTTGATGGTCTCGTCCCCGGAAGGATTCGGAAGCCCCACCACGGCGGCTTCGGCCACGGCGGGGTGCCCGAGGAGCGCTTCTTCCACCTGCATGGAATAGATCTTCAGCCCCTTGGAGATAATCATATCTTTAATCCGGTCGCGGATAAAGAGGAAACCTTCCGCGTCCATCATTCCCACGTCCCCGGTCCGGAACCAGCCGTCTTGCGAAAGGACCTCTTTGGTCGCTTCCGGCTGGTTCAGGTAGCCCCGCATGACGTTGGGGCCGCGCACGCAGATCTCCCCTTCCTCGCCGGAAGGGAGGGCGCGCCCTTTCCCGTCGTCGATCTTGACGGACACGTCCGGGAGGGTCCTCCCCACGCTTCCCGGCCTCCGCTGTTCCAGGGTGTTCACGCTCACCACCGGGCTCGTTTCGGAAAGGCCGTAGCCCTCCAGGAGAGGCCGGCCGATCCTTTCCTCGAACTTCCTCAAGACGTCGGGCAGGAGCGGGGCCGCGCCCGATATGCAGAAGCGCACCCGCCCGAAAGCGAGGAGCCGGAGGAGCCATTTCGCCCAGCCCTTGGCCTGCTCGGCCAGCACCGCGTAGATCTGCGGCACCGCGGCGAAGACCGTGATCCTCCGCCGGAACATGAGCTTCAGCCAGGGCCGGGGCGGCCGGATGGACTCCACGATGGTGACCGGGCAGCCCAGGGAAAGGGGGATGCACAGGCACGTCGTCCAGGCGAAGACGTGGAACATGGGCAGGAGGCAGAGGAACCTGTCCCTGGAATCGATCCCCAGGGCGGCGATGGAGGCCCGGACGTTGGCAAGGAGGTTCGAGTGGGTCAGCATGGCGCCCTTCTGCCGGCCCGTGGTGCCCGAAGTGTAGAGGACGAGG
>MGUT01000032.1:0-2711 GCA_001800095.1 Elusimicrobia bacterium RIFCSPLOWO2_01_FULL_64_13 | reverse complement strand
CGGGTCCGTCACCCAGATCGTCGCGAGGTCCCGGACCATGGTCCGGATTTTTCTGGCCGATTCGAGGTGGGCGCTCTGCGTCACCAGGGCCTTGGTCCCGGAATCCAGGCACATGAACCCGATCTCATCCGGAGTCAGCATGAAATTCAGAGGAACGGCCGCGGCTCCGATGCCGGCCAGGGCGAAGACCGAGATCACGAATTCCGGGGAATTCTTGAGCAGGATCCCCACCCGGTCGCCCGGGCGTATCCCCGCGTCCGAGAATCCCCGGGCCGCCCCGCGGACGGCGGCTTCGAGCTCCGCGTAGGTCCACCTCCTCTCCCCGAAGAGGAGCGCGTCGCGGCGCGGGTATTTTTCCGCCGCGTCCCGGAGGAGTTCGTGGAGAGGCACTTACGGCCGCCTTTCCAGGACCGGCGCCGCCCGCAGGAGCGCCCGGGCGGCCTCGCTTTTCGGGCTGGCGAAGACGGCGTCCACGCCGCCTTCTTCGACCAGCGCTCCGCCATGGAGGATCAGCACGCGGTCCGCCATGTGTTCGACGACTGAAAGGTCATGGGCAATTAAAAGATAGGATATCCCCAGCTCATTTTGCAAGTCGGCGAGCAGGTTGAGGATCTGCGCCTGGATGGAAAGGTCCAGGGCCGAGACGGGCTCGTCGGCCACGATCAGCTCCGGCTTCATGGCCAGGGCCCGGGCGATGCCCAGGCGCTGTCTCTGCCCTCCGGAGAACTGGTGCGGGTAGTTCCCCATCGCTTCCGCCGGCATCCCCACCGATTCGAGCAGGCGCCGCGCTCCGGCCCTCACGTCTTCCCGGCGCGGCCGTCCGTCCGCTTCCCTCCAGCCCAGGCGCACCGCCTCCTCGAGCATGGTCCCGGCCGACAGCTTCGGGTTCAAGGAAGCGAACGGGTCCTGGAATATCATCTGGACTTTCCCGGCCCTTTCCCGCGCGGTGAGCGCGCCGGACGCGCTCCCGCCGAGGACGATCTCCCCCGCCGTGGGCTCGACGAGGCCCAGGACGCACCGGGCCACGGTGGTCTTGCCGCTGCCCGATTCCCCCACGAGCGCCACGGTCTCCTTCGCGCCCACGGAGAACGATACGTTCCGCACCGCGGCCACTTCCCCTCCGGAACGGAACAGGCCCCGGCGGATCGGGAACGTCTTGGAAAGGCCGCGGACCTCGAGCACGGGCGTCACGGTCCCTCCAGGGGAGCGAGGTGGCAGGCGGCCCGCCTCTCCATGCCTTCCAGGTCCCGCGCTTCCGGGATATCCGTCCGGCAGATCTCTTCGGCGAAGGGACAGCGGGGATGGAACGCGCAGCCCGCGGGAAGATGGGTCGGGTCGGGCGGAGAACCGGCGATGGCGGCGAGGCGCCTGCGGCGCGCGGCGCCCCGCGCCGGCCGGCCGGGGACCGAATCCAGCAGAGCGCGGGTATAGGGGTGCTGGGGCCGGGAGAGGACTTCCGCCGTCGGGCCGGATTCCACGATCTTGCCCGCGTACATGATGAGGAGGTCTTCGGTATAGAGCGAGGCGATCCCCAGGTGGTGCGTGATGAAGAGGAGGGCCATGTCCAGCTCCTTCCGCAGACGGGTCAGGAGCTCGAGGATATCCTTCTGCACGGTCACGTCCAGGGCCGTGGTGGGCTCGTCGGCGATGAGGAGCTTCGGGCGGTTGGCGACGGCCATGGCGATCATGGCGCGCTGCCTCTGTCCGCCGGAGATCTGGTGCGGGTAGGAGCCGTGCACGCGCGGCGGATCGGGGATCTGCGCGCGGGACAGGAGTTCGAGCCCCCGGGCTCGCGCCTGGTCCCGCGTCCGCCGGTCCGCCGCTCCGCTCCGTCCCGCGCGAGCGTGGACCAGGATGGCTTCTTCGATCTGCGCGCCTATCGTCATGACCGGGTTCAAGGACGAGAAGGGGTCCTGGAACACGAAGCCGATGTCCTTGCCGCGCAGGCGGCGGAGCTCCTCCCCGCCGCAGAGGAGGAGGTCGCGCCCCTCGAAGACGACGCCTTCTCCCCGCGCCCGGCCTTCATGGCTCCCCACCAGGCCGGCCAACGCCAGGGCGAGAGTGGTTTTTCCGCTGCCCGATTCCCCCACGATCCCCAGACTCCGGCTCGAATCCAGGTCGAAGCTCACCCCGCGGACGGCGGGGACGTTCCCTTTCTTCCCGAAGTATTCGACCTCCAGTCCGCGGACGGAGAGGAGCACGTCAGGACCTCGGGTCCAGGACGTCGCGCAGGCCTTCCCCCAGGAGGTTGAAGGAAAGCACCGTGAGCAGGATGGCCAGCCCGGGGAATACGGAAAGCCACCAGGCGAAATAGATGTAGTCCTTGCCCGCCGTGAGCATGTTCCCCCAGGACGGCACGGGCGGCTGGACGCCCAGGCCCAAAAAAGACAGGGCCGACTCCACCAGGACCGCGCTCCCCACGCCGAGGGTCGCGCTGACCAGGACCGGCGCGCTCACGTTGGGAAGGACGTGCACGGCCAGGATCCGCCCGCGGGAGCAGCCCAGGGTTCGGGCCGCGAGCACGTAGTCCCTCTCGCGCACGGAAAGGGTCTCGGCCCGCACGAGGCGCGCCAGGCCGGTCCAGGACGTCAGACCGATCACGGCCATCACGTTCAGGATGTTCGGCTCGAGAAAGGCGATGACCATGAGGATGAGAAAGAACGTCGGGAAGCAGAGGAGGACGTCCACGGTCCGCATGAGGACGGAATCCA
>MGUT01000031.1:8709-16112 GCA_001800095.1 Elusimicrobia bacterium RIFCSPLOWO2_01_FULL_64_13 | reverse complement strand
GTTCCCTCGAAGACCTCCGGGGGCTCCTCCTGTGAAAGGGAAACCGTCCGCCGGCGTCATCGCCGCCGGAGAGGGTTCCCGCTTCCGCCGTTCGGGCGTGGCGACGGCCAAACCGCTCATTCCCGTGGGCGGCCTGCCTTTGGTGGGGCACGTCCTCCGCAATTTCTCCCTCGCCGGGATCGGCCGGGCCGTGGTCATATTCAACGAGTCCGAAGAGGACTGCGTCCGCTGGGTCCGGCGGAACCCCTCGGGACTTGAGCTCGAAATTATTGTAAAATCTACGAAATCGTCCTTCGAAAGCTTCTGGAGGGTCGGGCGCGCGCTCGGCCCGGGCGACCACCTCATCAGCACGGTCGACGCCCTCTGCGCTCCGGAAGATCTTAAGAAGGTCCTGGAAGAGCCGGGTCCGGCGGACCTGGTGCTGGGCCTCACCCGCAGGGTCGAGGACGAGAAGCCCCTGTGGGTGGAGTGGGACGCCGTCACCGGCGCCGTTTCCCGGATCGGCCCGCCCGCCGGCCGGGAGGCCACGGCCGGGATCTACCGGGTGTCCGATTCCCTCTTCCGGGAGGCCCCGGCGGAAGAGTTCCCCTCGCTTCGGGCCTGGCTGAAGCGGACGGCCGAAGCCGGCGCGAAGGTCCGCGGCGTCCTGCTCGGGGACGTTTTCGACGTGGACGACCCATCGGATTTGAAGGCCGCGGAAGATTTTTTTCGCCGTGCGAAAACCAGCTCATGATCCAGGCCCTGGGCATCTATCGGGAAGTCCTCCATTCCCCTGACCGCGAGACCGACGACTCGAGGATCCTCGAGCTCACCGGCCGGGCCCTCGCGCTCCGGGGCTGCTCCGTCACGCTCAAGCGCGCCGAGGAGATCGGCGGGGCCTCGGATCTCGCCGGGCTCCGGCCGGACCTGGTGTTCATGATGTGCGAGCAGGAGGGCATCCTGCATCTGGTGGAGGAAAAGTTCGGCTCCCGGGCGCAGGTCTTCAATTCCGTCGAGTCCGTCCGGAACACCTACCGTTTCCGCATGATCCCCCGCCTTCAGCAAGCCGGCGTCCCCATGCCGGAGAGCCGGCTGGTCTCCGTTTCCGGACCGGTCCCGGAATCCGTCTTTCCCGTCTGGGTGAAGCGCGGCGACGTCCACAACACCCGGAAGGGAGACGTTTTTCCGGCGCGGACCAGTCCGGAAATCGACGAGGCCTTCGCCTCATTCCGGTCCCGGGGGATCACCCACGCGCTCCTCCAGGAGCACGTTCCGGGCGACCTCATCAAGTTCTACGGAATCGGCGACGCGGGACCCGCGCTCGAGGACGGCTCTTTCCGCCCCTGGTTCAAGTGGTTCTATCACAAGAACCAGGACCTGAAGCGCCACCCCTTCTCCGAGGAAGATCTGCGGGAGGCCACCCGCTCGGCGGCCCGGGCCCTGGGGCTGGAGGTCTACGGCGGCGACGCCATCGCCGCCGCCGGCGGCCGGCTGGTCCTGATCGACCTCAACGCCTGGCCGAGCTTCGCCCTCTTCCGGGACGAGGCGTCCCGGGCGATCGCGGAGACGCTCCTCTACCGGACGCGGGAACGGGTGAAAGCGTGAGATTGAAAAGATCGCTCGCCCTCTTCCGGGACGAGCAGAAGGTCATCTCTCCGGGCCTCCAGGGGATCGCGCTCTATTCCAAGCTCGCGATCGCCCGGGGCAGGAACGCCGAGGTCTTCGACGAGGACGGCAACCGCTACATCGATCTCGTGGCCGGCATCGGGGTCGGGAGCGTGGGCCACTGCCACCCGGGATACGTCCGCGCGCTGCGGGACCAGGCCGGGCGCGTCACGTTCGCCAGCTTCACCACGAAGGTCCGGCGGGATTTCCTCCGGCTCCTGGCGGAGGTCCTGCCCGGGGGCCTGGACCGGGTCCAGCTTTTCTCCAGCGGCGCCGAGGCCGTCGAGGCCGCCTTCCGGCTGGCCAAGTCCGTCACGAAGAAATTCGAGTTCGTGGGCTTCTGGGGCGGGTTCCACGGCAAGACCGGCGGCGTCCTGGGCCTCCTGGGAGACGATTTCAAAAAAGACCTCGGTCCCTTCATGCCGGGCCTGACCCTCTCGCCCTACGCCACCTGCTACCGCTGCCCCCTTTCCCTGAAATATCCGTCCTGCGGCATCGCCTGCGCCGAGCACCTGCGGGACGTGATCCGCCTCCAGACCCAGCAGAAGGTCGCCGCGGTCATCTACGAACCCGTCCAGGGCACGGCCGGGAACGTGGTCCCCCCGCCGGAATTTCTGCCGGCGGTCCAGTCCATCGCCAGGGAATTCGGCGCCCTGCTCATTTCCGACGAGATGCAGACCGGCTTCGGCCGCACGGGCCGCATGTGGGGGTTCGAATGGGACCGCCTCTCGCCCGACGTGCTCACGGTGGGCAAGGGCATAGGCGGCGGCTTCCCCTTGAGCGGCGTGGTCGCCTCGCTCAAGCATTGCTCCTCCAAGCCCTACGGGAACCCCTCCGGGAGCTCTTCCAGCTACGGCGGCAACCCCCTGGCCGCGGCGGCCGGCCTGGCGGTCCTGGAAATTTTCAGGAAGGAAAAAGTGGTGGAGAATTCCGCCAGGGTGGGCGCGGCCATGATGAAGCGTCTCAAACCCTTCGAGGAGATGTTCGATTTCGTGGGCGAGGTTCGCGGGCGGGGCCTCATGATAGGCGTCGAGCTCGTGAGGGACAAGCGTTCCAAGGAGCCCCTGCCGAAGGAGGCCTGCCATTGGATCTTCCGGGAATGCCTGAAGCGCGGCCTCCTGTCCATGGCCTATTCTCCCCGCATCCGGATCATACCGCCCCTCACCATTTCCGAGAAGACGGCCCTGGAAGCGGTGGACATCCTGGAAGAGGTCTTCAAGAACTTCGCCCGCGCGAGGGTCCGCATGGGTTTCGGGCCGCGATGACGGCCTTGTCCGCGATGCGGGGCGCGATGGTCGGTCTGGGCCACGTGGCTCTCGAGGGGCATCTCCCCGCCTGGAAGAAAAGAAACGATTTCACTATCTCGGCGGGAGTGGACCCGTCCGCGGAGAGGAGGGAGGCGTTCCAGTCCCTCGCGCCGGGGATACCGGCCTACGCCACCCTGGAAGAATGCCTTTCCAGCCACGAACTTGATTTCGCCGACGTCTGCGCCCCCCCGCACGCGCATTTCGGCATAGCGGAGACGGCTCTCCGCTCCAATCTGCACGTCCTCTGCGAGAAGCCGCTCGTCCTGAAGGAAGAAGAGCTCGGCGTCCTCGAATTGCTTTCCCGGAACGCCGGCAGCGCCATCGTATCGGTCCATAACTGGAAATTCTCTCCCATTTGCGCGAAGATATCTTCCCTTATGCGGGAAAAGGCGATCGGTCCTCTCGCGCGGTTGGAGTGGTACGTTCTCCGCGGGGGTCCGTCCGTGACGACAGACCAAGGCGGAGCCAACTGGCGCCTCGATCCCCGCCTCTCCGGCGGAGGCATCCTCGTGGACCACGGCTGGCACGCGTTCTACCTCGCTTTGGAATGGTTCGGAGCGAAACCCGCGGAACTTTGCGCTTCGCTCGAGAACCGGC
This sequence comes from Elusimicrobia bacterium RIFCSPLOWO2_01_FULL_64_13, assembly GCA_001800095.1. Lineage (GTDB taxonomy): Bacteria > Elusimicrobiota > Elusimicrobia > 2-02-FULL-39-32 > 2-02-FULL-39-32 > 2-01-FULL-64-13. Next base: position 12,564 of record MGUT01000031.1, on the reverse strand, counting down.
TGTCCGAACCTCTCCCCGTGGAGGACACGGCCAACGTCCGCCTCCGGTTCTCCGGAGGAGGCGAAGCGGAGATCTTCCTGACCTGGGCCTCCCGTTTGCGCAAGAATTCCGGAGCGCTCGAAGGCGCTCTGGGACGGATCCGCATGGAGGACGACGTCCTCCGCGTCTTCCGGGGCGGGGGCGCGGAGCCGGAAGAGGTCATCCGGTTCGACGCGGCGCTCTCCGCGGGGTCGCACCACCCGGACTGGTTCGGCCGCGTGATCTCGGAATTTTCCGGCGAGATCGGCGACCCGGCCGTCCGCGGAAGGAGCCTGTGCGCCGCGCGGACCTGCCTGGAGCTGGTCCTGGCCGCGAAGGAATCCCACCGGCAGGGAAGCCGGTTCCTGTCCCTGCGGGCTCCGGCGGACCGGTCCGCCGCCGGGGGGTCCAGGCCGTGACCACGGACGTCCTGATCCCGGTCCGCCCGGAGGACCTGCCGCGGGACCGTAAAGTGCTGGGGTTGTCTTTGATCGAGCGCCTGGAAAAGCCCGCGCGCCGGAACGGGTTCCGCGCGGAGGTCATTTCCCGGGGAGGAGCGCCCGGGGGCGCGCCCGGGGTCTTCGCGGTCGTTTTTCCGCGCCTGGTCCTCTCGGCCTCCGGCTGGAAGAAACTCGCCCTGGCCGTCCCCGGTCCCGAGACCGCTCTTTTCGCCGGCGGGACGGACGCGGTCGCCTTGGTCCGGACGGAAAAGAAGGACCGCGTTCTCGAGGCCCTGTCCCGGTGCCGCGGACCGGAGGATTGGAAACGGGACATCGGCTCATTTTTGACATTGGAAGCCATGACGCTGGACGAGAAGGATTGGGCGCCCGCCGCGGCCGAATCCGACGTGCCCTTTCTTGAGAGGTGGCTCCTCCGCGGGCTCGTCAAGGACACGGAAGGTTTCATGTCGAAGCATTTGGAGAGGAAGATCTCGCTTTTCGTCACCAGCCGTCTCGCGGGCCTCCCGGTCAGCCCGAACGCCATGACGCTCATCAGCGCCGGCATCGGACTGGCCGGAGCGGCGCTGTTCCTCGGGAGCGGGGTCCTACTCCACGCCGCGGGCGCGCTCCTCTTCTGGCTGCATTCCGTCCTGGACGGCTGCGACGGGGAGATCGCGCGGTTGAAGTTCCTCGAGTCGCGCCTGGGCGGGATATTGGATTTCTGGAGCGACAACGCGGTCCACGCCGCCGTCTTTTCGGCGATCGCCTGGGGCCTTTATTCGCGGACCGGTTCCGCGCAGGCCCTGGCCGCCGGCGCTCTCGCCGTCGCCGGGACCCTGGGCTCCGCCGGCTGGGTCTACGCCGCGACCATGGCGGGCCGGGACGGGTCGGGGCCCCTCTTCACTTCGGCCACGGGTCCGGCCGCGGAAGGCAAAAGCGGCCTGGAGAAGGCCGCGGACTTCCTCGCGCGCAGGGACTTCATCTACCTGGTCATCGGCCTGGCGGTCTTCGGAAGGATCGAGTGGTTCCTGTACCTGGGCGCCCTGGGCGCGCCGGCGTATCTCGCCGCGCTTCTGCTGTTCAGCCGGGCGGAGAAAGGGACCTGCGAGAGGGTCCGCGCCGGAACATCATCTTAACAAGAGGGGAAAAATGAGCGAAAAAACGTCCTTCTATCCGGAATTGGAAAAAAAGATCATTCCCCCCCGGGGCAAGCTCGGGGTCCTGATGCCGGGGCTGGGAGCCGTCGCGACCACGTTCATCGCCGGCGTGGTCCTGGCCCGGAAAAAACTCGCCAGGCCCTTCGGCTCCCTGACCCAGATGCAGAGGATCCGCCTGGGCAAGCGCACCAGTCCCAAGTTCCCCCTGATCCGGGAGTTCGTCCCCCTGGCGGGTCTCGAGGACCTGGTCTTCGGCGGCTGGGACATCTATGGCGACAACGCTTACGAGACCGCCGTGAAAGCGGGGGTCCTTCCCGGAACGGTCCTGGAAAAAGCCAGGCCGGAGCTGTCGGAGATCCGGCCCATGCCCGCCGTCTTCGACCGGAACTGGGTCAAAAAGCTCGACGGCAGGAACGTGAAGGCCGCCAGGAACAAGATGGACCTGGCGGAGGAATTGGTCGGAGACATCGAACGATTCAAGTCCAGGAACAAGCTTTCCCGCGCGGTCATGGTCTGGTGCGGCTCCACCGAGGTCTATTCCAGCCCGGCGCCTGTGCACCGCACCCTTTCCGCCTTCGAGCGCGGCTTGAAGGAGAACGCCCCGGAGATCTCCCCTTCCATGATCTACGCCTACGCCGCCCTCCGCACCGGCACCCCCTACGCCAACGGCGCTCCCAACCTCTCGGCGGAGCTCCCGGCCCTGACGGCCCTGGCGCGCGAGAAAAAGACCGCGATCGCCGGGAAGGACTTCAAGACCGGCCAGACCCTCATGAAGACCATCGTGGCCCCGGGCCTCAAGGCCCGCATGCTCGGCCTGCGCGGCTGGTTCTCCACCAACATCCTCGGCAACCGCGACGGCGAGGTCCTGGACGACCCGGGCTCCTTCAAGTCGAAGGAGGTCTCGAAGGCCTCCGTGCTGGACGCCATCCTGGACCCCGGGCTTTATCCCGAGCTCTACAAGGACGTCTTCCACAAGATCCGCATCGAGTATTACCCCCCGCGGGGAGACGAGAAGGAGGGCTGGGACAATATCGACATCTTCGGCTGGTGCGGCATGCCCATGCAGATCAAGATCAATTTCCTCTGCCGGGACTCCATCCTCGCGGCGCCGGTGGTGCTGGACCTGGCCCTCTTCATGGACCTGGCGGCGCGGGCGGGCCTCTCCGGCATCCAGGAATGGCTGTCCTTCTATTTCAAGTCCCCCATGTGCCGGCCCGACCTCAAACCCGAGCACGACCTCTTCATCCAGCACCTGAAGCTCCAGAACACTCTCCGCATCCTCATGGGCGAGGAGGTCCTGGACCATTCCGGCCTGGACTACTACGAGTCGCGGGAGTCCCTCCTGGAACTGACGGGAAAAGGCGGGCGGGCGGGGAAGAGCTGACGTTATCTCTGGATGAGCTTGAAGAAGCGGTCCTCGTAGTCCTTGAAAAGCCCGTAGCGCCGGAGCTTCCTCCCCAATATCGGGACCACGGACCGGTCCCTCGCGGCCCGGGAGAAGAGCCCTTCGATCTCCTTCCGTTCCTGCCGTTCCGCCTTCTCCGGAGTATCGAAGAACCCGTGCTCGTCCAGCTCGCGCAGGTTGTCCGCGAACGAGGACATGCACTCGTCCACGATGAACTTCATGAGGGAGATCTGCCAGGCCGCGTCCGGGCCCTGGAGGATGGCGGCGCGCTGGAACTCGTCGGCGGCGGCGCGCTTCTCGATCTCCCGGGCCAGGGCCTTGAGGGAAGAATGCTCGATCCGGCTGGACTTGGGCTCGTTGCGGAACCGGTATTCGATGCCGAGGAAGGCCTCCCCGTAGCGGCTGGCGAGCCATTCGCTGAACATCTTCGATTCCTTTCCGAACCCCTCGAACCGTTTCTTAAAGAAATCCGGGGTCAGTATCCTGGGATTCTCCGCGACCACCAGGCCGTCCCTCATACGGGTCCTGTCCTTCATGCCGGCCGGTTCCGACAGGAAGAAGTAGGATATCTTCGTCTGGCCGAAAGTGGCCAGGCGGCGGTTGGGACGCTTGAGGATGACCGTGGCGTCGAGGATCTTTTTGAAGCGCGCGCCTAGGTCCATTGCAAGGGGGCGCCCCCAATAGGAGTCGAACCTATATCTACGGCTCCGGAGGCCGGCGCTCTATCCATTGAGCTATGGGGGCGTTAACTTCGCTATCTCGTCCGGGAACGTCTCTAAAATCTTGCGGATGCCGGCGGCCCGTCCTCCGCCCTGGGCGAAAAGGTCCCTGCCCC
>MGUT01000031.1:503-8642 GCA_001800095.1 Elusimicrobia bacterium RIFCSPLOWO2_01_FULL_64_13 | reverse complement strand
CCGCCGAGGCCAGGAGCACGATGCCCGAACCCAGGGATTCGCGCGCGGCGTCGGCCGCTTCGCGCAGGGTGTCCGGGTCCATGGCCCCGACCTCCTTGGCGAGGATCTTCAGGGGTCCGGCGGCGCCGGCCCCTTTGAAGACGCGCGCCTCTTTCCCCAGGGAAGCGGGAGAGGGGAGGGCGCCCTTCTTTTTCAGGTCCCTGACCTCGCGCTCGAGCTCGCCCTGTTTCTGCAGGAGCCGTTCCAATTTTTCCGGGCATTCCTCCGGGGAACAGCGGAGCTTCTCCGCCACTTTCCTCGCCGAGGACTCCATGGCCCGGGCGGCGGCGAGGGCCTTCTCTCCGGCCACGGCCTCGATGCGCCTGACCCCGGAAGCGGCCGAGCTTTCGGACAGGATCTTGAAAAAGCCGATCTCTCCCGTGGAAAGGCAGTGGGTCCCGCCGCAGACCTCCGTGCTCAACTCCCCGTAGCCCACCACGAACACCTTGGCGCCGTACTTGTCCCCGAAGAAGGCGAGCGCGCCGATCTTCCTGGCCTCGTCCAGGGGGACCTCCCTGCGGTCCCGGGGCCGGTTGGACAGGACGGCCCGGTTCACGCCGGTCTCGACGCGGGAGAGGTCTTCGCCCGTCAGGGCGCGGGGGAAAGTGAAGTCGAACCGGAGCTTGTCCGGCGAGACGAGGGAGCCGGCCTGGGTCACCTGGCTCCCGAGCTCGCGCCGGAGGGCGGCGTGGAGGAGATGGGTGGCGGTATGGTGGCGCATGGTGTGGCTCCTCAAGGCCCCGTCCACGGCCGCCAGGACCTTCGCTCCCGGGGCCAGGGTCCCTTTCCGGACCGCGACCCGGTGCGCCGTGAGCCCTTCATGGGGCCTGCGGGTGTCCAGCACCTCGGCTTCCACGCCGCCCGAGCGGAGGGTCCCGCGGTCGCCCGCCTGGCCGCCGCTTTCGGCGTAGAACGGGGTCTCCTTCAGGATGACCTCGCCTTCTTCCGGAGCCGCCAGGGACCCGGACCGGACGTGCCCATCCCCGCCTTTTTTCAGCACGGCCAGGACCTCCGTTTCCGTCTCAAGGGTCTCGTAACCCTTGAAGGCCGTGGGGCCGGTTTCCTTTAAGATGTCCGCGTACAGGCCGGAATCCTTTTCTCCCGAGCCCTTCCAGCCCTTCCGGGCGATCCGGACCGCGCCGTCCCTGGCCGACTCGTAATCCTGCTCGGAGAAGAGGAGTTCCCCGCCCCAGTCCCGGACGGTCTCCTTCTGGATCTCCTTGTCGAGCCCGTAGGTCTCGTAGATCATGTAAACGCGCCCGCCCGGGATCCGCACCGGCCCGAGGGGACCGTCGTCCGGGGAACGGCCCAGGAGCTTCTTGATCTCGCCCGCCAGGGCCTCCGTCCCGCCGGCGATGGATTCAATGGCGTTCCTTTCCTCCGTGAGGATGATGGACTCGATGTTCTTCTCCCTCTCCCGGAGCTCCGGGTAGGCCCCGCCCATGTCCCGGGCGACCACGGCCACGAGCTTGTGCAGGAAGGGGTCGCGGGCGCCCCGGGTCCAGCCTTCGCGCAGGGCCCGGCGGATCAGCCGGCGGAGGATGTAGCCCCGGCCTTCGTTCGAAGGCAGGATGCCGTCCGACACCAGGAACGTCCCGGCGCGGATGTGGTCGGAGACGACGCGCGCGGTCCGGGGCGGGGCGTCCCGCCCGGCGAGGGAGCGGATCTCCTTGGACAGGTTCTCGAAGAGGTCGATGTCGAAGACGGACGCCTTCCCGTTGGCCGCCATGCTCAACCGTTCCAGCCCCATGCCGGTGTCGATGTTCTTCTGGGCGAGCGGGGCGAGGGACCCGTCCGGCCGCTTGTCGAACTGGGTGAAGACCAGGTTCCACACCTCCAGATGCCGGTCGCAGTCGCATCCCGGCCCCGGGCAGTCGTGTCCCGGGGAGGCCGCTCCCGAGTCGTACAGGATCTCGGAGCAGGGCCCGCAGGGGCCCGTCTCTCCCATGCTCCAGAAGTTCGAGTCTTCCCCCAGGCGGACGATCCTCGATTCCGGCACGATCTTCTTCCACAGGGCGAAGGCCTCGTCGTCCTCGCGGAAGACGGACACGCTCAAGCGCTTCTCATCCAATCCGAGATTCTTCGTGAGGAAATCCCAGGCCCAGCGCACGGCCTCGGCCTTGAAGTAGTCCCCGAAGGAGAAGTTGCCGAGCATCTCGAAGAAGGTCAGGTGCCGCGCCGTGAGGCCCACCCGGTCGATGTCGGAGGTCCGCAGGCACTTCTGGGCGCTGGCCGCGCGCCGGTTTTCCAGGCGGGTCTGGCCCAGGAAGTGCTTCTTGAACCGGACCATGCCCGCCGAGGTGAAGAGGAGGGTCGGGTCGCCCGAGGGAACGAGGGAATCGGACGGGACGACCTCGTGACCCAGGGAGCGGAAAGCCGCGAGGAATTCCCCGCGGATATGGTTCGTGTTCATATCGGAGGATTATACCAAAAAATTGAGGCCGGGCGCCGCTGCCGGCGCCCGGCCCCAAAAGGGTCCGTGGATCAGTTTCAGACCGCGCAGCGGACGATCTTGCTCGTCTTGAAATCCCCGTCCGGGAGCCGGACCCGCGCCGCGAGGCGGTACTTGCCGGCAGGGATATCGGTCCAGTCGTACCAGAAATATCCGGCCGAGGGGCGGCAGGGCTGCCAGTCCTGGCCGTCGATGGAGAGATCGACCGCCGTTCCCCCGTCCGCGCCGATGCGGACGGCGTAATGGCCCGGCTGGATCTGCTCCCCATTCAAGGGGAAATCAATGGTGACGGTGGCGCCCGGGGTCTTGGCGCGAGTCTTCCTGAACTTGGGCATGGCTTCGGCCAGGACGGTGGACACGGACCTGGCGCGTCCCCGCTTCTTCGGCTTTCCGTTTCCCGCGTACTCCGATCTTTCCAATTCCGGCATCATCATGTTATGGCCTCCTTGATTGTGGACTGCGAAAATCTAGCGGAATACCTTGTAGTCGAGGTTGGGGAATATGTTGTCCTTGGTCTCGCATTCCTTCAGGAACCCTTCGTTCAGGTTCCTGCCCAGGAGTTCGCGTTCCAGGGTCAGGAAGCGGTGGACGTGGTCCCGGGTCCTTTTGTGGGAATAGTGGATGGCGGTCCCGGCGGTCATGAGGAAGGCCCAGTCGGACCCCTGCGCCAGGAGGACCTCCCGGGCGAGCTGGTTCAAGGCGCGCTTCTCCAGCTTGCCGGGTTTCTTGTATCTCTCGGCGAGCGCGATCATCTTCCCCGTGATGATATGGATGTGGCGGTAGATCCAGTCGTTGTCGCCGTTGAGCCAGACCTCGAAGTAACCCTTGTCTCCCCAGGAAGAGTCGCAGGGCTGGACCATCTGGTTGTTCGGGAACATCTGCAGGTATTCGGCCGGGGTGACGGCCTTGACGGTCTTCTGGTCATAGTGCATCTTCCGGAAGATGTATTCGAGGAAGTCCGGACCCTCGTACCACCAATGCCCGTAGAGCTCGGCGTCGTACATGGACACGATCACGGGCTTGCGGCCCATGACCCCGTTCAGGTAGCGGGCCTGCTGCTCCCGGTTGAACAGGAAGTTCCCCGCGTGCTCCGCCGCGGCTTCCCTGGCCCAATCGGGATTGTACGGCTCCTTCTGGTCCAGGGCGACCTTGCCCGTGATGCGGTGGTACTTGAGCCCCATGTTCCTGCGGATGCCGTCCGAATGCAGGTAGGGTTTGACGTAGCTGTATTCGAGGTCGTAGCCCAGGTCCCTGTAGAATTCGCGGTAGCGGCTGTCGCCCGGGTAGCCCTGGTCGGCGCTCCAGACCTGGGTGGCGGTCTCGTGGTCCCGCGCGAACGCGGCCACCCCGGAGGGACAGATGACCGGGGCGAACACCCCGTAGCGGGGCCTGGGTTCGCTGAAAAGCAACCCGTGGGAGTCCAGGAAGAAATAGCGGATGCCCTGTTCCTTGAGGATGTCGTCCACCCCCCTGACGTAGGCGCATTCGGCCAGCCAGATGCCCTGCGGCCTGCGCCCGAAGGTCTCGGTATAGTAGTCGGCCCCCACCCGGATCTGGGCGGCCTGGGCCCTCCGGTCGATCATGAGGGGCAGGTAGCCGTGTGTCGCGCAGCAGGTGATGATCTCGATGGCCCCGGCGTTCTGGACGTTCTTGAACCCTTCCAGGATCCGGCCGTGGTTCCTGTCGAGGACCTCCCGGCAGGCCTTCAGCTTCTTTTCGTACATCCGGGCCGTGGCGTGGAAAGGGAGGGAGCGGGTGCGGAACGTCTCCTTTTCCGACAGCTCGATCATCTTCTCCAGATGGCGCTTGTATCGGGACATGAGGAGCTCGTCCCGCATCATGGAGCAGAGAGTGGGAGAAAGGTTGATCGTGAACCGGAAATAGACCCCTTCGTTCAGGAGCCGCTCGGCGAAGCTCAATATGGGGATGTAGGTCTCCGTGAGGGCTTCGTAGAACCAATCTTCTTCGAGGAAGTCCAGGTGTTCCGGGTGGCGTATATAAGGAAGATGGGCGTGGAGCACCAGGCTCCAGAATCCCTGGGGATCCGTCATTGGAGACAGGACGATCGCGTGACGGCTTGGCAGAGCGTCATTTAAGGATGGCTAGGCGGGACTTAGGACCGCTCTGTCTTTCTGTGGACCGAGATGCGTATCTCCCTTTCCTCGACCCGGTCGCCGGACACGGCTTTTACCGGCAGTTCCAGGTTTCCGTCCGGAAGGGCGAACCGCAGGGAGAACGTGCCGTCCGGGAAAAGCTCGATGGGCCGGCCGCAGACCGTCACGGTGGCGGAGGTCTCCGTGGCCCCGTAGAGGACCAGCTCGCAGTCCGCCGCGAGCCAGAATTTCCTCCCGGCCTGGGGGCCGCCGAAACCGGGCCGCCCGAACGAAGAGACGCCCCCTGAACCTCTCCAGGAAGAGACCTGGGAGAGCATCTCCCATCTCTGGGCGAGCATGCGCGCCAGTTCCAGGGAGCCCATCCCGACCTTCCCTCCCCCCGACGCGGCCAGGATCTTTTCCAGGTCTTCCTTAATAGTAACCCACTTCTCGTCCGTCAGGTCGGACACTTTTCCCCTGGGCAGGACGATGGCGTTGGACCTGGCGATAAGGATGAATTCGCCGTTCGGGCCCTTGAGGCCGAGTTCGATGTACCAGCCGGAACCTTCCTTGTCCGATTTGAGGTACCAGCTGTTCGCGTCCAGGACGATGGCGACGTCGATATGGCGGGTGGGGCGGCCGGAGGAGTCCAATTCGTGCATCCTTAATACGGCCTGCGACTGGGCGAATATGTCCTGCCCGTGCCGGGAGCGGATGTCCCCGGCCGTGGATTCGGAGATCTCCCAGTAGGAGAACATCCAATGGGGGTCCCTGGGCAGCAGGACCACGCGGGTCACCCCGTAACTTTCGGGGAGCGGGGAACCCCGGTCGATATAGCTTCCGGGTTCCTGGACGGGTTTTTCCGCCGGGAGAGCCGAAGAGCCGGAACTGAAAGTGGATAATGTGTCTGCCATGGCGATGCCTCCTGAATGAGCTTGGTTCCAAGATACCAAATCCGGGAGGGATTGTCAACCAAATAAAATCGCTCCGCGCCGCGCGGAAATAATGAGAAACCTTGCAGAGTTATCCACAAAATATGGTAAGATGGAACGGGAATGAACGCCGGGAAGCCGGCGCGGGAAACGCCTGAAAAATGGATCGGCGCCGCTCAAAACCGCGAAAACGCCGGGGATGGAATCGGCTATTTTTTTGATCTGATCCGGGACCGGTTTACGGCCGGTTTACCGACGGTCAAAAAAAAGAAAAAAAACGCTTGACAATAAAATGACGATATGGTAAAGTTAACACAATGGAGTATTGAAACAGGGCGAAAAACAGAGGATTTGCGTCGGGAAATTGCTTAAATCATAGAAGAGACGCCATCATCAATCAGCAATCCCCGCGCCGTCCGAAGTTCCCGGCCCGCCGCATTCGGGAGAGAAAAAATTAACCCGATCAGACTTGTAAAAAACAGGCGAGAAGTCCCGATCAGCGAGCAGATATTCGGCAGATCTGCGTGAAAAAGATTTTTTATATGGAGAGTGGAATGGAACTGCCGGATATCGGCGCCCGCAAAGGGCCTGCCGGCCGCGCTCCAAACCTTTACAAATCGAATGCGGACGCCGGCATGGCCCGGCCTGAAGACAGCCGGATGGCAGCGGCGACCGCAATCAAACCGGAGGGAGCAAAAATGCAATCAATCGTTAAATCAACGGTCAACTCTGTGAAGTCTTCAATCTGCGCCCTTGCCACCGTGGCGTTCGTATCGACGACATTTTTGTTCATGTCGTCCGCGGCGCAAGCGCTCACGATCTCCGTGGGTACCCAGACGGCGGTGTCCCTGCCCGCGGCGGCCGACGCCTACAAGGCGCAGGCGAACGCCAACGGCACTTTCCTTATTGTGTACACCACGGCCACGAGTTCCAGATATTCCATCATGCTCGCCTCCCAGACCAGGGGAGCGGCGGCCGGAGGAGGAGCTTCCGGCTGGACCCTGTCCTCCCTCTATTCCACCACCACCAACGCGTCCAACGGCAACATCGCCAAGGTCATGGACGCCGCCCTGGTGGGCAGCACCATCCACCTCTATTATTACGACGACGCCATGAAGAACCTCCGTTACCTGACAGGGACCTCCGCGGGCGCTCCCCTCACGCCGGTCTCCGTGGCCACGGTGACGACGAAGGGCATCGTGGTCTCGGCCAACCCTTCCCACGTTTCGGTATTCTTTTCCTCCCAGACGGCGAACGGGCGCTATGAACTCATACTGGCTTCCAGGACCGTGGCCGACGCCGGCACGGCCGTCGCGTCTTCGGTCAGGGTCACGTCCGCCAACGCCGCCAACGTCGAGTCCGTATTCAACGTCGTCCAGAACGCGGACACCGGCTGGACCAGGGTCTATTACTACAACTCCCTCGAGTCCGCCCTTAAAGAGGTAATCCTCGATACCGCGGACAACTCCCCCTTGGAGAGCTCCCGCGGCACCATCGACACGGGCGAAGTGACCAAGATCGTGACCCAGGACCAGGGCACGGGCATATCCGCCCTCACCCGCCTGGTCTATTCCGTCACCGGCACGGGCGTGAAGTACGCCGTCCAGCGCCGCGGCATCACCGGCCAGGCCTGGTACGTGCAGAAGATCGACGACGGCACAGGCCAGAGCATCATCATAGGAGCCGGCAACCCCCGCATCGCCTACACCAAGAGCGGCAACCTCTGGGAAGCGCGCGGCTCCGCCGGCACGTTCTTCGATACTTTCGCGGAGAGCATCACCAACGCCCAGATCGGCCTCGCCAAGCTCCTTTCCAACGTGACCAAGGGCGAGATCCTCGCGAACCCCACGGGCGCGACGTTCGACCGCGGCGTCTTCCAGCCCTCCGATTCCAGCGCCCTCGGCACCATCAACTGGCTGACTTTGAGCGGCGCTGTCGTCGATACGTTCGGGACGGCCATTCCGTCCGTCAAGGTCGCCTCCGTGGTCACCGGTTCCGCGACCGTGGTCGGCGGGGCGGACCTCAACCCTGCGGACTCTTCCAATCCTCTTAAAGAAGGCGGCCTCACGGACGGGGCAGGCGCCTATCAGATCGACGTCGCTTCCGGCTCCACCCTTGTAGTCTCCGCCTCCAGCTCGCCCTGGATATTCGTTTCCCAGACCTCCATGACGTCGACGGTCAGCTTGAGCACGCTTTCCGCCACGAAAGAGCATGCCTCGAGCGTGGGAGCCAGCTTCATAGGCATTTCCTCCCCCGTCATCCATGCCTTCGATATCGATAATGGGGCTCTTAGGCAATCCACGTTCTCCGTGGTCTATTTCGAAGGAACGGGCGACCTGCTCAACTTCCTCGCCGGCGACAGGGGCATCCAGCTCGCCGACGGGTTCACCAACAGCATGAACTTCCGCCTGGTCCCCCAGTCGGCGGCCGGAACGGCCGCGACGGTGAACGTCAGCACGTTCAACTTCGAGTCGGGAGCCATTCCTTTCGTCCATACCCAGGTGCCGGCGAACGCCAACGCCGCCACCGTTTCCACCAACACCCTCTGGTCGCGCTGGGCCTCCACGGACACCTCGAACCTGCCCAAGTACTTCACCCTCGTGGGCACCACGCGCACCGCGGC
>MGUT01000031.1:310-466 GCA_001800095.1 Elusimicrobia bacterium RIFCSPLOWO2_01_FULL_64_13 | reverse complement strand
CTGCGCCCGGTCGAGATCAGCTTCGCCACGGCCTCGGTCCGTTCCAGCACCATCGCCGGCCTGGGAGGCGTCCTGATCTCCACCGAGCAGATCAACACTGCCCATCAGACGACATTGGTCCTGATCTCCTCCTATCCGAACACCCTCACGGCTCAA
>MGUT01000031.1:0-233 GCA_001800095.1 Elusimicrobia bacterium RIFCSPLOWO2_01_FULL_64_13 | reverse complement strand
CCTGACCGTTGGTCCCGTCGCTTCCGACGGCCGCATCGTTTACGCCACCGCCACCATCCTGGGCGCGCCGGCCGGAAATTACTACGTCCGGCTTTCCAGCCGTCCGTCAATGGGCAATGGCGCCAGGCAGAACCCGCAGTTCGCCTTCTCCCCCGCCATCACGATCACGACCCCGTCCATCACGAGCGTCGAGATCGAGTCCAGCAGCGGAGCGTTCGGCGGAGTGCTCATCT
>MGUT01000030.1:38638-40786 GCA_001800095.1 Elusimicrobia bacterium RIFCSPLOWO2_01_FULL_64_13 | reverse complement strand
GGCCCCGCACGCGGCGGCGGTGACCAATATCTCCCTGGAACACACGGCCACGTTCGGCACCCTGGACCAGATCGCCGCGGGCGAGTCGGAGATCCTGGACGAGCTCCCGCCCGGCGGGACCGCGGTGCTGCCGCGGGACGACTCGTATTACGAATTCCTGAAATCCAGGGTCGGATCCGGCAGGACCGCTCTCAACTTCGGGTTCTCTCCCGACGCGAACGTGTCCGCCAGCCGGGTATCCTTGTGGCCCGGCCCCGTCAGTTTCCGTCTGACGCACCGGGACGGCTCCGCCGGGGGCCGGGTCATCGAAGAGCGCGACTGCGTCCTTCCCGTTCCCGGCCGGTTCAATGTCGCCAACGCCTGCGCCGCCGCGGCGCTCTGCCTCGCCCTGGGGACGTCTTTGGAGAGGATCGCCGCGGGCCTCGCGGAATACCGCCCGCCGGCCATGCGCTTCGAGGTGCTGACTCTGAAGAACAACGCCGTGCTCGTCAATGACTCCTACAACGCCAATCCGGGATCCATGCGGTCCTCGCTGGAGAGCTTCGTGGACGCCTTCCCCAACCGGCGCCTGGGGGCGGTCCTGGGGGACATGCTGGAGTTGGGCGAGATCTCGCGCCGGGAACACCAGCTCCTGGGAAAATACCTCGCCGGATTGCCGTTCGAGAAGATCCTCCTCCACGGCCCGCAGTCCCGGTTCACCTATGAAGGGGCCAAAAGCCATTTCGCCGGGGAGAAATCCATTTCCTACTGCCCGGACCGGGAGACCCTCATGAGGGAGGCGGAACACCTGGTCCAGCCGGGGAACGCCGTGCTGTTCAAGGCCTCCCGCGGAGTGCGCCTGGAGGAGATCGTCGAACGCCTGACCGAAAAGTTCGGCGCCGGGCTGCGGGTCTGATTCATGCTTTACGCCCTGACCGCTTTTCGGGACTCCTTCTCCCCGTTCAACGTCCTCGGATACATCACGTTCCGCATGGGGAGCGCCATGCTCACGGCTTTCTTCCTGACCTGGCTGTTGGGCCCGCGCTTCATCGCCTTCATCCGGGCGAAGTCCCTGACCCAGACCGTCCGTCCCGACGGACCGCCCACGCACTCGGCCAAGACCGGCACTCCGACCATGGGCGGGATCCTCATCCTGGGCGCGACGCTGGCCTCCACCCTGCTCTGGGCCAAATTGGACAACCGCATGATCTGGCTGTCGATAGGGTCGGCGCTCTATCTCGGAGCGTTGGGTTTCGTGGACGATTTCATCAAATGGAGGCAGGGCTCCTCCAACCCCAAGGGGATATCTCCGACGGCGAAGATGCTGGCGCAGACGGCGCTGGCCGTCATCCTGGCCGCCGCGCTGGCGGTCGACCCGCCCAATCCGGCGTACGCTTCCCGGGTGAACGTCCCCTATCTGAAGAACGTGTTCCTGGACCTGGGCATCTTCTACGTCTTTTTCGCGATGCTGGTGATCGTCGGGTCTTCCAACGCCGTCAACCTCACCGACGGGCTCGACGGCCTGGCCATCGGGTCCCTGGTCATCGCCTGCCTGACGTTCATCGTCTTCGCCTACCTCGCGGGGCACGCCCGCTTTTCCGCGTACCTGCGGGTCATCCCCGTCCCGGGCGCGGGAGAGCTGTCGGTATTCCTGGCGGCCATCGCCGGCGCGGGGCTCGGGTTCCTGTGGTTCAACAGCTATCCCGCCGATATCTTCATGGGCGACACCGGGTCCCTTTTCCTGGGAGGATCCCTGGGCCTGGTCGCGGTCCTGGTCAAGCAGGAGCTCATCCTCGTCGTGGTGGGCGGGCTCTTCGTGGTCGAGGCGGCCTCCGTGCTCCTCCAGGTCTACAGCTTCCGCCTGACGGGAAAACGGGTGTTCCGAATGGCCCCGCTCCACCACCACTTCGAGCTGGCCGGCTGGAAGGAGCCCAAGGTGACGGTGCGCTTCTGGATCTTTTCCATCGTCCTGTCTTTGATCGCCCTATCCTCCCTGAAATTGAGGTAAGGCCCTGCCCCGCCTGAACGAGCCGATCCCCCCTGACGCCTTGAGAAGGCTCCTGCGTGGAAAGACCGCGGGCGTCCTGGGGCTGGGCCGGTCGGGGACCGCGGCCGCGGCCTGCCTGAAAAAAGCCGGGAGCCTGCCTTTCTTGAGCGAATCGTCGCCCC
>MGUT01000030.1:37290-38619 GCA_001800095.1 Elusimicrobia bacterium RIFCSPLOWO2_01_FULL_64_13 | reverse complement strand
CGGCGGCCACACCCGGAAACTCCTCCGCTGCGATCTGCTCGTGGTCTCCCCCGGCGTGGACTGGGAGCTCCCCATCCTGCGCGAGGCCCGCGCCCGGAAGATCCCGGTCTGGAGCGAGCTGGAGCTGGGATGGCGCCTCATTCCCATGCCGGAAACGGCCGCCGTCACAGGAACCAACGGCAAGACGACCACGGTCTCCCTTCTGGGAGACATCCTCCGCAGGGCCGGACGGGGTCCCATGGTGGGAGGGAACACCGGCCGGCCCCTCTGCGATTTCTTCGGCCGGAACTCGCGGAATCGAAGCGCCGTCCTGGAAGCATCCTCCTACCAGCTCGAAGGCATCCGTTTTTTCCATCCCTCGGTCTCGGCGATCCTGAACGTCACGCCGGACCACCTCCATCGCCACGGCTCGATGCGGGACTATGCCGCGTCCAAATCCAGGATATTCATGAACCAGGGCGCGAAGGACGTCTGCGTTCTGAACGCCGATGATCCCTGGTGCCGCAGGATCTCCAAGACCTGCGGCGCCCGTCCGGTCTGGTTCTCTTCCGGCCGCGGCCTGGCCGCCGGGGCGGTCATCCGGCGGTCCAAGAGGAAGATCGCCGTCCGGCTGGACCGCGCCGATCCCTGGACTCTCTATCCCTTTCCCGAGCGCCTACCGGGCCTTCACAACGCCGAGAACGCCTGCGCCGCGATCCTGTGCGCCCTGGCCCTCGGAGTCGGGAAAGGGCCGATCCTCGAATCCCTGGAGCGGTTCCGCGGGGTCGAGCACCGGATGGAATCCCTGGGCCGGGTCCGCGGCGTCTCGTTCGTGAACG
This sequence comes from Elusimicrobia bacterium RIFCSPLOWO2_01_FULL_64_13, assembly GCA_001800095.1. Lineage (GTDB taxonomy): Bacteria > Elusimicrobiota > Elusimicrobia > 2-02-FULL-39-32 > 2-02-FULL-39-32 > 2-01-FULL-64-13. The sequence continues at coordinate 37,801 of MGUT01000030.1, read as the reverse complement.
ACTCCAAGGCGACCAACGTCGATTCGACCGTGAGGGCCCTGGAATCGGTCGGGAAAGGCGTCTGGCTGATCCTGGGCGGGCAGGACAAAGGAGCGCCCTACGCTCCTCTCGCCGCCCTGGTCCGCGGGAAGGTCAAGGGGATCCTGCTGATCGGAGAAGCGGCCGGAAGGATCCGCTCCGAACTCGGGAAGGCGGCTCCGGCCGTCTCCGCCGGCACCCTCCAAGCCGCGGTGAAGGAGGCGTTCCGGAAGGCGGGACCGGGAGACACGGTCCTCCTCTCTCCCGCCTGCGCGTCATTCGACCAATTCCGGGATTTCGAGGAGCGCGGCCGGCGTTTCAAGGACCTGGTCCGGAGGCTCCGGCCGTGAAGGAAAGGGGGGCACTGGACCTTCCCCTGGTCAGCGTGGTCCTCATGCTCCTGGGGCTGGGTCTGGTGATGGTCTATTCCTCCAGCGCCGTTTACGCCATGGAAAAATACGGCAGCTCCACGTATTTCTTCTGGAGGCAGCTG
>MGUT01000030.1:34560-37172 GCA_001800095.1 Elusimicrobia bacterium RIFCSPLOWO2_01_FULL_64_13 | reverse complement strand
CGCGGCCGGGGTGACCTTCATATTCTACGACCACCGAAAGCTCCGGCGCTGGGTCAAGCCGTCGCTGATCGCCTGCGCCGTCGTCCTGGCGCTCGTGCTCGTCTTCGGGAAGGAAGTCAGCGGCGCGCGCCGGTGGCTGAAATTGGGCTGGTTCGGCTTCCAGCCGTCGGAGTTCGCCAAGCTCGTCCTCATCGTGTTCACCGCCTACTACTGCGACAAAAAAAGGAGCCGGATCCATTCATTCCGCCAGGGTCTCCTGCCGTTGTTGTCCGTGCTCGCGTTCTTTTCCGGGATGATCTTCTTCCAGCCGGACCTGGGGACCCCCGTTCTTATCCTGCTCACCTGCCTGACGCTCATGCTGATCGCGGGCGCGAGGTTCCGCCACATCTTCGGCATCGGAGCGGCGCTCCTGCCCCTCTTGTTCCTGGCCATGCGGCTCGAACCCTACCGCTGGCGCCGGATCCTGGCCTTCCTGGACCCGTGGGAGAACGCCCGCGGGGCCAGCTACCAGCTCGTCCAGTCGCTCCTGGCCCTGGGCTCGGGCGGACTTTTCGGGTCCGGCCTGGGCGATTCCCACTCCAAGCTCCTGTATCTTCCCGAACCCCATACCGATTTCATCTTTCCCATATTCGGGGAGGAGTTCGGACTCATGGGCTCCTGGTTCATCCTCGTCCTTTTCGGCGTCCTGGCCGGGATCGGGTTCAAGATCGCCGCCCGCGCCTCCAGCCTCTTCGGCACCCTCCTGGCCGGCGGCATCACGCTCATGACGCTCTACCAGGCCGTCATCAACATCGCCATGGTCACGGGCTGCCTGCCCACCAAAGGCGTCCCCCTGCCCTTCCTCTCCTTCGGCGGTTCCTCGCTGGTGGTCACTCTGGCCGGGATGGGGATCCTCATCAACATATCGCGGTCCTCGCGCGGCTCCGGGGAGCCGGAGCATTCCGCGGCGGGGAAGGGGTCCCGGTGAGGGTCCTGATCGCCGCGGGCGGAACGGGAGGGCACCTCTATCCGGCCCTGGCTTTCGCCAAAGAGCTCAAGAAGCGCGGAGCGGAGACCCTTTTCACCGTCGGCAGCGGACGGTTCGCGCGGGACGTCCTGGCAAGAGAGGGCGAGAATTTCGTCCAGGTCCCCTCGGCGGCGTTCTCCGGCCGTTCTCCCCTGGAATTGCCCGGCATCCTGGCGGAGAACATCCGGGGGGTCTTCAAGGGGCTGGAGGTCCTGAAGTCTTTCCGGCCGGACGGAGTGGCGGGGTTCGGCGCCTACGTGAGCGTCCCGGTCCTCCTGGCCGCGCGGCTGGGCGGCGTCCCGGTCCTCCCTCATGAGCAGAACCTCTTTCCCGGCCGGGCGACGCGGCTGGCGGCGGTCTTCTCCAAAAAAGTCGCGGTAAGCTTCGCGGATTCCATGAGATTCTTTCCCGGAAAATCCGTCCTGACCGGCAATCCCGTGCGCGACGGACTGGCCGGGCGCGGCCGGCAGGAGTCCCGTCTCGGGTTCGGATTGGACCCCGGCCGGTCCACCCTGCTGATCTTCGGAGGAAGCGCCGGCGCCCGAAGCATCAACGACGCGGTCGCCCTGGCCCTCCCGGAAATGAAGGACCTCGCCGCCACCTGGCAGGTCCTGCACATCGCGGGGCGCGCGGAGGAGGCGGAGAACCTGCGCCGCGTCTATTCCGAATGCGGCTTTTCCGCCAAGGTCATGGACTATTCCTTCGACATGCCCTCCTGCTACGCCGCCTCCGACCTGGCCCTCTGCCGGGCCGGCGCGACCAGCGTCGCCGAACTGATCGCTACCAGGACCCCCGCGATTTTGATACCCTATCCTTACGCCGCCGGCGGCCACCAGGACGGGAACGCCGCCTACCTCGAGCGGGCGGGGGCCGCACGGATCGCGCGGGAGAGCGGCGGAAAATCGCCGGACCTCGCGTCCATATTGCGGAAGAGCCTGTCCGATCCGGCGGGACTGGAGGCCATGAGGAGCCGCTACGCGGCCATCCCGGAAGACCCGGCGCGGTCCGCCGTGAAACTGGCCGGCCTGGCCGAATCTCTATTCAAATGAAATCCCTATCCATCGCCCTCTGCCAGATCAATCCGACCTTGGGAGACCTGGAAGGCAACTCGAAAAAAATCCTGGGGATGTACCGGAACGCGGCGGAGAAATACCGTCCGGACCTCGCCGTGTTCCCTGAATGCGCCTTGACCGGCTATCCCACGGAGGACCTCGTCCTCAAGCGAAGTTTTTTAAAGGAATGCGAGAGGACGCTTGGGAAATTGGCGCGGGAAGTGCGGGGCCCCGCGGCCGTGATCGGCACGGCGCTCCCTTCGGGACGGGCCGCCGGGAACGCCGCCGTCCTGGTCCGGGACGGCCGGGTCGCCGCGATCTACGCTAAACATATCCTTCCCAATACCGGGGTTTTCGATGAGAAACGCACGTTCCTGCCGGGAAGAGAGAGCGGCCTGGTCCGCGTCGGAGGGATCAGGATCGGCTTGAGCGTCTGCGAGGACCTCTGGGAAGAGGACCCCCGGCTGAACCCCGCCCTCCTGCAGGCCCGCATGGGAGCGGAGGTGCTGATCAACATCTCGGCTTCGCCCTTTTACGCGGGAAGACTCAACGAC
>MGUT01000030.1:28729-34459 GCA_001800095.1 Elusimicrobia bacterium RIFCSPLOWO2_01_FULL_64_13 | reverse complement strand
CTTTCTCTCGCCCGCGCTCTGGGGTCCGCGCCGGTCCCGGAGGGGGACGAGGAGATCTACAGGGCGCTGGTGCTCGGCACCAGGGACTACGCGGAGAAGAACCGGTTCTCCAAGGCCCTGGTCGGCCTCTCGGGCGGGATCGATTCCGCCCTCACCGCCGCCATAGCCGCGGACGCTCTCGGCCCGGACCGGGTCATCGGGGTCACCATGCCGTCCCGCTTTTCCTCGAGCGGAACGCGGTCGGACGCGAGGACGGTCGCGGCGAACTTGGGCATCGAATTCTCCGAGATCCCCATCCAGGGCGTCTTCGAGAAGTTCCTTGAGACCCTGTGCGCGTCCTTCCGCGGGAAACCGCCCGGCGTCGCCGAGGAGAACCTCCAGTCGCGGATCCGCGGCATGATCCTCATGGCGCTCTCGAACAAGTTCGGGCATCTGGTCCTGACCACGGGGAACAAATCGGAGGTTTCGACGGGATACTGCACCCTTTACGGGGACACGGCGGGGGGATTCGGCGTGCTCAAGGACGTGCCCAAGACCCTCGTCTACCGCCTCGCCGGATTTTTGAACCGTTCCAAGGGCCGGGCCGTGATCCCGGATTCCGTCATCCGCAGACCGCCCTCGGCGGAGCTGCGGGAGGGCCAGAAGGACCAGGACACCCTGCCGCCTTACGACGTCCTGGACGGGATCATCCGCGGCTACGTCGAGCTCGATTCCAGCCGGGCCGCTCTCCTGCGAACGGGATTCGGACGGGAAAACATCGACCGCGTCCTGCGCATGATCGACGCTTCGGAATACAAGCGCCGGCAGTCCCCTCCCGGCATCAAGATCACTCCCAGGGCGTTCGGGCGCGACCGCCGCATGCCCATCACCAACCGCTTCCGGGAGCCGTGATTGACATTCCCTCCGTCGACTAGTATCCTATATTCGTGAAGAGCCTCAAGCCACAGCAGGAGCTGAAGCTCCTCCACCAGATCACCCACACCATCTCCGGCACCATCGACCTCGGCGAGCTCCTCCGGGGCATCTGCAAGCTGATCGTCGGCGTCCTGGGCAGCGATTCCTGCCTCATCTATCTCTACGATGAGAAGGAGGACTCGCTTCTTTTGAGCGGTTCCTACAACCCCCATCCCGGCGCCCTGGGCCGGGTCAAAATGAAGCTGGGGGAAGGCATCACCGGCTGGGTCGGCGAGCATAAAAAACAGGTCGCCATCCCCAGGAAGGCCTACGAGGACCCGCGCTTCAAGTTCTTCTCCGCTTTGCCCGAGGACCGCTACGAGTCCTTCCTTTCGGTGCCCATCCTTTTGAAAGGCCAGCTGACTGGAGTCATCAATCTCCACCGCAAGAAAGTCCACGCTTACCGCCCGTCGGAGATCGAGCTCCTGACCACGATCTCCCGGCAGGTCGCCGGATCCATCGAGAACGCCCGGCTCCACGCCGAGACCCAAAAGCGGGCCCGGCAGATCGAGACCCTTTCCCAGATCTCGCGCCTGGTCGCGGGGGAATCGTATCTGGACGAGATCCTGCGGTTGATCGTGTCCATCACGGCCAAGTCCCTCGGCTTCAAGATCTGCTCCCTCATGCTGCTCGATGAAAAGAAGAAGGAGCTCTCGATCGCGGCGACCCAGTCCCTATCCGAGGAATACCGGAAAAAGCCGCCCGTGAAGGTGGCGCAGAGCCTTTCCGGACGGGCCGTGATGGAGAGGCGGCCCATCGCCATCACCGACGTCCTTAAAGAGCCCGGCTACCTCTACCCGGACATCGCCAAGCAGGAAGGTCTCGCCTCGCTCTTGAGCGTCCCCATGACGGTCCGCGACAAATGCATCGGGGTCCTCAACTGTTATACCCCCGAGCCCCACAACTTCAAAGAAACGGAGATCAGCCTGGTCGCTTCGGTCGCCCACCAGGCGGCCGTGGCCATCGAGAACACGCGCTGGATGGAGAAGGCCCTCGCCTCCGAGCAGGAACTGGCCGCCAGAAAATTGATCGAGCGGGCCAAGGGCATCCTCATGAAGTCCAGGGGGCTCTCGGAAGACGAGGCCTTCGGGGAGATGCGCCGGACGGCGATGGACTCGCGCAGATCGCTCAAGGACATCGCCGAGGCCGTGATCCTGTCCACGGAGATGCAGCACATCCGCTGATCAGTTTTTATTAAATAGTTCCTGCAGGGGGCGGACCCGGATATCGGACCGGGAGTCGGCGATGCGGGCGATGCTCTCGCGGAACGCCTGCACCGAAGACAGGGTGGTGAAAATGGGGAGCCGGAACTGGTACGCCACCTGCCGGATCTCGAAACCGTCCGAGCGGGACGCGAGGGTCGGCGAAGAAGTGTTCACGACGATCTGTATCCCGCGGTTCTTGATGAGGTCCACCACGTGCGGCCGCCCTTCCGATATCTTTCTGACCTTCTCCACCTCGATCCCCTGATCCCGGAAATACCGGTAGGTCCCTTCCGTGGCCAGGATCTTGAAGCCCGAACGGGCGAGGTCCCTGGCGATGGGCGCCGATCTCGGCTTGTCCGCGTCGCATAGCGAAAACAGGACGTTCCCCTTCAAAGGCACGTCGGACCCGGCCGCGATCTGGGACTTGTAGAACGCCAGGGGAAAATCCTCGTCCAACCCCATGACCTCTCCCGTGGAGCGCATCTCGGGCGACAGCCTCACGTCGGTGCCGGGGAACCTCTCCCAGGGCAGGACCGACTCCTTGACCGCCACGAACGGACTGGACGGGAAAACGGGGAGGACGTCATGGAGCCTGGCCCCGACCATGAGCTTGGCGGCGACCTTGGCGATGGGGACGCCCGTGGCCTTGCTGACGAAGGGCACGGTCCGGGAAGCCCGGGGATTGACCTCAAGCACGTGCACTTTTCCCTGCTGGATGGCGAATTGGATGTTCAGGAGACCCTGGACCCGAAGTTCCTTGGCCAGCTTTTCCGTGATGGCCCGGATGCTCCGGAGCTCCGGTTCGGTCAGGGACTGGGGGGGCAGGATGCAGGCGGAATCGCCGGAATGGATCCCGGCCTCCTCGATGTGCTCCATGATGCCTGCGATGGCCACGGATTCCCCGTCGCAGAGGGCGTCCACGTCCACCTCCTTGGCGGAGGAGAGGAACCGGTCCACCAGGATGGGGCAGGAGGCGGAAACGGCCGCGCTCGCGAGGTAGGCCGACAGCATCTCCTCGTCGTACACCACCATCATCCCCCGCCCGCCGAGGACGTAGGACGGGCGCACCATGACGGGATAGCCGATCTCCCGGGCGATCTTCCTGGCTTCCGCCACGGACTTGGCGCTCCCCCATTCGGGATGGAGTATCTTCATGTCCTTGAGCAGCCGGCCGAATTTTTCCCGGTCCTCGCAGAGATCGATCGCGTCCGGCGAGGTGCCCAGGATGCGGACGCCCGCCCTGGCGAGCGGGCCCGTGAGGTTGAGGGGCGTCTGGCCCCCGAACTGGACGATCACGCCCTCCGGCTTCTCCTTTTCGACGATGTTCATCACGTCCTCGAAAGTGAGGGGCTCGAAATAAAGCCGGTCGGAAACGTCGTAGTCCGTGGAGACGGTCTCGGGGTTGCAGTTCACCATCAGGGTCCGGTAGCCCAGCTCGCGCAGGGCCATCACGGCGTGGACGCAGCAGTAATCGAACTCGATGCCCTGGCCGATCCGGTTGGGACCGCCCCCGAGGATCACGATCTTCTTGGAGCCGTCGACCTCGCCCTCGTCCTCGTCCTCATAACAGGAGTAAAAATAGGGGGTCACGGCCGGGAATTCGCCCGCGCAGGTGTCCACGACCTTGTACGTCGGGTGGATGCCGAGTTTTTTGCGGTAGGCGCGGAGTTCCAGGTGGGATTTCCTCGTGAAAGTGCCGATCTGCTTGTCGGAAAACCCGCATTTCTTGGCTTCGGCCAGGAGTTCCCTGGGCACGGGGAACCCGGCCTTCCGAATGGAGGAGCCCAGGTCCAGGATCTCCTGGATCTGCTGGATGAACCAGGGGTCGATGCCGGTCAGCTCCGAGACCTCCGGAACGGTCAATCCCAGCTGGATGGCGTTCTTGATGTTGAAGATGCGGTCGCAGTTGGGGACGCGGAGCTTGTGCTTGACCGACTCGAGCAGGTCCCGGTATTCCTTGCTCGTCCTGGACCGGTCCCGGAGCGAGCTTTGGATCATGCGGCCGTCTCCGCCCAGGCCGTCCCGGCCGATCTCGAGACCGCGGATGGCCTTCTGGATCGCCTCCTTGAAGGTCCTGCCGATGGCCATCACTTCTCCCACGGACTTCATCTGGCTGGTGAGGGTCTGATCGGTCTGGGTGAACTTCTCGAAAGCGAACCGGGGGACCTTGACCACGCAGTAGTCCTGGGTCGGCTCGAAACAGGCGGGGGTCTTGCGGGTGATGTCGTTGGGGATCTCGTCCAGGCGGTAGCCCACGGCGAGCTTGGCCGCTATCTTGGCGATGGGGAACCCCGTGGCCTTGGACGCCAGGGCCGAGGACCGGGACACCCGCGGGTTCATCTCGATCAGCACGACCCTTCCCGTAACGGGATGGACCCCGAACTGGATGTTGGAGCCGCCCGTCTCCACCCCGATGGCCCGGATGCACGTGAACGCCATGTCCCGGAGCCTTTGGAACTCCTTGTCGGTCAGGGTCTGAACGGGGGCGACCGTGATCGAGTCGCCCGTGTGGATCCCCATGGGGTCGAAATTCTCGATGGAGCAGATGACCACGCAGTTGTCGGATATGTCCCGCATCACCTCGAGCTCGAACTCCTTCCAGCCGAGCACGCTTTCCTCGATGAGGATCTCGGAGATGGGACTGCATTCCAGGGCCCGGGTGGCGGAGTCCAGGAACTCGTCCTGGGTATAGACGATGGCGGAGCCGCTCCCGCCCAAGGTGAAGGAAGGCCGGATGATGAGGGGGAACCCGATGGAGCGCGCGGTCTCCTCGGCTTCGGCGATGTTGGTGGCGACCCCGGACTTGGGCACCTCGAGCCCGGCGGCGATCATGGTCTGCTTGAAAAGCTTGCGGTCCTCGGCTTTCTTGATGGAATCGAGCTTCGCCCCGATGAGCTCCACCCCGTATTTCTCCAGGACGCCCTTTTCCGCCAGCTCGACGGCGAGGTTGAGGGCGGTCTGGCCGCCCAGGGTGGGGAGGAGGGCGTCGGGGCGCTCCTTGGCGATGACCTTCTCCACAAACTCGGCCTTGAGGGGCTCGATGTAGGTGGCGTCGGCGAGCTCGGGATCGGTCATGATGGTGGCCGGGTTGGAATTGATGAGCGAGACCCGGTACCCTTCGGACTTCAAGGCCTTGACCGCCTGCGTGCCGGAATAGTCGAACTCGCAGGCCTGGCCTATGACGATCGGGCCGCTGCCGATGATCAGGATATGATGGATGTCGGTTCTCTTGGGCATAGGGTTGAAGATCCTTCAGGGATTCGGACTATTTTACTATTTTTGAAGGGGAATCTGAAGGAGGGAGGCGGACCGTGAAGGCCGATCCCTCTCCGGGACGGCTGCGGACATCGATGGACCCGCCGAGGTTCTCGACGAGGTGCTTGACGATGGCCAGCCCGAGGCCCGCCCCGCCGGTGCCGCGGGAACGGTCCCGGTCCACCCGGTAGAAGCGTTCGAAGATCCGCGGGATATCCGTTTCCTCTATTCCGATCCCGGTATCCCGGACCGTCACCACCGGCCCTTCGGGGGAGGAAGCGGCCTCGATGCTGACGGCGCCTCCTTTCCGGTTGAA
>MGUT01000030.1:21572-28695 GCA_001800095.1 Elusimicrobia bacterium RIFCSPLOWO2_01_FULL_64_13 | reverse complement strand
GCTGCGAGGGGTCGGAGCGGACGGGCGGAAAGGATCCCGGAACGAGGTTCGAAAGCGATACCGACCGCGCTTCGGCCGACGGACCGAGGCGCGAGAGGACCTCGGCGGCCAGTTCCTTCAGACGGATATCCTCCGGCGCGACGGGGGTCCGGCCGGACTCGACGGCGGAGAGGTCCAGGATCCCGTCCACGAGCGCCGCCAGGCCGTCGGCTTGATCGCGTATGGTCTCGACGAATTCGCGGTTGTTGGCGGCATCCGAAAGCGCTCCGGCCAGGAGGGTCTCGGCGAAGCCCCGGATGCTGGTGAGGGGGGTGCGGAGCTCGTGGGAGACGTTCGCGACGAATTCCCGGCGGACCTTCTCCAGCCGCTCGATCCGGGAAAGGTCGTGGAGCACGAGCACCGCGCCCGTCCCGCCCCGGAAGGGGGAAACGCGGGCTTCGAAGGACCTTTCTTCGGGAACGTGGATCCGGACGCTTTCCGTCAGGGCTCCTCCCGACCGGAGCGCCCTGAAAAAAAGGTCCGTGATCCCGACCTGGCGGATGACCGAATTGAATGGAAGCCCGGCCGACCCCTCCATTTTAACGCCGAAAAGCGCCTCGGCCGCCGGATTCAGGTACAGGATATTCCCGGATGAGTCAGCGGCGACCACCTGCTCCACCATGGTCTCGAGGACTCCGGCGAGCCTGTCATTCGCCTCCCGGGACTCTTCCAGACTCTCCGAAAGGGCGGACCTCATCCGCGCGATGGCCCCGGCCAGTTCTCCGAGTTCATCCGGCGTCCGGACGGCCGGGTCCGCGCCGGAACCGCCGCTGACGGAGCAGGAACGGACGAGGACAGCCAAAGGCCTTTCGACCAGAAGGCGGGAGACCAGCCACGCGGCCGCTCCCGCCGCCGCGGCCCCCGACAGAGACAGGCCGAACAGGAGTATCCCCCTGATTCCTCCCGGCCATGCCAATATCGCGGCTAAAACCGGCCAGGAGGCAAGAAAGACCTTGAATCCCAGTTTTCTTCCTATGGACCCTGCCGGCAAGCTCATCTTATATAAGGAAACGAATCATTCAATTCGTTTTAAGCTTATAGCCGATGCTCTTCACGGTGACGATCCGGGCCGACTCCGGCCCCAGCTTGGCCCGCAGCCGCGCCACGTGCTGGTCCACGGTCCTGGTATCGATCTCGCTGGACCGCTCATAACCCCAGACGGTCTCCAATATTTTTTCGCGTTCCATAACGCGGCCCCCCGCTTCGGCCAGGGTCTTGAGGAGGGCGAATTCCTTGGAGCTCAAGTGGACCGGCCGTTTCCCGACCGTGACTTCGTGCCTCTCGGGATCGAGAGCGACGCTCCCGAATCTCATGGGCTGCCCGGCGGGGGGGAGACCCCCCGACCGGCGGATCAGGGCCTTGACCCTGGCCAGGAGCTCCCTCACGCTGAAGGGCTTGGTGACGTAGTCGTCGGCCCCCAATTCCAGACCCACGACCCGGTCGGCCTCCTCCTTCCTCGCGGTCAGGATCAGGAGGGCGGCCCGGCTCTCCGAGCGCATGATCCGGCAGAGGTCGAGCCCGTCCGCCTTAGGAAGCATGAGGTCGAGGATGACCAGGTCCGGCCGGAGCGACCTGAACCGCTTGAGCCCGTCCTCGCCGTCGCGGGCGGCGCGGACCTCGTAACCCTCCCGCTCCAGGTTGTATTTCAGGAGCCGGACGATGGGCGCTTCGTCTTCGATGACGAGGATCTTCCTGGACCGCATGAATCCATAGTATAACACAAATACGGGACCACGGCCACCCGGACGCGCGGAAACGCCCATGGGCGTTTCTCCGTCGGAAAATCTCGCCGGAAAATTTTTCAAAAAAAGGTATTGACAGGATTCGGGGCTTCTGCTATACTAGATGCGAATACAGCGACGTATTTATTGGACAGCGAAGTCCTCCTGGTTCTATGATGATTGAGCCGGAGGATTTTGTCTTTTAGGCGACATTAAGTCAGACAACGAAGTCCTGACAAACAGCCCGCCTGACGTGTGGCGGGCGGCCCCAGAGACGGGGTTGCGGCAAAGCCGCGATTTGTCAGGGCTTTTTTTGGGTAAAATAGCCATAAGGGGGCAACAACATGAAAAAAACGATAGAGAGGATCAGGAAGGCCGTGCCTCTCCTGACCGCATTGGGAATAGGATGTCTGGCTTGGCCTGGCGCCCTGCGCGCGGAGGACGTCCAGTTCACGCAGGAGATGGCGGACGCGCTCGCGAACTCCAAGGTCATGGCGGACACGCTCTGGGTGTTGGTGACCGCCATGCTGGTGTTCTTTATGAACACAGGATTCGCCATGCTGGAAACAGGCCTGGCCCGCGCCAAGAACGCGGTGAACATCCTCTCCAAGAACTTCGTGGTCTTCGCCATCTCATCCGTCGCCTTCTGGATCATCGGCTGGGGGCTCATGTTCGGGGACGGCAACGGCTTCTTCGGCGCGCAGGGGCTCTTCTTCCTCCACGGCGCCGACAACAGTCCCGCCGCGGGAGACGCCTACGCGGGGGTTTATTCGTCCATCAAGTGGGCTACCGTGCCCCTCTGGGCGAAGTTCTTCTTCCAGCTCGTCTTCGCCGGGACCGCCGCCACCATCGTATCCGGCTGCGTGGCCGAAAGGATCAAATACGTCTCCTTCATCGTGTTCTCCTTCATCATCGTAGGCGTCATGTACCCCGTGACCGGGCACTGGATCTGGGGAGGCGGTTGGCTGGCTGGCAAGGGATTCTGGGACTTCGCCGGCTCCACCGTCGTCCATTCCGTGGGCGGCTGGGCGGGACTGGCCGGCATCATCGTCCTCGGGCCCCGCATCGGCAAGTACCGCCAGGACGGCTCCGTCAAGCCCATCCCCGGCCATAACATGATGGCCGCGACCCTGGGCTGCTTCATCCTCTGGCTGGGCTGGTTCGGATTCAACCCCGGCTCCACCATGGCGGCGGCCGTGATGGACATCGCCCGGATCTGCGTCACCACCAACTCCGCCGCGGCGGCCGGGACCCTGGCGGCGACGATCGTCTCCTGGCGGCTCCTGGGCAAACCCGACCTCTCCATGACCTTGAACGGCTGCCTCGCGGGCCTGGTGGCCATCACGGCGCCATGCGCTTTCGTCACCGTGGCCGGCTCCGTGGTCATCGGAGGGATCGCCGGAACGATCGTGGTCCTGGCAGTCCTCTTCTTCGACAAGCTGAAGCTGGATGACCCCGTCGGCGCGCTCTCGGTCCACCTCGTCAACGGGATCTGGGGCACGCTCGCCGTAGGGCTCTTCGCCAAGGACGCCATCATGCCCGGCACGACCGGCGACGGACTGTTCTACGGGGGAGGCGTCAAGCTCCTCACGGCCCAGCTGACCGGAGTGATCGCGGTCGGGGCCTTCACATTCGCCGCCTCTCTCGCCGCCTGGAGCGTCATCAAAGCGATCCTGGGCGTGCGCGTGAGCCGCGAAGAGGAGATCCGGGGCCTGGACATCGGCGAGCACGCCATGGAGGCCTACGCCGATTTCCAAACGTTCGTGACGAAATAACCCGCGGATTCCGTAGAAACTCTTCAGGAGGATAAAATGAAACTGATCATCGCCATGATACAGCCGGAAAAGCTTCCCGACGTGAAGAAGTCGCTCTTCGACGCGGACATCCACAAGATGACCGTCACGAACGTGGTCGGGGCGGGACAGCAGAAAGGATTCCAGGAGTCGTACCGCGGGGCCATCGAGGAGGTGAACCTCCTGAAAAAGGTCCGCATCGAGATCGCGGTGAACGACAACTTCGCCCAGCCGACCATCGACGCCATCGTCAAGGGCGCCAGGACCGGGAACATCGGGGACGGAAAGATATTCGTCGTTCCGCTCGAGCAGAGCATCCGCATCCGCACCGGCGAGACGGGTTCCGTCGCCATAGGATAAAGCATCCGTAGAAACGCGGGGGGAGATTCCCCCGACACAGCGACACACAAGGAGGTTACCATGTATCATTCCAAAAAAAGCGAGGCTGACAGAGCGGGGCGGACGTTCGCCCTGCTCTCCGGCCTGCTCCTGTGCGCGGCGGCATCCCTCCGCGCCGAAGGCCCCAGCATCAGCGGGTTCATAGACACGAACTACATCTACAACTTCCAGAGGCCCGCCTCCGGAGCGAACGCGTTCCGCAGCTACGACGCCGCGGACGACACCATCCACCTGCACAACGCCCAGCTGACCTTCCAGGGCACGATGAGCGAGGGCGTGGGCTATTACATCGAGCCCAACTACGGCTCCGACGCCCTGGTGAACACCACGGGCGGTTCTGGGACCGGGGACGACTTCGACATCCAGGAGGCCTACCTGACCTACGCGGCCCCCGGGCTTCCCCTGTCCCTCAAGGCGGGAAAGTTCGTGACCCTGCAGGGCATCGAGGTCATCGAGTCCAAGGACAACCCCGTCGTATCCAGGGGCTATCTCTTCGGGCTCGCCGAGGCCTTCACCCACGTGGGGGCCATGCTCACGCTCTCCGCTCCCAAGGTCGCGAGCGTATCCCTGGGCGTGATCAACGGCTGGGACCTGAACACGGACAATAACCGCGCCAAGACCCTGATCTCGAAGCTCGGCCTGGACTTCGGGCCGCTGCTGAACGGCGGGTTCGTGTTCTACTACGGCGCGGAGAAGGCCGGCAACACTCTGGACCACCGCTTCTCGTTCGACAGCACCTGGTACTCGAAGCCGTCGGACATGGTGTCCCTGGCCTGGCAGTTCAACGCCGGGACCGAGGAGAAGTCCAGTCTCGCGGACGGGGCCGCCTCCCACTGGTACGGGTTCACCGTCCAGCCCAAGGTGGATTTCTGCAAGTGGTTCGGGCTCGGAGTCCGCTACGAGTGGTTCCAGAACCTTGACGGCGACAGGGCCGCCAATCCCAACTTCGCCACCGACCCCACCGCCACCCCGGGACTGGTCCTGCAGAACCTGTCGCTCGCTCCCGCCTTCCACATGACGGACAACCTCATGTTCCGGACGGAGCTCCGCCACGACTGGGCCAGCGAGCTCGCGTTCGAGCGGGACGACGGGACGTTTTCCAAGGGGGAACAGACGACGATCAGCGGCCAGCTGATCTATACTTTCTAAAGTCCCTTCCCCGCATCAACCGGCGCCAGGCGCTTGGGGGCAGCGCCTGGCGCTTCTTTTCGTCCGGCTTGACCCTTGGTCCGATACTTTGATAAACTGATCGAGTTGAGATTTCTTCCCTTCTTTCTCCTCTTTCTTGCCTGCCCGACCCGGGCGCACCTTGAGGAAGCCCAAGCCGAAGCCGAGATCGGGGCGGAGGCGGGCCTCCGGGCGCCCGAATTCGTCCTGAAGAGCACCGCCGGCAAGCGGACCCGGCTCTCCGATCTGCGCGGGAAGGTCGTCCTGGTGGATTTCTGGGCCACCTGGTGCCCGCCCTGCCGGATGTCCATCCCGGCCCTCGTGAAACTGAACGGAAGATTTTCCAAAAAGGACTTCGAGATCGTGGGCGTCAGCCTGGACCGGGACCCGGCCGCGGTCCCTCCGTTCATCAAGGACCGGCGCGTCCCCTACCGCGTCCTGTACGCGAACGAGTCCGTCGCCGAAAAATACCTCGTGGAGGCCATCCCCACGTTCTTCCTCCTGGACCGCGAGGGGATCGTGCGCAAAAAATGGGCGGGCTTCACCCCCGGACTCCCGGACGAATGGGAGAAGGAGATCGAGCGACTCCTCCGGCCGTGAAGGTAAAGACCTTTCCATGCCCAAACTGATCATCATCGACGCCCACAGCTCCCTCCACCGGGCCTACCACGCCATCCCGCCCCTGACCACCTCCCGGGGAGAGCCGGTGAACGCCCTCCTGGGGTTCACCCGCATGACCTTGAAGCTCCTCACGGAGCACAAACCCGATTTCGCCGCCGTGTGCTTCGACGCGCCGGGGCCGACCTTCCGCGACGAGATCTATCCGGAATACAAGGCCACGCGCAGGGAGACCGACGCGGAGCTCAAAGTCCAGTTCCCGCCCTCGCGCGAGATGGTGAAGGCGATGGGCCTGGCCGGTTTCGAGGTCAAAGGATTCGAGGCGGACGACCTCATCGCCACCCTCGCGAAAAAGGCCGAGGCCAGGGACCTGGAGGTCCTGATCGTCTCAAGCGACAAGGACATCCTCCAGCTCGTCAGCGACAGGATCAGCGTCCTGAACGAGCCCAAAGACACGCTTTTCAATCCCGCCAAAGTCCTGGAAATATGGGGAGTGGGCGCCGACCGGATCGTCGAGGTCCTCGCCCTCATGGGGGACGCCTCGGACAACGTGCCCGGCGTGGAGGGCGTGGGGGAGAAGACGGCGGTCAAGCTCCTGCGGGAATTCGGCACCATCGCGGGCATCCTGGCCAGGCCGGACGCCCTTCCGGGAAAACTCAAGGACAAGATCCTCTCTTCCCGGGACCAGATCCGCAAGAGCATCGAGCTCGTCCGCCTCCGGCTCGACGCCCCCATCTCCATCGACTGGGACGCCCTCAAGACCAGGCCCCTGTCCGGCCCGGCCCTCCTGCCC
Organism: Elusimicrobia bacterium RIFCSPLOWO2_01_FULL_64_13; assembly: GCA_001800095.1. GTDB lineage: Bacteria > Elusimicrobiota > Elusimicrobia > 2-02-FULL-39-32 > 2-02-FULL-39-32 > 2-01-FULL-64-13. The sequence goes on along the minus strand of MGUT01000030.1, from coordinate 22,165 downwards.
CTCCTCAAGCGCTACGAGTTCCACAGCCTCGCCCGGGACCTGGAATCCAAAGGCGCCGTCGAACGGCCCAAGGCGGCGAAAAGCTTTTCCGGGTCCTACCGGACCGTGCTCACGCGCGGCGGGCTCGACGAGGTCCTGTCCGAACTGGAAGGGGGGAAGACTTTCGCGGTCGATCTGGAGACCACGGGGCTGGACCCTTACAGGCACGAGATCGTGGGGGTGGCCCTCTCCTGGGCCGGGGAGCGGGCCGCCTACATCCCCATCGGGCACCGGGCACTGGGCTCCCCGGAACAGCTGGACGCGAAAACGGTCCTCGACCGCCTGCGGCCCGTCCTTGAGGACCCCAAGTCCCGGATCGCCGGGCACAACCTCAAGTTCGATTTCAGCTTCCTCGCCCGGGCCGGGTTGAGGATGAAGAACCTCTGGTTCGACTCCATGATCGCCTCCTACTGCCTGGACCCGTCCCGGCCCACCCACGGCCTCAAGGACCTCGCCGACGAGGTCCTCGGCCGGACCATGACGCGCATCGAGGACCTCTTCGACAAGAAGCCGGCGGCTTCCGCCCTGAAGTCCCTGCCGATGGACGAGCTCCC
>MGUT01000030.1:17210-21547 GCA_001800095.1 Elusimicrobia bacterium RIFCSPLOWO2_01_FULL_64_13 | reverse complement strand
TGCGAGCCCCTCTTCTATGACCTCGAGATGCCCCTCGTGGAGATCCTGGCCGACATGGAGCTCGCCGGCATCCGGGTCGATCCCGGCGAACTCCAGAAGCTCAACCGCGACTTCGGCCGAAGGATCCTGGAGCTCGAGCGCGAGGCGCGCGGGATCTCCGGGACCGAGTTCAATTTGAATTCGCAAAAACAGCTGTCGGAAGTCCTGTTCGTGAAGCTCGGCCTGCCTCCGGTCAAGAAGACGAAGACCGGCTTTTCCACGGACGAGGAGGTCCTGACCTCCCTGGCCCGGTCGCACAAGCTGCCCCAGGTCATCCTGGAACACCGGGAGCTTTCCAAGCTCCGCTCCACCTTCGTCGAGGGCCTCCTGGCCGAAGTGCGCCCGGAGAATTCCAGGATCCATACCTCCTTCAACCAGGCCGGCACCGCGACGGGGCGGCTCTCCTCCAGCGACCCGAATTTGCAGAACATCCCCATCCGGACGGAGCAGGGCCGGATGATCCGCCGCGCCTTCGTCCCCGAGGAAGGCATGGTCTTCCTCTCCGCGGACTATTCGCAGATCGACCTGCGGGTCCTGGCCCACCTGTCCGGGGACCCGGCCCTAGGCGGGGCGTTCCGCCACGGCGCGGACATCCACCGTTCCACGGCGGCGGAGGTGTTCCGGGTCCCCGAATCCCGGGTCAGCGAGGAGCAGAGGAATCGGGCCAAGGCCATCAATTTCGGCATCGTCTACGGCCAGCAGGCCTACGGGCTTTCCCAAAGCCTGGGGATGTCCATGGCCGAGGCCCAGGAGATGATCGACAGCTATTTTCAGAAATATCCGGGCGTGAAAGAATGGATCGAGCGGACCAAGGCGGAGGCCCGGGACCAGGGGTCCGTCCGGACGCTTCTCGGGCGGTCGCGCGCCCTGCCCGAGCTCCGTTCCAAGAACGGCCCGGCGCGGGCCTTCGCGGAGAGGGTCGCGGTCAACACGCCCGTCCAGGGCACGTCGGCCGACATCATCAAGGCCGCCATGATCCGGCTGGCCGCCAGGATCCGGCGGGAAAAGTCGCCGGCGCGCATGCTGCTCCAGGTCCATGACGACCTCCTCTTCGAGGTGCCCAAGGGCGCGCTCCGGGAAGCCGCGGAGATGGTCCGCGTCGAGATGGAGAACGCGGTCCGGCTCTCGGTCCCCGTCCTCGTGGACCTGAAGACGGGAGCCAACTGGGCCGACATGAAAGCTCTCGAGGTGCCGCGGTGAACCCTCTTTTTTCCGCGCGGGGAACGCCTCCGGGAGTCAAGGGCCTCCTCATCGCCAACGCGGCCTTCTACCTCCTCCAGCAGGTCTTCTCCGGCTGGGTCGAGACCACGCTGGGGCTGGTCCCGTCGATGGTCCTCGGCCGCCTCACGGTCTGGCAGCTGGGCACCTACCTTTTCCTGCACGGCGGTTTCTTCCATCTCTTTTTCAACATGTTCGCCCTGTGGATGTTCGGCAAGGAGCTCGAGCACGCCTGGGGGACCAGGGAATTCCTCAAGTTCTATTTTTTCTGCGGCGCCGGGGCGGGCCTCTTCAACACCGTGCTGGAGCCGTTCAGCCAGGTCCCGGTCATCGGGGCGAGCGGAGCGATCTACGGCATCCTGGTCGCGTTCGCCCTCGCGTTCCCGACCGCCGTCATCTACCTCTACGGCCTCTTCCCGATCCAGGCCAGGCATTTCGTGCTCCTGATCGGGATCATGGAATTCATGGCCAGCTTCCACGGGGCCCATTCGGCCGTCGCCCGCCTGGCCCACCTGGGCGGCATGCTGACGGGTTATTTTTATCTCAAGTCCTACGAATTCAGGTCACGGGCGGAGAACTGGCTGCGCCGCGCCGGCGACTTCTTCGTCAGCGCCCGGCCCGGACCCGGAAAGGGCTCCCGGCCCAAACTCGTGGACCTGGACAAGGAGGTCGACCGCATATTGGAAAAGGTCCTCCTCCAGGGGGCCGGCAGTCTCACCGAGGAGGAGAGGGACATCATGCGGCGCTATTCCCGGAAGAAGCGGGCCTGAACGTGCCGGAGCTTCCCGAGGTCGAGACCATCCGCCGCGATCTGGCGCGGCTTTTGCCGGGGAGGACCCTCCTGAACGTCTCCGTGGCCGACCCCGCGGCGCTGACCGGACACCGGACGCGGCCGGACCCCGCCGCCGTCGCGGATTTCATCCGGCGGGCGGAGGGAGGGACCGTGCGCGAGCTCCTCCGGCGGGGCAAATATCTCATCATGGAGTTCACGGACGGCGGCGCCATCCTCTTCCATTTGCGGATGACCGGCCAGCTCATCGTCTCCCAGCCCGACGGCTCCGAGCGGCTGCGCCTGGGGTTCTCCGGCGGCCGGACCCTCTGCTTCCGGGACAGGAGGCGCCTGGGCGAAGCCCTGTTCTGCCGGGATTGGCGGGAACACCCGCGGATCGCCGGGCTGGGCGCGGAACCCTTGAACGGCGGGTGGGGAGCGGAAGCCCTCGGAAAGATCCTCCGCGGTCGCACGGCGCCCATCCATCCCGTCCTCCTGAACCAGAAGCTCGTGTCGGGGATCGGCAACATCTATGCGACCGAAGCCCTCCACCGCGCCGGGATCCTGCCGGACCGCCCCGCCGGAAAGATACGGCGGGGCGAGATCGCCGTCCTGGCCGGAGCCGTGCGGGACGTGCTCGCCCGGTCCGTCCGCAACCGCGGCACTTCCATGGACACCTACGTGGACGCCCTCGGCCGCAAAGGCCGGAGCCAGCTCTTCACCGCGGTCTATGGGAAGGCGGGGGGCGATTGTCCCGCCTGCCACGCCAAGATAAGGAAGAAGATTCTGGGAGGCCGCGGGGTCTCCTACTGCCCCGGATGCCAGAGATGACCGGACCCGGGAAGTTCGTGGTCGGACTGACGGGGGGGATCGCGACGGGCAAGAGCGCCGTCCTGCGGGAATTCCGCAGGCTGGGCGCCGGGACCATCGACTGCGACCGGCTCGCCCGGGACGCCGTCCGGCCGGGAAAGCCGGCCTGGCTGAAGATCCGCCGCGTCTTCGGCGGACGCGCCTTCTCCGGGCGCGTCCTGGACCGGAAGGCCGTCGCCCGGATCGTGTTCCGGGATCCCCGCAAACGGAAGGCGCTGGAACGGATCATCCACCCCGAGGTCCTGCGGGAGATGCGGGCGAGGATATCCGCCGCGAAGGGCGGGGTCGTGGTGGCGGACATCCCGCTCCTTTTTGAAGCGGGCTGGGAGAGATTCGTGGACCGGACCCTCCTGGTCCGGGTCCCGCCGGCGGTCCAATTGGACCGGCTCCTCCGGCGCGAAGGGATCGGGCGGGGCGAGGCGCGGAGTATCCTGCGCGCCCAGTGGCCCATGGCGAGGAAATCCCGGCGCGCCGACGACCGGATCGACAATTCCGGCCCATGGGCGGCGACGCGCGCGCAGGTGCGGCGAATCTACCGCGCCTACTTGACAAGCCAGCGCGAAGTGGTATAATAGTCCCGAACTTCCCGACATAAGCCCCCAAACGGCAAGTCATCGTCCCAGACCGCACCAACACATTGTTCCCTTTGATATTCAAAAACGACCGGAGGAATAAATCCATATGAACGCCAACGCGCAGACCACGGGTACGGACGATACCGTACTTTCCAAACTGAAGCTTCCCGAACTGACCAAGATCGCCAATGACCTCAAGATCGAAACGGCCAGCGGTCTAAGGAAGCAGGAACTCATCGCCCGCATCCTCGAGGCCCAGGCCGCCAAGTCCCAGAACCTCTACGACGAAGGGGTCCTCGAGATCCTTCCCGACGGCTTCGGCTTCCTCCGGTCCCCGAACTACAACTACCTGTCCGGCCCCGACGACATCTACATCTCGCCCTCCCAGATCAAGAAATTCTCCATGCGCAAAGGCGACACCGTCGCCGGCGAAGTCCGCCCTCCCAAGGAAGGGGAGCGCTTCTTCGCCCTGCTCCAGGTGAAATCGGTCAACGGCGAGAGCCTGGAGAAGATCCGCGACCGCGCCCTCTTCGACAACCTGACCCCGCTCTATCCCCAGACCCGCATCACCCTCGAGACGACCAAATCCGAGATCAACACCCGCATATTGGACCTCGTGGCACCCATCGGGATGGGCCAGCGCGGATTGATCGTGGCGGCGCCGCGCACCGGCAAGACCATCATCCTGCAGAAGCTCGCCAACGCCATCACCACCAACCACCCCGACATCGTGCTGATGGTCCTCCTCATCGACGAGCGCCCCGAAGAGGTGACCGACATGCAGCGCTCGGTCAAGGGCGAGGTCATCTCCTCCACTTTCGACGAGCCCGCCGACCGGCACATCCAGGTCGCGGAGATGGTGATCG
>MGUT01000030.1:13101-17174 GCA_001800095.1 Elusimicrobia bacterium RIFCSPLOWO2_01_FULL_64_13 | reverse complement strand
CCTACAACACCAACACCCCGTCCAGCGGGCGCGTGCTCTCGGGAGGACTGGACTCGAACGCCCTGCAGAGGCCCAAGAGGTTCTTCGGCGCGGCGCGCAACATCGAAGAGGGGGGAAGCCTCACCATCATGGCCACGGCGCTCGTCGAGACCGGCAGCCGGATGGACGACGTGATCTTCGAGGAATTCAAGGGCACCGGCAACATGGAGGTGTATCTCGACCGCAAGATCTCCGACCGGAGGATCTTCCCCGCCATCGACATCAACCGTTCCGGGACCCGCAAGGAGGAGCTCCTGCTCGCGGAGGACGAGCTGAACAAGGTCTGGATCCTGCGCAAGGTCCTGGCCTCGCTCAACCCCATCGAGGCGATGGAGCTCCTGATCGAAAAGGTGTCCGCGACGAAATCCAACAAGGACTTCCTGCGGTCCATGGAGATCTCGAGCGGCGAGCGGTGAGCGGGCCTTTGACCTGCTTTTTAAAAATTGATATAATTACCGGATTATGAAAGACGGCATCCATCCTAAATACGTCCCGAGCACCGTGAAGTGCGCCTGCGGCCACACCTTCCAGACGCGCAGCATCCGGCCCAGCATCCACCTCGAGATCTGCTCCAACTGCCACCCCTTCTTCACCGGCAAGCAGAAGCTGGTGGACTCCGCCGGCCGGGTCGAGCGGTTCTCCAGGCGGTTCGAAAAGACCCAGGGGTCCACCGTCCGGACCAAGGCCAAGACCAGGACGCCCAAGTCCCCGACGAAGACGGCCCGGAAGATCCTCTCCACGGTCGCCAGAAAAGCCAAAGCCGAAAAGAAGACCTCGGACGAGAAGCGCGCGTAGCGGACCGAAAATGTTCTGACGACAGGGCGCGGATGCGCCCCTGTCGTTTTTTATGGATAAAGAAAAGATCCTCGATCTCGTGACTTCCCTCCGCGAGCGCTACCGCCTCCTGGAGGGCCGGATGAACGATCCGGCCTTCCACCAGGGCCCGGATTTCGCCGAGACCGCCAAGGAACACCGCTCGCTGCTTCCGAAGATCACCCTGGCCGAGGAATGGACCCGGCTTCTGGGGGACCTCGACCACCTCACCGAGATCATCCACCAGTCAGAACCGGAGCTCTCCGAGCTCGCCAGGATCGAGAAGAAGGACCTCGAGCTCAAGCTTGAGACCGTGGAAACGAACCTCAAGAAGGCCCTGAACCCGCCGAACCCCGCCGACAGGAAGAACATCGTCCTGGAGATCCGGGCCGGGACGGGAGGAGAGGAGGCGGCGCTCTTCGCCGCCGATCTTTCCCGGATGTACCTGCGCTACGCCGAACGGCTGGGATTCCGCTGGGAACTGGTGGACGCCAACCTCACCGGACGGGGCGGAGTGAAGGAGGCGGTCTACCTGATCGAAGAAATGAACGGGACGGACCCCGATTCCCCCGGACCTTACGGCACGTTCAAGTTCGAAAGCGGGGTCCACCGCGTGCAAAGGGTCCCGGTGACCGAGTCCAGCGGGCGCATCCACACCTCCGCCGTGACCGTGGCGGTCCTGCCGGAAGCCGAGGAGGTGGAGGTCCAGATCCGCTCCGAAGACCTCCGGATCGACACCTACCGGGCCTCCGGGCACGGGGGACAGCACCTGCAGAAGACCGATTCCGCCGTGCGCATCACCCACATCCCGTCGGGGACCGTGGTGCAGTGCCAGGACGAGCGCAGCCAGCAGAAGAACCGGGAGAAGGCCATGAAATTCCTCCGCGCCAAGGTCCTGGAGATCGAGCGGGAGAAGCACGATAAAAAGATCGCCCGGGACCGCAAGCTCCAGGTCGGGACCGGAGACCGCTCCGAGAAGATCCGGACCTACAATTTCCCCCAGGACCGCATCACGGACCACCGCGTGGGCTTGAGCGCGCGCAACATCCACAACATCCTCGACGGAGACCTGGCGGCGTTCACGGAAGCCCTGCGGATGGACGAGGAAGCCCGTTCCCTCGCGGCGGCGGGCTCGGGGGACGCGGGAACATGACGGCGCCGGCCGGGCTGGACTCCGTCCGCGACGCCCTGCGCTGGGGGGAATCCCGCCTGCGCCGGGCCGGCATCCGCAACGCTTTCATGGAGTCCGCCTGGCTCCTGGCGGCCCGGACGAGCGCCGGGAACGCCGGGGACCTCATCCTCCGCCGCTCCGAAAAAATCTCCGCCCCCGCCCGGCGGGACTACCGCGCGGACGTCTCCCGGCGCGGCCTCCGGGTCCCCCTCGCCTACATCCTCGGCAGCCAGGAATTCATGGGACTCGAGTTCCGCGCGGACCCCCGCGCTCTCATCCCCAGGCCGGAAACGGAAGTCCTCGCCCGGGCGGCGATCGAGTTCGTCGCGTCCAGGGCCGGCCGCGCCAGGATGATCGACATCGGAACGGGGACTGGGGTGCTGGCCGTGGTCCTCGCGGCCAGGTTCCCCGGCGTCCTGGCGGCCGCCACGGACGTTTCCGGCCGCGCCATCGCGCTCGCCCGGGCGAACGCCGCCCGCTTCGGATTGGCCGGAAGGATCCGATTCTCGCGCGGGGAACTTTTCGCCCGCGCGCGGGGCCGCTTCGACCTCATCGTCTCCAACCCGCCGTACGTCCGGTCCGGGGACATCGCAGGCCTGCAGAAGGAGGTCCGGCGGGAGCCCCGCGCGGCCCTCGACGGCGGGCCGGACGGACTGGGCGTCATCCGGCCGCTCGTGCAGGGTTCCGTCCGGCGGCTGCGGCCGGGAGGCGGCCTCCTCCTCGAGGTCGGCGACGGCCAGGCGCGGGGCGTCGCGCGCCTCTTCCGCAAGGCCGGCCTGGCCGGGATCCGGATCAGCCGGGACGACTCCGGGATCGACAGGGTGGTCGCGGGTTCGGCGCCATGGTGAAGCTCAAGAAACTCGTGATCCGGGGAGGCGTTCCCCTCCGGGGCGAGGTCAGGATCTCCGGTTCGAAGAACGCCGCCCTCCCCTGCCTCTTCGCCACGCTCCTCACGGACGAGGACTGCCGGGTCGAGAACGTCCCGGACCTCGACGACATCGATACGGCCTGCTCCCTTCTGGAGCATCTGGGGAAAAAAGTGACGCGCCGGGGCCGGCGCGTGGACGTGGTCCAGGACTCGTCCCTGCGGACGGACGCGCCTTACGAGCTGGTGAGGCGCATGCGGGCCTCGGTCCTCGTGCTCGGACCCCTCCTCGCCCGGATGGGCCGGGCGTCCGCTTCCCTGCCGGGCGGCTGCGCCATCGGGAACCGCCCCGTGGACATCCATATCTCCGGACTGGAGAGATTGGGAGCCGGTTCCGATCTTTCCCAAGGGATGGTCCGCCTGAAGATCCCCGGCGCCGCCCGGGGCCGTCGATTGACAGGCAAAACGATCGATCTGAATTTCCCGAGCGTGGGAGCCACCGAGAACCTCCTCATGGCCGCCGCCATCGCCAGGGGAACGACCGTGATCCGCAACGCCGCCAAGGAGCCGGAGATCGTGGACCTGGCCCTGTTCCTCTCCGAAATGGGCGCGGATATCTCCGGCGCCGGCTCGTCCGCCATCACGATCCGGGGCAGGAAAACGCTCCACGGGGCGCGCCACGAAGTCATCCCGGACAGGATCGAGACCGCCACCTACCTTCTGGCGGCGGCCGCCACGCGCGGCTCCCTCACCCTCCGGGGCACGCGCTCGGAACATCTGGAGTGCGTGATCAAGAATCTCCGCAAGACCGGGGCCGAGGTCCGGACCAGCGCCGCCGGCGGGGAAGAATCCATCCTCTGCGCCTCCGGGGGGAATATCCGGCCCGTGGACGTTACGACAGGCGTCTATCCCGAATTTCCCACGGACGTCCAGGCGCAATGGATGGCGCTCATGTCCCTGGCGCGGGGCCGGACCGTCATCCGCGAATCCATCTTCGAGAACCGGTTCCTGCACGCGGCGGAACTCTCCCGGATGGGCGCCGACATCCGCATTCGCGGCGCCCGGGCGGTGGTCCTGGGAGTGAAGGGTCTTTCCGGGGCCAACGTCATGGTGAGCGACCTGCGCGCCGGCGCGGCCATGGTGATCGCCGGACTCGCGGCGCGGGGCCGGACCGTCGTCCACAGG
>MGUT01000030.1:3215-13069 GCA_001800095.1 Elusimicrobia bacterium RIFCSPLOWO2_01_FULL_64_13 | reverse complement strand
GGATCAGGAGAGTTTGACGAACCGGATCCTCCCGGCGGTCCTGGCGGGTCTGGTCCTGTCGGCGCCTGTCCTGGCCCGAAGCGCGGACCCTGTCAGGGACGGGATCGCGGCCGTGCGCGCCCGGCTGCAACTCTTGCGCGCCTCTCCCGAGGACCTTTCCAACCCCGCGCGCTGGACCCTGCCCCATACGACTCCCCATATCGAAGAATTCCTCACCCGGCCCGTGGACGCCCCCGCCGCCTTGCGCGACTGGTGCCTGGCCGTGCGGGATTCGGAAGGTCCCGGGGACGATATAGCACGGGCGGGCGGCTGGCTCGGGTCGGGCGAGGTATCCGGGACGCCTCTCCGGCCGGCGGACCCGCTCCCCGGCCCGGTCCCGGAGCCGGCTCGGGAGATCCTCGAAGCGCTCCGGATGGCGGAATCCCTCATCCGCCTCTCCATCCGGGATCTCTCCGGCTCGGAGAGGGAGGACATCCTGGCCCTGCACGAATTCCCGTCCGGACGCTCCTCCGCCGGTCCCCTGCTTTCACCCCGGTTCAAGAGGGCGGTGTACAAATCCCTGGAAAAATTCGATCAGGCCGGCATGCTGCGCGCCGCCGAGCTCGCCGCGCGGTCCGTTGAGAAGGCCCTTCCGGATATCCGGGACTGGAGCTCCCGAGGATCGGATTGGACCCCGGGACGCCGCAAGACCCCCGCGGGCGACCTCCTCATCGGCGGCCCCGGAGACGACCGTTATTCGCCCCGGGACCTCGAGGGCGTCGCCCTCCTCATCGACCTGGGAGGGAACAACCTCTACAGCGGAGCGGCGGCCGGAGCGCGGACCGGAGAGGCGAAGGTCGTCATCGACCTGGGAAGCGAAGTCGAAGTGGATTCCGCCGAACCTCTCGCGGCGGGCGGGGGCGTATTCGGCGTGGGACTCTTTTACCTGGACGGATCGTCGGGAACGAAGACGGTGCGCACCGGCTCCTTCTCGCAGGGCTACGGGCTATGCGGCGTCGGGGCCCTGTTCGCGCGCGGGAAGGGGACGTTCTCCGGTGAGCGCTACGTCCAGGGTTCGGGAACGTTCGGGCTGGGCATATTCCGCAACGCTTCCGGGCCGGGCAGCGCCTATTCCGCCCGGCTCTATTCCCAAGGCGTGGGTTTCACGCGGGGCGCGGGCGTCTTCTTCCACCGCGGGTCCGACGCCTCTCTCCGGGCCGGGCTGGTGGACCCCGATCCGAGGGAACCCCTGGGCGCGACCAGCCTCTGCCAGGGCGTGGGGTACGGGCCGCGGGCCTACGCCGGCGGGGGACTGGGCATCTGCGTGATCTCGGGCGACCGCGTCACGCTGGAGAGCAGTTATTTCGCCCAGGGAGCCGGATACTGGCACTCCGCCGGGGCCTTCTTCATCGAAGGAAGCTCCAACGTCCTGCAGGCCCGGCGGTACGACCAGGGGTCCGGGATCCACAGCGCGGCGGGAGCGTTCTTCCTTCACGGAGACCGGAACCGCGCCGTCAATTGGGGAGTCGGCCCGGCGTTCGGCTGGGACCGCGGCCTGGGCTGGGCGGTCGTCACGGGGAACGAGAACACCCTCCAGGCGGATTGGGGCGCGGGCACGGCGTCCATCAACCGCAGCCGGTCGTTCTTCGTATTGTCCGGCGACCGCAACCGCATGGACCTGCCGGGACTGGGCACGGCGCACTTCAGCCGCGACAGCGCGGACTACGCCGTGAGCGTCATCCGGGGCGAGGACAACCTTCTCAAGAGCCCGCAGCTGCCGCGGGATCATAATTTATCCGGGACCCTGGCGCGGTCCCCCTGGTGCGTCCTCGAAAGCGGGGACCTGCTCCTCTCGCCTTCCGCGCAATTCGTTCCGGCGAAATGGGAGAAGCTGCCCTGGGAGGAGGCCGCGGCGCAAAAGCGGACCGACCTGTCCCGGGAACTGCTCGCCGCCGGAGCCCTTCCGCCCCCGGAAAAAGTGGAGCGGCTCATCCGGATCGCGGCCGCTTTCTCTCCGGACAAGGCCGCGCCCAGGACCGCGCTCCGGGATCTCGTCTCTCTCCCGGACGCGGAGCTCGATCACATCATGCGCTCCCTGGACCCGGCTGATTTCGACGGCATCATCCAGATCCGCGCGGCCATAGGCGCCATCGGCGCGGAATCGGGCCGGTCCATCCTTAAAGAGCTGAAAGAGACCCCCGAAGGGGAGAGAAGGGCCTGGCTTCTGGCCATGCTGTCCGGGGCGCGGGCCGCCGACGCGGTGCCGCAGCTCCTGGCCGCGCTCGATGAGCCGGATTGGCGCATCCGGGCGACGGCGGTCCGGGTCCTGGGGAACCTCTTGAGCGCGGAGAACGGCAGCGAACCCGGCCGCCTGACCGTGCTCGCGTCCCTGGAACGCGCCCTCGCGCGCGGCAACGGACATCCTTCCGCGGCCGCGGAGCTGGCCCGCGGGCTGGCGAGCAAGACTTTTTCCGAATCCGCGAGCGCTCTGTCCGCGGCCGGGCCGAGGACCGTGGCGGACCGCCTGCGGGTCCTCGAATGCGCGCCCGAGGACATCAGCGGCAACATGAGCGAGGACCAGGCGGGGGGATTTCTGGGATTATTGCGGGAGTCCGGGGAACGGGCCAGGGAGAACGTCCGGGCGGAGCTGGAACGGAGCCGCGGCCTGCGGGACGAGGTCCGAAAAATCATAGCCGCAGTCGCCGAAGAGGAAGACCTCGAACCGGAACTCTTGAGCTCGGCGATCACGGCCCTGGGCAAGATCGGGAACGGGGAGGACGCCCTCCTGGTCTCGGGCCGCCTGGACCATCCTTCCGCTATGGTGCGGGAATCGGCCTCGCAAGCCCTGGGCCTGCTGGGAAGACCCTCCCTCAAATACCTGAAAAAGGCCATGAGGTCGCCGGACCCTTCCATGAGGGTCCAGGCCCTCTGCTCCCTGGCGCAGACCTCGGAACCGGCTCTCGCCGCCATACTCGAAGACGGCCTGGCCGATGCCGACCCGGCGGTGAGACGGGCGGCCTTGAGCGTCCTGCCGCATCTGCAAAGGCCTCTTTCCCCGGTCAGGGAGAAGATCCTTAAACGCCTGCGCCGCGGCCGCCGCGGGAGCGCCGAGGACTTGATCGACTTGGAGCGTCTCTTTCTTTTCGGGTCCTAGGCGCTATTCCAAGATGAGGATCTGCCCTCCGATGTGGGGGGGATGCAGGTGGCAATGGAACGGGAACAGCCCCGCCTTGTCCGCCGTGAAGACCACCGATTGGGGCGTCTCCCGCGCCACCACGACCTTGACTCCGAAATCGTCGATGGCGAAGCCGTGGGTGTTGGGTCCGGTCATGATCCTGTTGATCAGTTTGAGCTTGACCCGGTCGCCCTTTTTGGCGACCAACGTGCCGGGGACCCAGACCTTGGTCCCCTCAAAATCGACGCTGACAAGAGTGATTTCGCGCATGGGCTTGGCCGGAACGGAAGGATCGGCCGCGAGGACGTTTCCTCCAGAAAGGCAGCCCGCCAAGGCCAAAATTCCCAATACCCAACTCCCTGATCTCTTCATAAAGACCTCCTTGATACAGCGTTAATTCATTTTAATAAATCAGCCCGAACCAGTCAAATGCATGGGTGTCCCGCGGCCCATTACTTTGCTATAATATGATTTTATTATGTTAGAAGAAAATTCCGAGATCGGCCGGCAGGTCGGCAAAATCATTGAGAGGGTCCGGAAGGAGGGGGACCGGGCGGTCCGCTTCTACGCCCGGAAGTTCGACGGGGTGGACTTGTCGAGGACCCGGTACGTCTTTACAAGGCCGGACATGAGCCGGGCCTTGAAGAGGATCGACCCCGCCGTCCGCTCGGCCCTGCGCGAGTCCCGCCGGAGGATCGAATTTTTCCACAGGGCGGAGCTGGCCGGCATCACCCGGAACTGGAGCGTGACTCTGGACGGCATCCGCGCGGGCCAGATCGCCCGGCCTCTCGGCCGGGCCGGCCTCTACGTGCCCGGCGGCAGGTACCCCTATCCCTCCACGGTCCTGATGGGAGGGATCCCGGCCAAAGTGGCGGGCGTCAAGACCGTGATCGCGGCCACGCCGCTCAAGAACCTCACGGACGAGGTCCTCGCCGCCTGCGCCCTGGCCGGCGTGGAAAAATTGTTCGGCATGGGCGGTCCGGCGGCGGTGGCGGCCATGGCCTTCGGGACCCGCGCCGTCCCGAAAGTGGACAAGATCGTGGGGCCGGGCAACCGCTACGTGACCGAGGCGAAAAGGCAGGTCTTCGGACGGACGGGCATCGACGGGCTCGCCGGCCCGAGCGAGGTCGCGGTCTGGGCGGACGCGGGTTCCAGTCCGGAGAGCGCGGCCGGGAACCTCCTCGCCCAGGCGGAGCACGATCCGGCCGCCCGCGGCGCTCTGATCACCACGGACCGGGCGTTCGCCCGGAAGGTCCGCTCCCTGATCCCGGGGAGGTTCCTGGGGCAGATCTCATTCCACGTTGAGAGGGACCGCGGCGCCGCCCTGCGCCGGGTGAACGCCCTCTCTCCGGAGCACCTGGTTCTGGCCGTGAAAAACCCCAGGGCGCTTTTGAGAAAAGTCCGGAGCGCGGGAGCGGTCTTCCTGGGAGACGGGACCCCTGTCCCTCTCGGGGACTACGCCGCCGGCCCGAGCCACATCCTCCCCACGGGAGGAGCGGCCGCCTTCTCGTCCGGACTGTCCGTGAAGGATTTCCTGGCCTGGAGCTCCGTGATCGAGAACGTTTCCGGGAAATCCGCCCGGGCCTGGAAGGCGGCCAGGACCCTGGCCGAAACGGAAGGGCTGCGCCTGCACGCCCTGGCCCTGCGGCGATGAAACTGGAATTGACGCGCCAGGAGATGGAAATATTGATCGCGTGGTCGGAAGAGGCCACAAAAGGAAAATTCAACCTGGGAGACGACCCCGCGGGAATGACCTGGGAGGAGGAGAACCTCATCGGGAAGATCAGGGCCGCGCTCGTGAAATCACTATGAGCCAAAGACGCGCGAAAATCGTCCGAGACACCAAGGAGACCCGGATACGGCTGTGGCTGAACCTCGACGGCCGGGGCCGCTACCGGGTGGGCACCACCCTGCCGTTCTTGGACCACATGCTCGAGCTCCTTTCCAAGCATTCCGGGTTCGACCTGGAAATATCGGCCGCGGGCGACACCCACATCGACGACCACCACCTCGTCGAGGACGTCGGCATCGCCCTGGGCTGCGCCCTGGACAAGGCCCTGGGAGACAAAAAAGGCATAGCGCGCTACGGGAACTTCCTCCTGCCGATGGACGAGTCCCTGGCCTACGTGGCCGTGGACCTGGGGGGAAGGCCGTACCTGGATTATTCCGTGCCCTTCCGCCCCCAGTCGAAAGCGCCGTTCAGCTTCGAGCTTTTCGAGGACTTCTTCCAGGCGTTCGCGTTCAACGCCCGGATGAACCTGCACGTCAAACTGCTCAAGGGGCGGAACAACCACCACATCGCCGAGGCCCTTTTCAAAGGAACGGCCAAGGCCCTCGCGCAGGCGGCGGGAAGGTCCCGTTCGTCCAAAGAAATCCCATCGACGAAAGGACGGCTGTGAAAAAGGGCCTGTTCGGACTCGTGGACTACGACATGGGCAACCTCCGCAGCGTGGCCAAGGCGCTGGAAGTCGTCGGCGCCCGCGTCGCTCCGGTCACGGGCCCCCGCGGTTTCGCCGGACTTGACGCCTTGGTCCTGCCGGGCGTGGGAGCGTTCGGCGCCGCGGTCCGGAACTTGAGGCGGAGGCGCCTCATGGACCCGATCCGGGACTGGATCCTTTCGGGGAAGCCCTTCCTGGGCATCTGCCTGGGCTACCAGCTCCTCTTCCAGAAGGGCGAGGAGTCCCGCTCCGCGGAAAGGGGCCTGGGGATCTTTTCCGGAAAGGTGAGGAAATTCCCCGCCCGGCGGAAGCTGAAGATCCCCCACATGGGATGGAACCAGGTCCGCTTCGCCGCCTCCCGGAAGAGCGCGGGCGGGATCTTTTCCGGGATCCCACAGGACTCGTTCTTTTATTTCGTCCATTCCTATTATCCCGAACCGCGGGACGGAAGCTTGGCGGCCTCCGTCACGCGCTACGGGGTGGATTTCGTCTCGAGCGTCAGGAAAGACCGGCTTTTCGCCTGCCAGTTCCACCCGGAAAAGAGCGGGAAGGACGGGCTGCGCATCCTATCGAACTTCGCGGGCATCGCGCTCTCGCGGCCATGCTGATCGTGCCGGCGGTGGACATCCGGAACGGCCAGGCCGTCCGGCTGACCCGGGGCGATCCCGAACAGGCGGTCGTTTACTCATCCGACCCGGTGGAAGCGGCGCGCCTCTGGGTCGAAAAAGGCGCCGCGCGGATCCACGTGGTGGACCTGGACGGGGCCTTCGCCGGGCGGCCGAAACACCTGGACCTGGCCGGGCGGATCAAGAAGGAGATTCCCTGCGTCCTCGAGTACGGGGGAGGCCTGCGGGACCAGGCGGCGGTGGAGAGCGCCCTGGAGCTGGGCATAGACAAATTGATCCTGGGCACGTCGGCGGTCCTGGGCGCGGGATGGGTCGGGAAGTCCATCGCCGGGTCCCCGGAACGGTTCATGGTGTCCCTGGACGCCCGGGACGGCAAGGTCGCCGTGGCCGGCTGGCGGGAAGGGACGGACCTGACCGTCGGCGAAGCCGTAAAACGGATGGAAGCGGCCGGGTTCGGGGAAGTCGTTTATACCGACATCTCCAGGGACGGCACGCTCGAAGGGCCGAATACGGATTCCATCCGGGACGTGACGTCATCGACGAAAATGAAGGTCTTCGCTTCCGGCGGGGTGTCCTGCATCGAGGACGTGCGCAAGCTGAAGGCCATCCCCGGCCTGGCGGGAGTGATCATCGGCAAGGCGCTTTATTCCGGGGCCGTGACCCTGGAAGAGTGCCTCGCGCTCTGAACCCATGCCTCTGGCCGTGCGCATCATCCCCTGCCTGGACGTGGACGCGGGCCGCGTGGTCAAAGGAACGAAATTTCTGGACCTGCGCGACGCGGGGGACCCGGTGGCGGCCGCGGAGCGCTACGACCGCGAAGGGGCCGACGAGATCGTTTTTCTGGACATCACGGCCAGTTCCCAGAAGCGCGGGATCCTTCTGGACGTCGTCAAGCGCGCCGCGGAACGCTTGTTCATCCCGCTCACCGTGGGCGGGGGTATCCGGACCGCGGCCGACATCCGGCTCCTCCTGCGCTCGGGGGCGGACAAGATCTCCGTGAACACCGCCGCCGTGGAGAACCCGCGGCTCGTGCGCGAGGGAGCGGAGCGGTTCGGGTCCCAGTGCGTGGTGGTGGCCATCGACGCGCGAAGGACCTCCTCCGGCCGCTGGGAGGTCGTGACGCACGGCGGCAGGACCCCCACCGGACTGGACGCGGTGGAATGGGCGGCGCGGGCGGAACATCTGGGGGCGGGGGAGATCCTCCTCACGAGCATGGACGCCGACGGCACCCGGGCGGGCTACGACCTGCCCCTCATACGGGCCGTGAGTCGAGCCGTCCGGGTCCCCGTGATCGCTTCGGGCGGCGCCGGCGGCAAGGAGGATTTTTTCTACGCCTGGAAAGCCGGAGCGAGCGCCTGCCTGGCGGCCTCGCTCTTCCATTACCGCCGGCTTTCCATCCGCGGGGTGAAGGACTATCTGGAAAGGAAAAACGTCACCGTGAGGAAACCGAAATGATCGATGAGACCAAACTGAAGAATTTCCTGGACGCCGTGAAGTGGGACGCGTCGGGCCTCGCGCCCTGCGTGGTCCAGGACGCGCGGGACCTCCGGGTGCTGATGGTGGCCTACATGAACCGCGCTTCGCTGGAAAGGACGTTCCGCGAGGGCCGGGCCTGCTACTGGAGCCGCTCCCGCGGGAAATTCTGGCTGAAGGGCGAGGAATCCGGCAATTTCCAGGAGGTGCGCTCCATCCAGCTCGACTGCGACGGGGACTGCCTGCTCCTTTTCGCCGGACAGAAGGGGGGCGCCGCCTGCCACACCGGCATGCGCAGCTGTTTTTACAGGACCTTGCAGGAGGACGGGACCCTCGCCGTGACGGAAGAGCGGGTCTTCGATCCCGGCAAGGTCTACGGCAAGAGCTGACTCCGTTGAAGCGCTGGCTGTTCCTGATCGCCCTCGGGGTCGGGGGCGGGATCCTCTTCCGCTCGGCCGCCATGGAAGGCATCTACATCGCCACGCCCTCGATGGAGCCGGCTCTGCCGGTGGGGACGCATTATTTCGTGGACAAGATCACCCTGGCCTTCCGCGCCCCCCGGCGCGGGGAGATCGTGCTCCTCTCCTCCCCGGTCGAAGGGGACAAGGAGCTGGTCAAGCGCGTCATCGGCCTGCCGGGAGAAACGATCGAGATCAGGAAAAAGGAAGTCTATGTCAATGACAAACCTCTGTCCGAACCCTACGCCGCGCACCGCCGGAGCGGCGAGGCGCTCGTCGGCGACAACCTCGGCCCCCTGCGGATCCCCGAGGGCTCCTTTTTCGTCCTCGGCGACAACCGCGACGAATCCAGGGACAGCGCGACCTGGAAGGACCCGGGCACGGGCGAGCCGGTGCACTTCGTCCCCGGGGATCGGATCCGGGGTCGGCTCCTGAACGTTCTGGAATGACATGACCCCCGACCTCAAGACCTTTAAAAATCAGGCCAAGGCCTTCGGGCTGGTCCCGACCTTCATCGAGATCCCCTGCGACCTGGACACGCCCGTGACGCTCTACCTCAAGCTCTCCAGGGGCGGCTCACCCTCGGCCCTCCTCGAGAGCGCGGAGGGAGGAGAAAAAGTGGGGCGCTACTCGTTCATATCGGTCTCCCACCACTTGAGCTTCGAATGCCGGAACGGGGAGGTCACGATCGCCCGGGCGCGGTCCGGGCCGGGAGGCCGGAAGACCTTCCGGACGCGCGACCCTGTGGGCGAGCTGCGTGGGATATTCCGGGAACTGCGGCCCGCCGTCCTGCCCGGATTGCCCCGCTTCTGCGGAGGAGCGGTGGGCTTCGCCAGCTACGACCTGGTCCGCGGCTTCGAGTCCCTGCCCGCGCGGCTCCCGAGCGACCCCGCGACCCCCGACGCTTTCTTCCACTTCACGGACGAATGCGTGATCCTCGACCACTGGATGCGCAGGATGATCCTGATCAAATGGAACAGGATCGAGGGCCGTTCCGGGGACGGCCTGGCCCGGCTGTACTCCCGGGCGGAGGCGGCGCTCGCCGCCCTGGCCCGCAGGATCGGCTCTCCGGAGCGGTTCGAGACCTTTTCTCCCCTTGGGGCCCCGGCCGCGAAGGACCCTTCCGCCCGGCGCCGCCCCCGCTCGAACTTTTCGCCGAAGGAATTCGCCGGGCTCGTGCGGAAGACCCAGGAATACATCCGCGCGGGCGACGTGATCCAGGCCGTGCTCTCCCAGCGTTTCGAGGTGGAGACCTCGGTCGACCCCGTCCGGGTGTACCGGGCCCTGCGCCTCATCAATCCGTCCCCGTACCTTTATCTCCTTAAAATGGGGGGGCGCGTGATCGTGGGGTCGAGCCCCGAGATCCTGGTGCGCAAGGAGAACCGGACCGCGACGACCCGGCCCATCGCCGGCACGCGCCCTCGGGGAGCGACGGCCGCGGAGGACCAGGCCCTCGAGAAGGAGCTCCTGGCCGACCCCAAGGAAAGGGCCGAGCACCTGATGCTCGTGGACCTGGGCCGCAACGACCTGGGCCGCTCGTGCAAGGCGGGCACGGTCCGCGTTCCTGAATTCATGAAAGTGGAGAGATATTCGCACGTGATGCACATGGTATCGACGGTGGAAGGCGTCCTCAAAGCGGGCGAGGACGCCTTCTCCCTCTTCCGGTCCTCGTTCCCCGCCGGCACCGTGACGGGAGCGCCCAAGG
>MGUT01000030.1:0-3183 GCA_001800095.1 Elusimicrobia bacterium RIFCSPLOWO2_01_FULL_64_13 | reverse complement strand
CGCCGCCGCCGGGGCATCTACGCCGGTTCCGTGGGCCACTTCTCCTACGCGGGCGACATGGACATGGCCATCACCATCCGCACCCTGGATTTTTCCGGCGGCAAGGCCGTCATCCAGGCCGGAGCGGGGATCGTGGCGGACTCCATCCCGGAACGGGAGGAAGAGGAGACGCGCTCCAAGGCCCAGGCCATGCTCCGCGCCCTGGAGCTGGCGGAAAGCGGGTTCGCGTGATCCTCGTCATCGACAATTTCGACTCCTTCACCTACAACCTCGTCCAGTACCTCGGGGAGATGGTGAAGGACCCCGACGACATCCGCGTCTTCCGGAACAACCAGCTTTCCGTCGGCGAGATAGAGAAGATGGATCCCGAGCGCATCGTCGTCTCGCCCGGTCCCTGCACCCCGCAGGAAGCGGGCATCTCCACGGCCGTGTTCGAACGCTTCGCCCCCAGCCGCCCCATCCTGGGCGTGTGCCTGGGCCACCAGTGCCTGGGAGCGGCCTTCGGGGGGAGGATCGTGCGGGCCCGGCGGCTGATGCACGGCAAGACCTCTTCCATCTACCACGACGGCAAGGGACTGTATTCCGGCCTGCCCAACCCCTTCACGGCGACCCGCTACCATTCGCTCGTCATCGAGAAGAAGTCCTGTCCGAAGGTCCTCAAGGTCTCCGCCCGGACCAGGGACGGGGAGATCATGGGGGTGCGCCACAAAAAGTTCCCGTGGGTGGAAGGAGTGCAGTTCCATCCCGAATCCATCCTGACCCCGGACGGAAAAAAGCTCCTGGCCAACTTCCTCAAGATCAGGAGGCGCCGTGGCTGATTTCTCCCGGGCGCTCGAGGACCTCATCGCGCGCAGGGACCTCCCGCGGGACGCGGCCCTCGGGCTCATGGCCGAGATCCTTTCCGGGAACGTCCCCGACGCCAGGATCGCGGCCGCGCTCGCGCTCCTCCGGGCCAAGGGCGAGACGCCGGTGGAGATCGCCGCTTTCGCCCAGGCCCTCCGGAACTCGATGCTCCCCGTCGAATGCGGCGCCGCGGTCGTGGCCGACACCTGCGGCACCGGAGGCGACGGCAAGCGCACCTTCAACATTTCCACGGCCGCCGCTTTCGCCGCCGCCGGGGCGGGAGTGACCGTGGCCAAGCACGGCAACCGCTCGGTCACGAGCGCCTGCGGGAGCGCGGACGTCCTGGAGGCGGCCGGGGTGCGGATCGACCCGCCCAAGGAATCGGCGGAGCGGTGCTTGAAGGAGATCGGCATCGCGTTCCTTTACGCTCCGCTCTACCACCCGGCCATGAAGCACGCGGCCGCGGCCCGGAAGGCCCTGGGCCTGCGCACGGTCTTCAACCTGCTCGGCCCCCTGGCCAACCCGGCCCGGGCCAACGCCCAGGTGATCGGCGTCCCGAAAAAGGAACTTTTGCCCGTGATGGCGAAGGCGCTGCTGGATCTGTCCCGCGGCCGGAAGGGAGCTTTCATCCTCGTCCACGAATCGGGCTATGACGAGGTCGTCCTGCGCGGAACGGCCCGGATGACCTGCGTTTGGAACGGCAAAGTCAGGTCATTCGGCCTCACCCCGAAGGATTTCGGCCTGGGTAAGACCCGGCCCGAAGACCTCGCGGGAGGGAACGCGATGGAGAACGCCAGGACGCTCCGCGAAGTCCTTTCCGGCGGGAGACATCCCCTGCGCGACGTGGCGGCCGCCAACGCCGCCCTGGCCCTCTGGGCCGCGGACCTGGCCGCCGGCCGGGCCAAGACGCCCGATTTGAAGTCTCTCCGCGCCGCGGCCGTCCGGGCGGCGAGATCCCTGGACGAGGGCCGCGCCTTGAAAAAACTCGACGACCTCATCGCCTGGAGCGGGAAACGTGACCATCCTTGAGAAGATCCTCGCGGACAAAAGGAAGCGCGTGGAGGCCCTCCGCGGCGCGGAGCCCTACGAGGCGATGCTCCGGCGGGCCGGCGATTCCCCCGCGGCGGCGTCCCTCCTCCGGTCCATCCGCGTCCCGGGAAAGCTGTCGGTGATAGCGGAAATGAAGAGGAAGAGTCCGAGCGCGGGGACGATCCTCGACCATTACGACCCCTCCCGCCTCGCGCGGGACTACGAATCCTGCGGGGCGAGGGGCATCTCGGTCCTCACCGAGGAGGACCATTTCGGGGGAGCGCCGCGGGACCTGGAACTCGTCCGGAAGGCCTCCTCCCTGCCGGTATTGAGGAAGGATTTCATCATCGACCCCATCCAGGTCCCGGAGTCGAAACTGCTCGGGGCCTCGGCCGCGCTCCTGATCATCGCCGCGCTGACGAGGAAGGGTTACGCCGCGCTCCTGCGTCTCTGCCGGGAGATCGAGCTGGAGGCCCTGGTGGAGGTGCACGACGAGCGCGAGCTCGAGATCGCCCTCGCCGAGTCGCCGGACATGATCGGCGTCAACAACCGCGACCTGAAGGACCTCTCCGTGGACGTCGCCGCAACGTTCCGGCTCGCGGGCCTGATCCCGAAAGGCGTCTGCGCGGTCTCCGAAAGCGGCATCGCCGACCCCGAGACCGTCCGCGACTTGAAGCGCGCCGGGGTCTCGGCCGCGCTCATCGGGGAGTCGGTGCTGCGGAGCCCGGACCCGTCCGGGACGCTCCGCCGGCTCGTGGAGGCGGGCGAATGAAGGGCGTCAAGGTCAAGATCTGCGGGATCACCAACCCCGAAGACGCGCGCTGGGCCGCCAACTTCGGCGCGGATTTCGTGGGGATCAATTTCTGCAGGCAAAGCCCCCGGCACGTGAGCCTGGACATGGCCGGGCAGATCGCCGGCTCCCTGCCCGGGTTCGTGAAGGCCGTGGGCGTCCTCGCCGACGCGTCCGAGGAGGAGATCGCCCGCGTCCTGAAAAAAGTGAACCTCGCGGTGCTCCAGCTCCACGGCTCCGAGACCCCGGAATTCGCCCGGTCCCTGAAGGAGCGGACCGGCCTGGAGGTCTGGAAGGCCGTCCGCGTGGAAAGCGAAGCGTCCCTGCGGGACATCCCCGCCTACTCGGGGGCCGTCGACGCCGTGCTTCTGGACGCGCACGTCCCCGGCCTGCTCGGCGGCAGCGGGACGGCTTTCGACTGGGGCCTCGCGGCCCGGGCGAAGGATTCCGGCATCCCCGTGATCCTGGCCGGCGGCCTCACGCCGGAGAACGTGGAGGAGGCCGTGAAGAAGGCGGCGCCG
>MGUT01000029.1:12457-21197 GCA_001800095.1 Elusimicrobia bacterium RIFCSPLOWO2_01_FULL_64_13 | reverse complement strand
CGTGGTCCACCAGGAGAACCTGGGCGGGCTCCTCATGGTGCCCTGGTCGGTGAGTTCGCTGGTGGGCATGATGATGGCCGCCATCCGCTGCGGCGTCCCGGCCCTTTTCATGCCCTGCTACCGCCGCTGGGGCCTTTTTCCGGGCGCCGCCCCGGGACCGACGTACAGCCAATGTTCCATGCTGGTGGTCCTGGAGGTCTTCGGCCTCACGAAACTCGGGGCGATCGAACAGCTTTTTCCGAAGAAGGAGAAGGGGGCCGCCGCCGCGGCCCAGGCGGCCGAATGCGAGCCGGACGAGGTCCATTTCGCGGAATGGGCCGGACGCCGCGCCGTGGAGATGGCCAAGCAGAACATCTCCCCGCGCCGGTTCTTCTCGCAGGCGGCGTTCCAGAACGCGGTGTCCGTGGACATGGCCCTGGGCAATTCCTGCGAGACCGTTCTGCACCTCTCGGCCCTGGCCTACGAGTCCGGGGTGCCTCTGCCCCTGTCGCTTTTCAATGACGGCTCGAAAAGGATCCCGCAGCTGGTCCCCGTGAATCGCGCCGGAGAGTTCTCCATGGCGGAGTTCCAGGACTGGGGAGGACTGCCCGGGCTCCTGGGGGCCATCGCGACCTCGCTTCAGCCCAGTCCCATGGTGATCGGCAAGAATATCGTCGAGGTGGCGCGCGAGCACGCCGCGATGAGGTCCTCCTATAAAATGAGCCGCCCGTTCAGGAAGCACGGCGGCCTGGGGGTCCTTTTCGGGAACCTCGCCCGGGAAGGCGCCATTTTCCGCGTGGCCGGACTGAAGGAGTCGTCCCTGGTCAGTTCCGGTCCGGCCCGGGTGTTCGATTCGGAGGCCGCCTGCCGCTCGGCGATCGCCTCCAAAAAGATCAAGAAGGGGGAAGTCATCGTGCTGCGCTATGCCGGCCCCAAGGGCAGTCCCGGCATGCCGTCCCTGGACGCGGTCGAGCGCGCCATCGAGGACCGGGGGCTGGGGGATTCGGTCGTGTTCCTGACGGACGGGCGGCTCACGAGCTCGGGACGCACTCCCGCTTTCGTCCACGTTTCGCCCGAGGCGGCGGCGGGGAGCGCCCTCTCCGTCCTGCAGGACGGCGACATCATATTCTGGAACTTTTTCGACAAGGCCCTTTCCGTGCGGCTGACCGACACCGAGATCAAGGTGCGGCTCTCCCGCTGGAAGGAGCAGGAAAAGAACATGCGCAACAGCTTTCTCTACCGGTACTCCAAATACACGTCGTCGAGCTCCTACGGGGCGACGCTCGTTTAGGCCGGCGCCATATATGGCAAAGGACAGCGCGGTGAAAAAGACAGGGGCCGAAATCCTCGTGGAATGCCTCGAGAAGGAAGGAGTGGAATACCTCTTCGGGATCCCCGGAGGCGTGAACCTGCCTTTCTTCGACAAGCTCTATGACTCGAAGATCCGGGTGATCCTCACCCGGCACGAGCAGGGGGCCGCCCACATGGCCGACGGCTACGCCCGCGCGACGGGGCGGGTGGGGGTGTGCGTGGCCACGTCCGGGCCCGGCGCGACGAACCTCATCACCGGGCTGGCCACGGCCAACATGGACTCGATCCCCCTGGTGGCGATCACGGGACAGGTGCGGACCGACGTCATCGGTTCGGACGCGTTCCAGGAAGCCGACGCCACGGGCTGCACCCGCCCCGTGACCAAGCACAACTATCTCGTCAAGGACGTGCGCGACCTCGGCCGGATCATGCGCGAGGCCTTCCACGTCGCTTCTTCCGGGCGGCCGGGGCCCGTGCACGTCGACGTGCCGGTGGACATCCAGCGCGCCGCCGTGGAGTTCTCCTATCCCGAGAAGGTGAGCATCCGCTCCTACTCCCCGACGGTCCAGGGCCACCCTCTTCAGATCAAGAAGGCGGTCGAGCTCATCAGCCAGGCGGAAAGACCCCTCTTTTACGTGGGCGGGGGCGTGGTGCTTTCGGGCGCTTCCGACCTCCTGCGCCAGGTCGCCGAGAAGGCCCAGATCCCCGTGGCCACCACGCTCATGGCCAACGGCACCATGCCGTACGACCACCCGCTGTACATGGGCGTTCTGGGCATGCACGGCAAATACGCCACCAACACCGCCATGCAGAAGTGCGACCTCATGATCGCCTGCGGGGCGCGCTTCGACGACCGGGTGACGGGGAATCTGGCCAAATTCTCCCCGAACTCGAAGAAGATCCATTTCGACATCGATCCGGCCAACATCGGCAAGTGCGTGCAGGTGGACGTGCCCGTGGTGGGGGACTTGAAATTGGTGCTCCAGGACCTCCTCGACAATCTGCCCGGGAAGGACCATTCCGCCTGGATCGGACAGATCCGCGAATGGGACCGGGAGCATCCTTTCAGCTACGACAAGAACGGCAAGGGCCCCGGGGAATTCGTGAAGCCGCAGTTCGTGATCCACAAGCTCCACGAGCTCACCAGGGGCGAAGCCATCATCTCCACGGGAGTGGGCCAGCACCAGATGTGGGCCATGCAATGGTACCCGGCCCGGAGCCCCCGGCACTTCCTCACGAGCGGGGGCCTGGGCACCATGGGCTACGGCTTTCCCGCTTCCCTGGGGGCCAAACTCGCCTTCCCCAAGAAGGACGTGATCTGCATCGACGGGGACGGCTCGTTCCAGATGACCATGACCGAAATGGCCACGGCCATCCACGAGAAGATCAAGGTCGTCGTGATCATTCTCAATAACTACTATCTGGGGATGGTCCGGCAGTGGCAGGAGCTCTTTTATAAGGAAAGGTTCTCCGGGTCCTGCCTGACCACGGGCAGCGGCATGCGCACGAAGGACAACGAACCGGACCCCAACTCCCTGCCTTACATCCCCGACTTCGTGAAGTTCGCCGAGGCCTACGGGGCGCTGGGACTGCGCGTCACCCGCAATGAGGACGTGGAGCCGGCCCTGAAGCGCGCCCTCGCCGAGACCCGGCCCGTGATCATCGACTGCGTGATCCGGCCCAACGAGAAGGTGTTCCCCATGGTGCCGGCCGGAGCGGGGCTCGACGACATCATCGTGGACATGGCTTGACCGGAGAGATCCCATGAAACAGAGACCGGCCGAACCCAAGCACACCCTGTCCGTCCTCGTCGAGAACAAGGCGGGGGTGCTGGCGCGCATCGCGGGGCTTTTTTCCGCGCGCGGGTACAACATCGATTCCCTGGCGGTGGGCGAGACGGAGGACCCGTCCGTCTCGCGCATGACCATCGTGGTCCAGGGAGACGAGCGCGTCCTGGAGCAGGTGGAAAAGCAGCTCAACAAGCTCATCGACGTCATCAAGCTGTCCGATTACGTCCAGACCCCGCACCTCGAGCGGGACCTGGCCCTCATCAAGGTCGACGCCGACAAGGCCGACCGCTCCGAGCTCCTGCAGATCGTCGACATTTTCCGGGCCAAGATCGTGGACGTTTCCGCGGATTCCCTGATCGTGGAGGCCACGGGCGACGAAGACAAGATCGAAGCCCTGATCGGCATGCTTTCGCCTTTCGGCATCCGCGAGTTGAGCCGCACGGGCATCGTGGCGATGGCCCGCGGGGGCAAGTCCCTCAATACCTAACGGGAGATCTCAAATGGCTAAACCTTTGACCAAAGACGAAAAATCGACCGCTGCCTCCAACGGCCACCGCCGCGCGGCCCGGACCTTCTACGACAAGGACGGCGACCTGAAGCTCCTCAAGGGGAAGAGGATCGTGGTGCTGGGCTACGGTTCCCAGGGGCACGGCCAGGCCCTGAACCTGAAGGACAGCGGCCTGAACGTGACGGTGTCGGTGCGGCCGGGCGGCCGGGGATTCCAGCTCGCGCAGAGACACGGCTGGACGGAAGGCAAGGATCTTTTCAGCGACAACGCCCAGGCCGTGCGCGGGGCCGACTGGGTCCATTTCCTGCTTCCGGACGAGACGCAGCGCGAGGTATGGGAGAAGGACGTGCGCCCCAACATTAAAAAAGGCGCCGTCATCAGCTTCTCCCACGGGTTCAACATCCGCTACAGCCAGATCGCCCCGCCGAAGGAGGCCGACGTGGTGCTCGTGGCCCCGAAGGGTCCGGGACACCTGGTGCGGCGCACGTTCACGGAAGGCAAGGGGACTCCGGCGCTCGTGGCCGTGGAGCAGGACTATTCCGGCCGGGCGCTGAAGCTCGCGCTCGCCTTCTGCAAGGGGATCGGCGCGACCCGGGCCGGCGTCATCCTGACCACTTTTTCCGAGGAGACCGAGACCGACAATTTCGGCGAGCAGACGGTGCTGTGCGGCGGCGTCGTGGACCTCATCAAGGCGGGCTTCGAGACCCTGGTCGAGGCCGGCTACCAGCCGGAGATCGCCTACTTCGAGTGCCTGCATGAGCTCAAGCTCATCACCGACCTGATCCAGGAAGGAGGGATATCCTGGATGAACTACTCCATCTCCGACACGGCGGAGTACGGCGAATACACCCGGGGGCCCAGGATCGTCACCGCGGAGACCAAGGCGGCCATGAAGCGGGTCCTCTCCGAGATCCAGTCCGGGCAGTTCGCCAAGGAATACATCCTCGAGAACCGCGCGGGGCGCCCCATGTTCAACTCCTACCGGAGAGCGATGGAGAAACACCCGATCGAAGTCGTCGGCGCCCGCCTGCGCTCCATGATGCCCTGGCTCAAGAGGAAAGAATAGTGATCAAGTCCTTCGCGGATATCTTCCAGGTCCCCGAGCTGAAGAAGAAGGTGCTCTTCACCCTCGGGGTCCTCGCGGCCTACCGGCTCGGCGCGGTGACGCCGCTCCCGGGCATCAACGCCGAGGCCATGCGCCTCCTCTTCGAGTCCCAGAGGAACACCCTCCTGGGATTCCTGGACATCTTCTCCGGCGGAGCCCTGGCGCGCTTCTCCATCTTCTCCATGGGGATCATGCCCTACATCAACGCTTCCATCATCATGAGCCTCCTCCAGGGCGCGCACATCTTCCCGTACCTCGACCGCCTCCAGAAGGAAGGCGAGCTCGGCCGCAAGAAGATCAACCAGATCACCCGCTACTTCACCCTGTCGCTGGCGATCGTACAGTCCTTCGGCCTGGTCTACAGCCTCGCGCGCCTGCCGACCCCCGGCGGGCTGCCCATCGTCGAGGACCTGAACGCCGCCTTCTACTTCTTGAGCGTCCTGACGCTGGTGACCGGCACCGTCTTCGTCATGTGGATGGGCGAGCAGATCACGGAGAAAGGCATCGGCAACGGCATCTCCCTCATCATCTTCACCGGCATCATCATCGGCCTGCCCAGCGGCGTCCAGGACCTCTTCCGTTTGTTGCGCATCGAGGAGATCAGCATCTTCGGGGCGCTCCTCCTCCTGGCCATCGTGCTCGGGTTCACGGCCTTCACCGTTTTCGTGGAGACGGGCCAGAGGAAGATCCCCGTCCAGTACGCCAAGCGCGTGGTCGGGAGGCGCGTGATGGGCGGAGCGAGCACTTTTTTGCCCATCAAGGTGGACACCTCCGGCGTCATCGCGGTGATCTTCGCCGTGTCCATCCTCTCGGTCCCCGTCACGATCGCGCAGTTCTTCCCGGATTCGTCCGTGGCCTCGAAGTTCATGAGCGCGTGGAACCGCGGCGGCTGGCTGTACGAGGTGGTCTACGGCTCCCTGATCATCTTCTTCTGTTATTTCTACAACTCCATCCAGTTCAATCCAACGGACCTGGCCGACAACATGAAAAAGTGGGGCGGATTCATTCCCGGAATCCGCCCGGGGGATTCCACCGCCCGCTACATCCAGAAGATCCTGGAGCGCATCACGCTGTGGGGGGCGCTCTTCGTGGTGGCGATCGCCATCCTCCCGGACATCCTCCGGCAGAAGATGAACGCCCCGTTCTTTTTCGGAGGGACGGCCCTCCTCATCGCCGTGGGCGTGGCCCTGGATACGATCGGCCAGATCGAGTCGCACCTGATCATGCGCCACTACGAGGGTTTCATGAAGCAGGGGCGCATCAAGGGCCGCTGGTTCAATGTCCGATGAGGCTGGTGCTCCTCGGGCCTCCGGGGTCCGGTAAAGGGACCCAGTCGGTCCGCCTGGCGGGCACCCTCGCCATCGCCCACATCTCCACCGGGGACATCCTCCGGGCGGCGGTCCGCGAAGGGACCGAGCTCGGGCGGAAGGCGGAAAGTTTCATCCGGCAGGGCGGGCTCGTGCCGGACGAAGTGATCGTGGGGATGGTGGAGGAGCGGATCGCCCGCGCGGACTGTTCCCGGGGGTTCATCTTCGACGGGTTCCCCCGCACCATCCCGCAGGCGGAGATGCTGGAATCGCGCCTGGGGGCCGGCCCGCGGGCCGGGAACGGCGGCGCGATCGACCGCGTGCTGTACATGGATTTGGACGAAGAGTCCTGCGTGCGCCGGCTGGCGGGCCGCTGGACCTGCCCGGCGGACGGGCGGACCTACAACCAGTTCAGCCAGCCGCCCAAGGCCGCCGGGAAATGCGACCGATGCGGCGGGGCCCTCGTCCAGAGGGAGGACGACCGGGTCGGGACGGTGAAGAACCGCCTCAAAGTGTATCTGGAACAGACCCGGCCTCTGATCGGCTTTTACGAAAAGGCGGGGCGGCTCAATCGGGTGGACGCGTCGCGGACCCCCGACCAGGTCTTCGCGGAGCTTCTCAACGCCGTCCGCCAAGGGGCGAAGGCGTGAACAGCCGTCCCCGTCCCGAAGGCCGGCCGGTCATAACGGAGAGACCGGCCGGGCGCGCCGTCGAGCTCAAGAGCCCCAGGGAGATCGAGGCCTTGAAGCGGTCGGGAAAACTCGCCGCGGGACTTTTGAACGCGGTCTGCGCCGAGGTGAGGGCGGGGGTCGCGACCGAGGACCTGGACGACCTCGCCGCCCGCTGGATCAAGGAGCGCGGGGCCCAACCCGCTTTTTTGAATTATCACGGGTTCCCCAAGACCATCTGCGTGTCCGTGAATAACGAGGTGGTCCACGGCATCCCCGGACCGAGGAAGATCCGGGAGGGGGACATCGTCAGCGTGGACGTGGGGCTTTTCTGCGAGGGCTGGTGCGGGGACACGGCGCGGACGATCCCCGTGGGGGAAATCGATCCCGCGGCCCGGAAGCTGCTCGAAGTCTCCGAGAGGTCCTTGCGGGAGGCCATCGCCGCGGCCCGCGCCGGACAGCGCCTGGGAGACGTTTCCAATGCCATGCAGTCGGTCGCGGAAGCGGCCGGCTACAACGTGGTCCGCAGCTACGGCGGCCACGGCATCGGCCGGGCCATGCATGAGGACCCGCACGTGCCCTGCCTCGGCCGGCCCGGAACGGGCCTGCGCCTCGAGCCGGGGCTGGTCCTGGCCCTGGAAGTGATGGTGAACGCGGGCACGGAGAAGGTGACCCACCTGCCCGACGGCTGGACGGTGCTGACGGCGGACGGATCGCTCTCGGCGCACTTCGAACACATGGTGGCGGTCACCGGGTCCGGAACGGAAATTTTGACGGAAGTCTAGAGGAGATATGGCCAAAGAAGAGAAATTCGAAGTCGACGGCAAAGTGCTCGAATCCCTGCCGAACGCCATGTTCCGAGTGGAGATCGAAGGGGGGCACGTCATTCTGGCGCACATCTCGGGCAAGATGCGGATGCATTACATCCGCATCCTCACCGGGGACAAGGTGCGCGTCGAACTATC
The DNA here is from genome assembly GCA_001800095.1 of Elusimicrobia bacterium RIFCSPLOWO2_01_FULL_64_13. Classification (GTDB taxonomy): domain Bacteria; phylum Elusimicrobiota; class Elusimicrobia; order 2-02-FULL-39-32; family 2-02-FULL-39-32; genus 2-01-FULL-64-13. The sequence continues at coordinate 13,564 of MGUT01000029.1, read as the reverse complement.
CCCGTACGATCTGACCCGGGGCAGGATCATCTACCGCGGGGAGATGAACCGCGCCCCGGCCGCCCGGACCGGCTAGAGCGCGCGCCCGGCGTCCGTTCCCTCCCGACGGGGAGGGGGTGCCGGCGCGTCCGTCCGAGGCCGCGGGACAAGGAGGAGTCAAGTGAAGGTAAGAGCGTCCGTCAAACCGATTTGCAAAAAATGCCGCGTCATCCGCCGTGAGGGCGTGGTCCGGGTCGTCTGCACCGACCCGCGCCACAAGCAGCGTCAGGGCTAGATGCCGCGCAAGGGCGTTTTATGAATCAAGGAAAGGGAGGTCGCGGGCAACGATGGCACGAATAGCGGGCATTGAACTTCCGAAGAACAAACGGGTTGAGATAGGGCTGGCCTATATCTACGGGATCGGCAGGCCCCTGGCGGAGCGGATCGTTTCGGCCACGGGCATACCGTTCGGGGTCCGCGTCAAGGACCTGACCGACGCCGACGTCAGCAAACTGAACACTTACATCGCGCAGAACCTCAAGGTGGAGGGCGACCTGCGCCGGGAGGTGCAGCAGAACATCCGCCGCCTCATCGACGTGGGCTCCTACCGGGGGCTGCGGCACCGCCGGAACCTGCCGGTCCGCGGACAAAGGACCCGCACCAACGCGCGCACGCGCCGCGGCAAGAGGAAGACCGTGGGTTCGGCCAAAGCCGAGGCCAAGCCCGCGGCCGCACCAGCCGCCTGACCGGTCGGCGCGTAAAGATATCAAGAACCGAAACTACCAAAAGGAGTTCATGAGAGCATGGCAGAGATAAGAAAAGCGCCCGTCACATCATCCGCGCCGCGGGCCAAGAAGAAGGTGTGGAGGAACATCGGACTGGCCAAAGTCTACATCCAGTCGTCGTTCAATAATACCATCGTCAACATCACGGACGAACGGGGCAACTCGATCGTTTGGGCTTCGGCCGGGTCCTGCGGGTTCAAAGGGACCAAAAAAGGAACGCCGTTCGCGGCCTCCGTGGCGGCCGAGACCGCCGCCAAGAAGGGCCTGGAAGCCGGGATCAAGCAGGTCGCTGTTTTCGTCCGGGGTCCGGGGTCCGGCCGGGAGACCGCCATCCGCGGCCTGC
>MGUT01000029.1:6160-12435 GCA_001800095.1 Elusimicrobia bacterium RIFCSPLOWO2_01_FULL_64_13 | reverse complement strand
CAGGTTGTGCCGGAGGGAAGGGACCAAGCTCTTTCTGAAGGGAGACAAGTGCGTCACGAAGTGCGTGCTGGACAAGCGCAAGGAAGCGCCGGGCCAGCATTCCAAGGCCCGGCGGCCGCGGAAGCCGTCGGAGTACCAGAAACGCCTGCGTGAAAAGCAGAAATTGCGCCGGATGATCAGCGTCGGCGAACGGCCGTTCCGCAGGTACTTCGATTGGGCGCAGCGGCGCCCGGGACTGACCGGGGAGAACCTCCTGCGTTTTCTGGAGATGCGTCTGGATAACGTGGTCCAGAGGATGGGGTTCGCCGCTTCGAAGGTGGCGGCGAGACAAATGGTGCTGCACGGGCACCTGCTCGTCAACGGGCGGCCCGTGAACATCCCCTCTTATTCCCTGAAGCCCGGGGACACCGTGGTCTTGAAGGAAAAATCGCGCGCCAATGCGCATTTTCAGAAATGGTGGGGACGGTCGCAGGAATCCGCTTCCAGGCCGTCGTGGCTGGAGACCCAGTCCCAGGAGTTCGCCGGCAAGGTCAAGAGCTGGCCCATGAGGGACGAGATATCATTCCCGGTCAACGAACAGTTGATCGTCGAGCTTTATTCCAAGTAATTCAGAGGGGGAAACCAACATGAAGCTGCAGGATTTCATACTGCCGGAAAAGATCGAATTCGAAAAAGAGAAGCTGTCGGACGTCTACGGCAAGTTCACGGCCGAGCCGTTCGAGCGCGGCTATGGGCACACCATCGGCAATTCCTTGAGAAGGATCCTCCTGTCGTCCCTGGAAGGCGCCGCCGTGACCGCGGTCCGGGTCCAGGGCGCGCCGCACGAGTATTCCGTCGTCCGGGGCGTGAGGGAAGACGTGATGGAGATCATCCTGAACCTGAAGCGCCTGCGCTTCAAGATGTATTCGCAGAACCCCGAGATCCTGCGCCTTTCGGTCTCCAAGGCCAGCGTGGTCAAAGCTTCGGATTTCGCGGCCAACACCAACGTCGAGATCATCAACCATGACCTCGTCATCGCCCATCTGGATCCCGGTGGGAAATTGGAGCTGGAGGTCGAGGTCTCCCGCGGCAGGGGATACCTCCCCAGCGAGCGGAACTCCCGCCCCAACCGGCCGATCGATTTCATCGCCACCGACGCCCTTTTCTCCCCCGTCACCAAGGTCTACTACGAGGTGGAGAACGCGCGCGTCGGCCAGATCACGGATTACGACCGGCTGATCCTGGAGGTCTGGACGGACGGCTCCATCGGGCCCCTCGACGCCATGAGCTACTCGGCCAAGGTGCTCAAGGACAGCGTCTCCGTCTTCATCACGGTGGACGAGGAGAACGCCCCTCCGCCGCTCTCCGTCAGTTCGGGAAGCGCGGAGAAGGAGGTCTCGAACGAGCTCCTCAACAAGCTGGTCAGCGAGATCGAACTTTCCGTCCGGGCGACAAACTGCCTCAAGAATGCTAAAATCAATACGCTCGGAGAACTCGTGCGCAAGACCGAAGACGAGCTCCTGACGTACAAGAACTTCGGCAAGAAGTCCCTGGACGAGATCAAGGACAAGCTCAAGGAGCTGGACTTGTCGCTGGGGATGCAGATATGAAGACCTTCGCGGGGAGGAAACTCGGGCGTCCGTCGGACCATCGCCGCACCCTTCTGCGCGAGCTGGCCACGAACCTCCTGAAGCACGAGAAGATACAGACCACGCTTCCCCGGGCCAAGGAAGTGGGGCGTTTCACGGAGAAGATCATCACCATGGCCAAGGCGGAGAATCTGGCCGCGCGCCGCAGGGTGGCGGGGAAGGTCCACCAAAAAGAGGTCCAGAAAAAGCTCTTCGAGGTGCTGGTGCCGCGGTATCAGTCGCGCAGCGGCGGGTACACCCAGATCCTGCGCACCGGGCCACGTTCGGGCGACGCGGCCCCCATGGCCGTCATCCGGCTCCTCCCGTAAGACCCGGGAGGGCCTTTAAGCGAGGGAGACTTGTTCAATTACCTCTTTTCCCTTTTCTCCAACGACATGGGCATCGACCTCGGCACCGCCAACACGCTGGTGTGCGTGAAGGGGCAGGGGATCGTTCTAAGAGAGCCCTCCGTGGTGGCCATCGACAAGGAGAGCCATAACGTCATCGCCATCGGGGTGGAGGCGAAGAAGATGCTCGGCAAGACCCCCGCCAACATCGTGGCCGTGCGCCCCCTGCGCAACGGGGTCATCGCGGACTTCGAGGTCACCGAGCAGATGATCCGCTATTTCATCAAGAAGGTCCACAACCGCCGGAGCCTCCTCCATCCCCGGATCGTCATCGGCATCCCTTCCGGGATCACGGAAGTGGAGCGGAGAGCGGTGAGGGAGTCGGCCGAGCAGGCGGGCGCCAGGGAGGTCTACCTCATCGAGGAGCCCATGGCCGCGGCCATCGGGGCGAACCTCCCCATCAACGAGCCTTTCGGCAACATGATCGTGGACATCGGGGGAGGAACCACGGAGGTCGCGGTCATCTGCCTGGGGGGGATGGTGGTCTCGAGGTCCCTGGACGTGGCCGGCGACGAGATGGACGAAGCCATCGTCCAGTATTTCCGCAGGAAATACAACCTTCTCATCGGAGACATGACCGCCGAGGACGTGAAGATCCGCATCGGCTCGGTGTTCCCCACGTTCGAAGAGCAGTCCATGGAGGTCAAGGGCCGCGACCAGGTCACGGGCCTGCCCAAGACGATCACGATCACCTCCGAGGAAGTCCGCCAGTCCCTGGCCGAACCGATGAAGCTCATCATCGAGATCATCAAGGAAACTTTGGAAGAGACCCCCGCGGAGCTGTCCGCGGACCTGGTGGACCGCGGCATCGTGCTCGCCGGAGGAGGAGCCCTCCTGCGCGGGATCTCCGACCTCATCAGCCAGGAGACCGAGCTGCCCGTCAACATCGCCCCCGAACCCCTGACCTGCGTGGCCATGGGCGCCGGGAAGTACCTGGAAGAAATCGACAATTTGAGGCTTCGCACATGACCAATTTTACTTGGCCCCTTCGGGCCGGACCATTTTTTCCCGCAAAAAACGGATTCGCCTTCCCGAAGAACGGTCCAAACCCGCGGTCCTAGACGGAGCTCTTTCCCATGGAAAGGGGAATGCTTCGCTTTTCGCACGCGACCGGGACCTGCGTTTTCCTCCTGTCGGTCTCCTTCCTATTGATGTCCTTCCGCCTGACGGGCGCCGTCCAGTCCTTGCGGGGTTTCCTGCTTTACTGGGTCGCCCCCGGCCAGGAGGCGGCCGCCGTTTCCGCGGCATACGCCGGGAGCCTCGCGTCCAACCTCGCCGGACTCGTCCGGGCCCGCGAGGAGAACCGGGTCCTTAAGGAAAAATTCCAGGTCTTTTCCGCGCTTCACGCCCGCGCCGAAGAGCTGGACAGGGAGAACGGCCGCCTCAAATCGATGCTCGAGATGAGGACGGTCCCGCCTTTCGATTCCGTTCCCTGCCGGGTGACCGCCCGCGACCCGCTCAACTGGAACCAGGCCGTCTGGATCGACCGGGGGACCCGCGACGGTTTGAAAGCGGAGATGCCGGTCATCAGCGTGCCGCCGGGCCGGCTGGAGGGCGGGGCGGTCGGGAGGATCTGGGAATCGCGGCCGGGATCGAGCAAGGTTCTTTTGCTTTCCGACCCCTTGAGCTCGCTGGCGGCCTCCCTGCCGCGCACGGGGGAACAGGGCCTGGTGCGCGGGCAAGGGTCGGTCGTGACGGTGGAATATCTCGACCCCCTTGCGGACGTCCGTCCGGGAGACGAGGTCGTCACGAGCGGGCTGGGCGGCGTTTTTCCGCCCGGACTGCCGATCGGGACCCTGTCCAAGGTCATGCTGTCCCCATCCGGATTCAAACGCGCGGAACTCCGTCCCGCCGTTCCCCCCGGCAGCCTGCGGGAGGTCCTGGTGCTGGTCAGAAAAAAGCCGGGAGCTGCGGCGCGTGAATAGGCGCGCGGCCTTCTGGGCGGCGACCGTGGCCGGGTGCTACATCCTCCAGGTGGTGTTCCTGCCCCTGGTCGCGCTCCGGGGCGTCACTCCCAATCTCATGCTTTTGGCCGTCCTCTATTTCGCGGTCCATCGCGGTCCCGCGGCCGGGGTGTGGCTTGGATTTTCCTGGGGGATCCTGTCGGACGTGGCCGGCCTCTCCCTTTTCGGATCCCAGGCTTTCATTCTGACCGCGATCGGTTACGGGGCCGGCCGCCTGCAAGGGAAGGTGGATGAGGAGAAATATCCCGCCCAGGTCGTATTGGTCCTGGCGGCGTCCCTGGCGCATGTGGCCGGGGTCGCGTGTCTGGAGGCCATTTTCGAAGGGTCGGTCCAGAGATGGCGCGCGGCGGTCTCCGCCGCCCAGCCGCTCTACTCGGTCTTCATCTGTCCCCTCGTGTTCTGGCTCCTGAAACTTTGGCAGAAGGCATTCCTGCGCCAGGAGGTCCGTCCTTATTCATGAGCATCGGCAATTCGGATTTTGAGACCCGCCTGACCAACCTCACGGTCATCCTGGCCTGCGGATTCGGGCTCTTGTTGGCCCGGCTCTTCTACCTGCAGGTGGTCCGCGGGGAGACCCTGCGGACCATCGCGGAATCCAACCGCACTTCCCTCATCTCCGAACGGGCGCCGCGGGGGCTGATCCTGGACCGCGACGGCCGCGTCCTCGCCGACCGCAGGCCGACCTTCGTGGTCCTCTTCACCCCGCTGGACGTCGAGCGGGAGGTCCTCGACAAGGCCAAGATGAAGCTCTCCTCCATCCTGGGGTTCACGCCGGAGGAGCTCGCGGAAAAGCTCCGGCCGGCCTTGAAGCGCGCCAGCCTGGTGCGCCTCGCGGACCGGGTGTCCCGGCCCGTGGCCTTCGCCCTGGCCGAACAGCTTCCCAGCCTGCCCGGCATCACCGTGGCCAACGAGATGCAGCGGCGCTACCCGAACGGGAACCTCGCCTGCCACGCCCTGGGGTATCTCGGGCAGATCAGCCGGAGGGAATACGAGCGGCTGCGGGCCCAGGGATATCAGCCGGACTGGCTGATCGGCAAGGCGGGATTGGAAAAGGTCTTCGACAACGTCCTGCGCGGGGAATACGGGGGCATGCGCATGGAGGTGGACGCCGCGGGCCGCTCCATCAAGATCATCGACCGCAAGGAGCCCCTGGCGGGCTACCAGGTCAGGACGACCCTGGACCTGGACATCCAGTCCGCCGCCGAGGCGGGACTGGCCGGCGCCGGGAAGGCCGGGGCGGTGGTGGCCCTCGACCCGCGGAACGGCGACATCCTGGCGTTCGCTTCCGCTCCCGGATACGATCCCAACGCCTTCGTGCACGTTCGCGGAGAGGAGCTGGAGGACGAGGAGAGCGTGGGAAAGATCGTGAACCGCCCCGACCTGCCTCTCTTCAACCGGGCCATCCAGGGACTGTACGCGCCGGGCTCCGTGTTCAAGATCGTCGACGCGGCCGCCGCGCTGGAAAGCAGGAGGATACCGCCCGAAGAATCCTATTTCTGTCCGGGATATTTCTGGCTGGGCGGGCCGGGAGGAAAGAAATTCCTTTGCTGGAAAAAGGAAGGCCACGGCCGCATGGGCCTCAAAGACGGGCTGATCCATTCCTGCAACGTTTATTTCTACAACATGAGCTTGAAGCTCGGCCCCGACCCGATCGAGTCCCTGGCGGGAAAGTTCGGCCTGGGGCGGCCCACCGGGGTGGGAATCCCGGGGGAAAAGGCGGGGTTCGTGCCGGGCAGGAAGATGTTCACCGACGGCAGGCGCCGCTGGTTCGACGGGGACACCTTGAACATGGCCATCGGCCAGGGGACCGTCCTGTTCTCGCCCATGCAGGCCGCCCAGCTGGCGGCGGCTGTGGCCAGCCGCGGGAAGATCTACCGGCCCAATTTCCTCAAGGACATCCGCAATCCTTCGGGGGAGCTCGTGCAGAGGGGAGTGCCGGAGCTCCTCGGGCAGGTCAGGATGTCGCCCGATACCTGGGATTTTCTGGACGCCGCCCTCATCGAAGTGGTGGAGCGAGGCACCGCTCAAAACTGCAGGATCCCGGGGGTCCGGGTCGCCGGAAAGACCGGAACGGCGCAGAACCCGCACGGCGACGATCACGCCTGGTTCGTGGCCTACGCTCCCGCGGGCGACCCGGTCATCGCCGTGTGCGTGCTCGTGGAGCACGGCAAGCATGGTTCGTCGGCCGCGGCGCCCATCGCCCGGAAAGTCCTGCTGGCCGCCTTGGGTTCGCCGGAGAGTCCCGCCCCCGGCGCCGCTCCCCTTTCCGCCGGGAGCGGGGAGGAGCAGGAGTGACC
>MGUT01000029.1:358-6147 GCA_001800095.1 Elusimicrobia bacterium RIFCSPLOWO2_01_FULL_64_13 | reverse complement strand
GATCGGCCTGGTGATGGTCTATTCCGCGAGCCTGCGCTTCGGCAATCCCGAGGTCTATTTCGGCAAGCAGCTCACCGCGTTCCTCATCGGGATGGCGGCACTGTTCGTCCTGGCGACGGTCAATTACCAGGTCTTCTCCCAATATCCCAAGTTCCTGTTCTTCATCTCCGTCTCCATACTGGCGCTCGTGCTCGCGGCCGGGACGTCCTACCGCGGGACGCGGGCCTGGTTCACGGCCGGGCCCTTCTCCTTCCAGCCGTCCGAAATATCGAAACTCCTGGTGATCCTCCTCCTGGGCATCTGGTGCTCCAGGAACATCAAGGAAATGCGCCACTTGAAGAGCCTGGCCGTTCCTTTCTTCATCGTGCTCTGCCACATCATCCTGATCCTGCTCCAGCCGGATTTCGGCTCCATCCTGGTCTATATGCCGGTGCTGTTGGCCGTGCTTTACGCGGCCGGGGCGCGGCTCGCGCACCTCTCCGTCCTTCTCCTTTACGGCCTCGTGGCGGCGGCGGTGCTCCTGGCGCACACGGCCCTCTCCCTCTCCGCCCGGCTCATGCAGGGCAGCGAGTTTTGGGCCATGATCTACCACGGCACCGAGATCTCCAAGGAATTCCTGATCGTGCAGGCGGTGCTGGGGGGGATCGTCCTGTTCTCCTGGTGGCTGTCCCGGCAGCTCCGTTTCCGCGTTCCCGGGATCTACTTCCTCAGTTTTTTCCTCATCGTCGCGGCGGGCTGGTCCTCGGCGTCCCTCTTCCTGAATTCGCTCAAGGAATACCAGAGGAAGCGCCTCGACGTCTTCCTGATGCCGAGCCTGGACCCCTCGGGCGCGGGGTACCACGTGATCCAGTCGGAGGTGGCTCTGGGATCGGGCCGCATCTTCGGGAAGGGGCTCTTTTCCGGGACCCAAAGCCAGCTCGGGTTCCTGCCGGAACAGCACACGGACTTCATCTTTTCCGTCCTGGGGGAAGAGCTCGGGTTCGTCTTCAGCGCCTTCGTGATGCTGTTGTACCTGGTGCTCCTCCTGCGCGCGGTCAGGATCGCGGGCGATTCCAGGGACCATTTCGGCTCGCTGGTCGCGATCGGGATCGCGGTCATGTTCGCCTTCTATATCTTCATGAATCTGGCGATGGTGATGGGGCTGGCGCCCATCACGGGACTGCCGCTCCCTTTCCTTTCTTACGGGGGGTCCGCGATGATCAGCTCCCTGGCCGCCGTCGGGCTCCTGCTCTCCATCCACGTCCGGAGGTTCACGCATTGACGCCCCCTGAACTCCTGAAGGCGCGCGAAGAGGCGGGGACGGATTACGAGGCCCTCTTCGCCCTCGTCGGCAAGCCCAGCCGCTACATCGGCGGGGAGTGGAACAGCGTCACCCGGCCCGGGTCCTTCAGGGAAGGGGCGGTCGGGGTGTGCCTCTGCTTTCCCGACCTCTACGAGACCGGATTCGCCAACACCGGGATCGAGATCCTCTACCGGAAGCTCAACGCGCGCGATGACGCCTACGCCGAGCGGGCCTACGCCGCGGACACCGACCTGGCCCAAGCCCTGCGGTCGCGGGGGCTGCCGTTCTTTTCATTGGAAAGCCGCCGGCCCATCTCCGCTTTCGATATCGTCGGCTTCGGACTTCCTTACGAGCTCTGCTACACCAACATCCTCGAGATGCTGGACCTTTCCGGCATACCGCTCCGCTCGGCCGGTCGGGACGAGCGGCATCCGCTCGTGATCGCCGGCGGCCCCTGCGCCGTGAACCCGGAGCCGCTCGCCGATTTTTTCGACGCGGTCGTGATCGGGGACGGGGAGGAGGTCATCGGGGAGATCGTCGAGCGGGTCAGGGAGGCCAAGTCCGCGGGCGGGCCGTGGAGGCAAAAACTCCTGGGGTCCCTCGCGCGGGTGGAGGGGCTCTACGTCCCGTCCCTCTACCGGGCGGAGTACCATCCCGACGGGCGGGTGGCGTCCGTCAGGTCCCAGTCCCCGGACGTTCCCGCCCGGGTCGCTTACCGCCGCTGGGACATCAGCCGGGCCGGGGAAGACGGGTTCTCCTTCCCCGTGAGGCCGGTCGTGCCGTTCGTCCAGACGGTCCACGACCGTTTGAACGTGGAGATCCAGCGCGGCTGCCCCTGGAGATGCCGGTTCTGCCAGGCCGGATTTTCCTACCGCCCCTACCGGGAGAGGAGCGCGAAGGAGCTCCTGGCCATCATCGACGAGGGGCTCCGCAACACGGGCTATGACGCGGTCACCCTGGCCGGGCTCTCCGCCGCGGACCACACGGAGATCGTGCCGCTTTTGCAGACCCTGGCCGAACATGTTTCTTCGAAGCGGATCTCGATCGGGCTGCCGTCCACCCGGGCGGACCGGTTCACGCTGGCCCTGGCCGGCGTCCTGCAGGCGGTGCGCCGCCAGTCCCTGACTTTCGCCCCCGAAGGGGGGACGGAGCGCCTGCGCCGGGTGATCCGCAAGGAATTGACCGAGTTCGAGATCCGCGAGACCTTGAAGATGGCCCACGCGAACGGCTGGAAGAACGTCAAGCTTTATTTCATGTACGGCCTGCCCACGGAAACGCGGGAGGACCTGGAAGGGATCGTGAAACTCGTGCTCGACAGCCGGCGGGAGAACCGCGGGCTGTCCCTGGCCCTGACGCTTTCTCCTTTCGTGCCGAAGCCCCACACCCCGTATCAATGGGCGGCGCAGGACCGCCTGGACGTTCTGAAAGAAAAGCTGGCCTTCTTGCGGAAGAACCTTCCCGCCAAGATCCGGGCGCACGGATTGGAGCAGATCGTGGTCGAAGGGGTGCTCTCGCGCGGGGACCGCCGCTGCTCGGAGCTCGTCGAGGCGGCCTGGAAGGCCGGCGCCGTCTTCGACGAATGGGGCGAGAGGTTCCGGTTCGAGATCTGGGAGAAGGCCATGGCGGACACCGGCCTCACCCCGGATTTCTTCTGCTATCGGGAACGCGGAGAGGACGAGGTCTTTCCCTGGGACCACCTCCAGGGGGGCCCGGAAAAGCGCGCCCTGTGGAACGATTATAGGACCGCCCTGCGCCAGGCCGGCGAACCCCTGCCGGCCCAGCCCCATCTCAAGGAGCGCCCGGAGGTCATCCCTCCCGGGAAGATCCATCTTCCGGCCGCGTCCGCCGTGCAGAGGATCCGCTTCCGCGTGGGCAGGAAAGGTTCCGTCCGGTTCCTGTCGCACCTGGAGCAGATCGAACTGGTCCGCCGCGCCCTGCGCCGGGCCGGGTTCCCCGTGGCTTTCACCTCCGGGTTCCACCCGCAGATGAAGGCGGCTTTCGGACCGGCGATCTCGGTGGGTTACGAGTCCGATTGCGAGTATTTCGACGTCGAGCTCACCCGGCGGATGGACGCGGAATCCGCCGGGGAAGACCTTTCCCGGCAGCTGCCGCAGGGCTTCCGCCTCCTTAAGGCGTCGCGCGTCCCGCTTTTTTTCCCGTCGCTGGAGTCCCTCATCAACCGCGTCGATGTTTCCGTCGCGGTGCCCGAGGGCCTGGCCGGAGGCGGACGGGGGGAGAGGATCGATTCCCTGCGGCGCTTCCTCGAGCAGGAAGACCTCGCCCTGGAAAAGCCGAAGAAGGACAAGAGCGGCCAGGTCCGTCTGGTCCGCATCCCCTTGAAGCCCCTGATCCTGAAGGCGGAATGGGAAGGAACGGGCGCTCCGGAGCTCTTGTTCTCGCTCCGGATCGCTCCCGGCGGGAACTTGAAACCCGAGCGGATCGCGGCGCTCTACCTGGGGCTGGGTCCGGAGGAGACCCAGTCGCTGCGGGTGACGCGGAAGGCTTTTTACATCGAAAAGAAGGACGGGACGGTCTCGGAGCCCTGAAGCGGCCCGGGCCTGCCCATCGAAACTCAAACTTTAGAGGAGACAACCATGAAACAGGAGATCTTAGCCAACTGCACGCCCGATGAGACCCGCGTGGCCGTCATCGAGGACGGCCGGTTGATGGAGATAGGCATCGAAAGGAAGGAGACCGCCAAGATCGTGGGCAACATCTACAAGGGCCGGGTGGAGAACGTCCTTCCGGGGATCTCGAGCGCGTTCGTGAACATCGGCCTCGAGAAGAACGCCTACCTCTACATCACCGACGTCCTCGACCAGGCCGATCCCGAGAGGACCTCGCATCACAAGCGCCACGCCATCGACCAGATGCTCAAGCGCGGCAAGGAGGTCCTCGTCCAGGTGGCCAAGGAGGCCATCGGCACGAAGGGGGTGAAGGTATCCATGGACATCTCCCTGCCCGGCCGGTTCATCGTCTACCTGCCCTACCAATCCACGATCGGGGTCTCGAAGAACATCGAGGACGAGGCCGAGCGCCAGCGCCTGAAAGACCGCATGGAGGCCTTGAAACCCAAGCAAGGCGGGTTCATCGCCCGCACCGAGGCCGAAGGGATCGACGAACGGGACTTGAAGCGCGAGATCCGCTACCTGACGCGGCTGTGGGACAGCATCCAGAGGCGCGGCCAGGGCGCCCACGTGCCGTCCCTCGTCCATAAGGACCTCGGGCTCATCTTCCAGACCGTCCGCGACATCCTCTCCGAGGACACGGTGGTGTTCATGATCGATTCCCGGCAGGAACAGCAGGAAGTCCACGAGTTCGTGCAGATGCTCTCGCCCGAGCTCGCCGACCGCGTCCGCTATTTCCAGGGCAAGACCCCCATCTTCGAGGCGTTCAAGGTGGAAAAGGAGCTGGAGACGCTCCGCCAGCAGCGCATCAGCCTGCCTTCGGGCGGGACCATCATCATCCAGGAGGCGGAGTCCCTGTGCGCGGTGGACGTGAACACGGGGCGCTTCACCGGCAACCAGTCCCAGGAGGAGACGGTGACCCAGACCAACATCGAGGCCGCCGAGGAGATCGCCCGGCAGCTGCGGCTGCGCAACATCGGGGGCATCATCGTGATCGATTTCATCGACATGCGCAAGGCGCGCAACCGCCAGAAAGTGGTGGAGGCCCTCCAGCGCGCGACCTCGCGCGACCGCGCCAAGATCAAGATCCTGCCGATCACGCGTCTCGGCCTGGTGGAGATGACCCGGGAGAGGAAGCGGGAGTCCATCCTCTCCACCATCTGCGTGGCCTGCAAGGAATGCGACGGTTCCGGCATGGTGCTGTCGGACGAGACGCTCCTCATCCGGATCAAGAAGGAGATCCTCGCCCTCACGCAGGGCAGGCCCGACGGCCGGCTCCGGCTGACCCTGCATCCGGGCGTCACGCAGTATTTCCTGGAGCGGAAGGATTCGATCGCCAAATCCATCCAGCGCGAGTTCGAGATCCAGTCGGACGCGGTGCTGTCCCTGGACGACTATAAGATCATCATCGAATGAGCGCCCGCATGAACATCCATCCGACGGCCATCGTCGACCCGAAAGCGGAGCTCGCCGAAGGGGTCTCCATCGGGCCTTACGCCGTCATCGGCGGCCAGGTCCGGATCGGCGCCGGCACCCGGCTGGACTCTCATTGCGTGATCACGGGCGACACCGTCATCGGTTCGGACAACCGCGTCGGCGTGGGCGCGGTGATCGGCCTCGAGCCCCAGGACCTCGCCTACCGCGACTGGCCCTCGAAGGTCCGCATCGGGAACAAGAACAATATCCGCGAGTACGTCCAGATCCACCGCGGAACGAAGGAGGGCTCCGCCACCGAGATCGGCGACGGGAACTTTCTCCTTGGATTTTCCCACGTGGCCCACAACTGCCGGGTCGGCGACAACGTCATCCTCGCCAACGGCGCCCTCCTGGCCGGCTACGCCGAGGTGGGTGACCGGGCCTTCATCTCCGGCCATTGCCTG
>MGUT01000029.1:0-351 GCA_001800095.1 Elusimicrobia bacterium RIFCSPLOWO2_01_FULL_64_13 | reverse complement strand
AGTTCTGCCGGATCGGGCCCTTCGCCATGATGCGCGGCGGAGCCCGGGTGTCCCTGGACATCCCCCCCTACTGCGTCGCCGACGACGCGAACGCGATCCGGGGGATCAACGTGATCGGGATGGAAAGGGGAGGTGTGTCCGCCGGAGCGATCCGGGAGGTCAAAAAGGTCTACAGGGAGGTCTTCGACTCCGGCGTTCCCTTGAAGGAACAGGTCGAGAAGCTTTTAAAGGCGGACTCTTCGCCGGAGGTCCGTCTCTTCCTCGAATTCATCCGCTCTTCCGAACGGGGAGTCTGCCGGCCGGCAAAAGTCTAGCCGCGGCGGGGCAGGACCCGGGGAGTCCTTCTTCCCG
>MGUT01000028.1:15235-21357 GCA_001800095.1 Elusimicrobia bacterium RIFCSPLOWO2_01_FULL_64_13 | reverse complement strand
TGGGCGGGGTGGGACTTGAACCCACACCCTCTTGCGAGGTCAGGATTTTAAGTCCTGTGCGTCTGCCAGTTCCGCCACCCGCCCAATTTTATAAATCATACTTATTATTGAGTGTTATTTATAATCTCTTTCAGAATAATAAGCGCCCGTTCTGCACGCTGACGGCCAGTGGTTGGATTGGCTGATTCTATGTGGGCATGCACACATTCAATAAATTCCTTCTTTTTCAACAAATCACTGATCTGTTTTTTGATATGGCCTTTAACATTCGTTGGGGATTGAGCGATTTTCTCTTTGAGTTCAAGGCATCCATCGATCAAGATCAAAATATCTTCAATGTCCGGACTCATCAAAAAATCTTTTTTGCCTCGACCATGGAAAGCTTCAATTTTTGAGGCAAGCAAATAGGGAACTGAAAAGATTTTTATTTCCAAACCATTTGGGAGATGAAATGTGTCCGCCTGCTTGATTCCTTCCTTGTACCATTTATTTGAAAAACCTAAAATCGCTTCATCGGTTGGCATTACATCCACTAATATACCGCCATATTTCCAGCGACAAATAGGATGATCTTCATCCATGGATTGTTTGAAGCCCAAACGTCGGAGTTTTTCTTCAAACTCGTAATATTTCAGGCGACCCGCGATTTCCACCACACAATCCACATCATCTGTTAATCGAATATCTGCTGCTGCAGTATCTGTGATATGCAGCCCGATTGTAGCGCCTCCGAGGAATACAACCTGTTCTTTAAGGTCGCGTAATCCTTTAGCGACTATCGAAAGCATCTCAATGTGTTTACCCTGTTTCATGAAGCGACTTTAAATCTCTTTTTGAGTTCGTTGGATGCTACTGCTTGTTCTCGAGCCCTCCCCATCCTGATTGCGTCAACCAATGCAAGAAGCTCATACATTTGGGGATCATTTTTAGCTGCTAAAGGCGCGGTTTTATAGATGGGCTCGATAGCTTCCCCTCGCATAGTTCCTTCACTATCAGGCCACACATATTGATCATCCTTGTTGGAAACGATTTTTTTAGCTAAGGGTGGAGCTGAATGTGAAGTGGGAATGCCGCGGCAAACCGGACCGGGTTGGACAGGATAAACATATTTTAATCCATGCAGGATAAATTCTAAAAAGGCCGACTTCATTAATTTTCTTTTTGAGGCGTCCAGAAAATGGGATGAGAGGCATCGGTTTAAGCCAACACTGATTTCAAATGGAGAAAGTCCCAGTTCTTGAGCCAGATCCATGCTCTTCCATTTTGGACGATCTTCCCGTACAAGTATTTTCAGCAAGATCAAAATGTCTTGGGGTTTGATTCCATTTAGGGATCTCATGGTTTTTTCCTATAACGACTTTGTACAACCATTTCCTCGTTGAAATTCGGTCATGGTTAAAGTATAGCATATAAATTAGTAATTTGCAATTTGCAAATTACTAATTTATATCCAAAAAGCGGTATTTTTGGGTGTCACACTGGTGTCACACATTTGGGCTAATTCCACTAAACTCCATAGCACTCGGTTTTACACAGCTCGACGGAAAGTTAAAGTTTAAGGTAGGTCTCGAGAGAGATAAATCGCTTTTTAAGTCCTGTGCGTCTGCCAGTTCCGCCACCCGCCCATCCTTAAAAAAAGTGTCCTAAGTCTGGCGGGCAGTGCCGATTTCCTTAATTCGAGGAATAAGAAAATCGGCCGCCACCCGCCCATAAAAACAACCTTATAAAAAACTTCTTAAGCCATTTTTATGGCCCCATTCCTTAAATCTGAAGGAATAAGAAGAGGGGCCACATAAGAAAGCGGTGTGCCCGTCGTTTGTTCCCCCATGTCGATTCTACCTATTTTTTCAAACCCCTGTCGAGGACGCGGGAGAGAAATAAGACGTAGTGCCTCGCCAGCAGGGAGCGGAAGGGGAAGAGGCGGATCCTCTCCGGCCTGGGAACGTTGGACCGGCGCGTGAGGAGATGGACGAGCTGCAGGGGGTAAAGGAGGAGGGCGAGCGGGAGGAAGAGGAAGTCCTCCGGGAAAAAACCCACGTATCTGACCTTCTCCAAGCGCAGGCCCTGCTCATAAAAGATCTTGCAGAGTTCCTGCAGGGGGACGTGCCGGTACGTGGGCGTCCCGGCCTCCAGGAGAAGCGGGAACCTGCGCAGGCGCCCGATCAAGAGGTAGGAGAGGCGGTCGCGGACCGTGAAACAGTTGTCGTTGGTGACGACGAGAGCGCCGCCCTCGTTCAGCCGCTCGAGGCAGTTCCGGATGAAGCCCGAGGTGTTGTCGAACTCCATCACCCCGCTGATCGAGGTGATGACGTCGAACCTGGCGGCGGGGGGGATCGGAAAATCCTTCGAGGCGTCGAACCGGATGAAATCGAATCCCCTCCGCTCCGGCGCGGCGATGTCCGCGCCGAGGAGTTTCCGACCCGGGTGCCGCCTGCCGACTTCCTCGAGAAAATCGCCCGATCCGCAGGGAACGTCGAAAAGGGACGTCCACTCCGCGCCTCTTGACGCCAGGTATTCCAATACCACTGATTTGGATGACATGCCCATTCGTCCCCAAGTTCCGTCTCATTTGACGCCGGACCGCGGCGACCGTTCCCCTCCCGCCCTTAAAATGCTATATCTTATATCATGGCCAAGGCGAAAAAGCGCATCCTGATCGCGGAGGACTCGGTCCACGTCCGCGAGCTCCTCATCAAGGCCCTCCAGCTGAACGGCTACGACAGCATGACGGCGGAGGACGGCCTGGAAGCGATCGAGAAGATCCAGGCGGGAGGGATGGACCTGGTGCTTTTGGACATCACCATGCCCAAGCTCGACGGGCTGGAGGCCCTGGCCAGGATCAAGACCATCAATCCCTCCCTGCCGGTGGTCCTGATCTCCGTGCTGAAGGACCCGGACTCCATGCGCGAGGCCATGAAGCACAACGTCGTGGCCTACTTCCAGAAACCGTTCAACATCCACGAATTGATCGGGAGTCTGAACAAGATCCTCTCGGTCGCCCCAACGGCTGCGGCTGTCCCGTCGGGACCGGTCTCGGGCAAGAAGACCCCGCGGAAAAGCCCGGTCCCCAAGGCGGCCCTGTTCCTGGGAGGGGCCATCTTTCTCGGGCTGGCCGCGTTCGGCGTCCTCCGCCTGCGCAAACCGGCTCCCGGCGTTTCCACGGACGCTCTGCCCCTGCAGTTCAGCCTGCCCTACAACAATCCCACCGGGGTGGCGTGGGACGGACAGAACCTCTGGACCTGCGACTGGACCACCCAGATGATCTACAAGCACAAGGCGGACCAGGCCCTCACGATGGAAAAGTTTTATCTCCAGTCAGATTTCGTCCCCTTGAGCCTCGCCTGGGGAAACGGGTCCCTCTGGTCGGTCGGCCAGGACGGGACAGTGCGCAGGCACGACCCGCAGACCCTCGCGGTCGGAGACACCTACCGGTTCGCGGACCTGCACCCTTCCGCCCTGGCCTGGGACGGGAAAAATCTCTGGTCCTGCGATTCGAGGTCCAATAAAATATCCCGCCACCGGATGGATTCCGCCCTGGGGAGCGAGGTCGCCTATCCTTATCCCGGAAAGAACCCGGTCGGAATGGCCTGGATCGGGAACGATCTATGGATCGCCGACGAGGAAACCAGGTCGGTGTACCGCCTGGCCTACGACAACGACCTTTTCGTCGTCAGCCAGGTCTATCAGCTCGAGCCCCACAAGGATGGAACGAGGAAACTCTCCGGCATCGCGCTCGGCCCGGGCAGCCTCTGGACGGTCTCGGAAGGCAGCGGGCTGATTTTCCGCCACCCCTTGGAATCCCTTCCCGGCAAATCCAACCCGTCCTGAAATTCCTATTTTAGGTAGGTCTTGACGAGGTCCTTGGCGAGCCTCTTCGAAAGGGCCTGGGAGGCCTTCTGCGTCATGGATTTGACGGAGGCCAGGTCCCCGACTTTCCCACCGAAAGCGTGTTTTTCCGCCGTCTTCGACTTGCCCACGGCGCTCCCCGACGCCAGGATCTCCCCCGTTTCCACGCTGACGAGCTTGGCTTCCGCGGCTATTTCGACGAACCGGGTGGTCTTCTCCGCGAATTTGACGCTGCGCCACTCGTCCCGGACCGACACCGACGTCACCGAGCCCAGAACGTAGGCCTGGGCTCCAAGCTGCTTGCCTATCTGGACGGCGTTTTCCGGGCTGACGGCGCCCGTCTGCTGGAGGCCGGCTTCCTGAAGCAGGACGCCCAGGCGTCCCCGCTCGATCATCCTGAACTTTTTCGTCTTGACCAGATCGGCCTCGAGGGCTTCCTCCAGACCCTTCTCCGTGCCGGCGTATTCCGCCTGGTCAGCGTTATAGGCGAAGGGCATGACGGCCACGATGGGCCTCTCGCCCTTCGGGGCGCAGGCCGCCCGCGGAGACCAACCCAAAAATGCGATGAACGACAGGAGCCCCAACCCGACCCGTCCGGCAGCGCGCCTCATGGTTTTGTCCTCCCAGTTAATGTGTCTCGAGCTTCAGAGGGTTGAACCGGTTCTTCGCGAAGATGTACCAGACCGCGGGAGAAATGAATCCCTTTTTCAGGTCCACCCAGTCGTACCCGCCGAGCTGGTTGGCCGTATAGGGCAGGGCCTTGGTGATGACGCCCCCGAGGTTGCGCTCGATCAGGAAAGGGTCCATCTGGTCCGCGTAGAAGTTCCCCCGCGGGGCGGTCCCGGCTTCGAAGAAGGCGCAGGCCATGTGCCCCGTCCCGTCCAGCCAGATGTTCTCGGCGCTGTCGGCGCCCGTGTGGAAAAACCCCATCACGGGCTGGCCGCGGACCTCGAGGATCTTGCGGAACCTCAAATCGTGTTCCGGGACGTCGAGGACCGCCGCGGCCTCCTTTCCGTAGGCCAGGGCGCGCCAGGTGTAGAGGTCGAGCGGGAGGCCGTCCCCCTCGAGGTTGGCGTCCAGCCATTGCCGGATCTTGGCCGCGGTCTTCTCCTCTCCGGCCAGGCGCAGAGCCGCGTAGCAATCCAGGTTCCCCTCCGGGTGGCCGGCGTCCTCATGGATCTTCGCGTCCCCATTGCGCCAGCCGTGGCGGATGTAGCCGCCGGGCGGCGCTTCCTTGTAGAAGGACAGGATCAGGTTTTTAAGGAGCCCGCTCATCCTTTGATAGCGGTCCGGGCCATGGACCTTGCCGTAGTATTGATAGGCGATGAGGAGCCAGGCCATGTCGCCGGTCCAGCGGTCGCTCCCCGGCTGGGCCGCGTAAACGGAGCTCGTTCCTCCCTTGAGGACGGCGTTCTGGAAAAAGCCCCGCTCCTGCCCGATGTAATAGAAGTTCTGAAGGTTGGGGTCCTTGTTGCCGGGATCGGCCGAGTCCGAATAGAAATCGAGTATCCTCTCGGCGCGTTCCCGGTCCCCCTTCAGGACGAAGGCCATGGCCGCGAGAGAGTTGTTGAAGGTCTGGAAGACCCCGTCTTCCATGGAAGGGAGGAGCTTTTTATCGGGAGAGGATTCGTCCTGAATCCGTTTGATCCACTCGTAGACGAGAGGGTCCTCGGGGGACATCTCCTTGTGCCGTCTCTGCCGGAAACCGAAGCCGCGTTTCTTGCGGTCGGGATCGAGGTCGGGCCCCAAGGGAGAGAACGACGCCTTAAGCCCGGGTTTTCCCAGCCCGACCTGGTCCAGCCACAACGTCCCGTTTCCGCGGCCGGCCACGGCGAGGTACACCCGGGCCAGATCGCCGAATTTCCGGTCCCCGCCCCAGGCGTGACGCAGGGAGTTCAGGTAAACGACGATCCTTTCCCAGTCCTTGTAGCGGTCTTTCAGGTCCACCCTTCTGATGAACGTGGTCCCGTCCTCGTCCTCGAGCTTGATCTCGAGGGACGCGGAGGAGTCGGCCTTGAGCCGGAACGTCACGGGGACCTTCTCGCTCCAGGAGCCCCGGAAGGGCATTTGGATCTCGGCCCAGCTGTCGGACCCCGGGCGAAGGGCGTAATTCAGCTCGATGCCGTCTCCGGACTCGCAGGAGACCTGTCTCAATACGATGGAACTCCCGGCTTCCGGATTGATCTCCCACAGGGACACGTCGTCCCAATCTGCGGGTGAACCGTCGGCCAGGCCCACGGCCGCCGCCAGGAAGACCGCCGCCGCCGCGGTCCCCG
>MGUT01000028.1:10544-15199 GCA_001800095.1 Elusimicrobia bacterium RIFCSPLOWO2_01_FULL_64_13 | reverse complement strand
CGGGGCTGCTCCGGACATGGGGCAGTCATTCATCATGGCGTGGTAGCCCCCCTTCATGGCGCAGCAATGCCCCCGGCCGCGTTGGCATTTGCCGAACCAATAACCCAGGACGCCGCCGACCAGGAGCAGGAACACCACCGCGAGGGCTTTCAGGCAGTGGCAATTCCCGCCGCAACACCAACTTTTGCTGCATTCTTCTTTCTTGTCGTTCTCCGATGATGCCATCGCTTGACCTCCTACGATTGATTCACGGACCTAGGATCGATTATAGCAATTTACCCGCTTCGTGGGCCATTTGAACCCGCGGCGGCGAATTGTTAGGATTCTGCCATGGATCCGCGCTACAAGAGGATGCTGGAGGGAATGGCCCGAAAAAGGAAAGGACGGGGGAGGGGCCCCTGGCACCTCTACATCGTGCGCTGCCGTGACGGGACATTCTACACGGGGATCGCCAAGGACTGGGAGAAAAGGATCAGGAAACACAACAGAGGCAAAGGCGCCGCCTACACCAGGAGCAGGCGGCCCGTGGAGATCGTCTACAGGGAGACCTGCCGCGGCCGCTCCAGCGCCCTCCGGCGCGAAATGCGGGTCAAGTCCCTCGACCGGAGAGGGAAGGAAAAGCTGGCGATGAAGTTCAGGCCTTCGGCGCCGCCGCCGGATCCTGCGCCTGCTTGAAACCGCCCCGCTTGGAATAGAGGACGGACCCGCCCACGATCGCGCCCAGCAACGCCACGATCATCCCGGATGTCAAAGAAACCCCGCTGTATTGGATGAGGATGGGCGCGGCCAGGAGAGAAACCAGGTTGATGACCTTGATCATGGGGTTCAAGGCGGGGCCGGCCGTGTCCTTCAAGGGATCGCCCACCGTATCGCCCACGACGGACGCCTTGTGCGCCGGGGAACCCTTCCCGCCGTAGAGCCCGTCCTCGATCAATTTTTTGGCGTTGTCCCAGGCCCCGCCGGAGCTGGCCATGAAGACCGCCAGGAGCTGTCCCGACAGGATCACCCCGCCGAGGAACCCGCCCAGGGCCTCCACGCCCAGGACGATCCCGATGATGAGGGGAGAGAGCACCGCGATGAGCCCCAGCCCCACGAGCTCCTTCTGCGCGGCCCTGGTGCAGATGGCCACGGCCTTGCGGTAATCCGGCTTCACCTTCCCCTCCATAAGTCCCGGAATGCGGAACTGGCTCCTGACCTCATCCACGATCAGGGAGGCGGCCCGGGCCACGGCCTTGATCATGAGGGAGGAAAAGAGCCAGGGGACCGCCCCGCCGATCAGGAGCCCCACGAAGACCTTGGGGTCCGAGATGCGGATGCCCGTGCTCATGATGCGCAGGACCTCCGGGATGCCCAGAGAGGCCTGGACCTTGGTGACGTCGGTCAGGAACGACCCGAAGAGGGAGACCGCGGCGATCACGGCCGAACCGATGGCCACGCCCTTGGTGATGGCCTTGGTCGTGTTGCCCACGGCGTCGAGGTCGGTGAGGACCTTGCGCGCTTCCTTGTCCAGTCCCGCCATCTCGCCGATGCCGTTGGCGTTGTCGGCGATGGGTCCGAAGGAGTCCATGGCCACGTTATTGCCGGTGAGGGTCAGCATGCCGATGCCCGTCATGGCCACGCCGTAAAGGACGTAGAGCACGGGCTGGCCCCAGTAGATGAAGATGGCCGCGAAGATGGTGGCCGCGATGACTATGATCTGCCAGACCGCCGATTCGAAGCCCACCGAGAGGCCCTCGAGGATCAGAGTGGCCGATCCGCTCTGGGCGGAGCTCGCGATGTCCTTGACGGGCTTGTACTCCGTGTGGGTGAAATACTTGGTCACCTCGTCGATCACGATGGCCAGCACGATCCCCACGGCGACGGAAAGGAAGGCCCGCCACTCGTTCATGTAGAGCTCGGCCAGGGCGAAGAAGGCCAGGATGGAGACGGCCGCCGAGGCGTAGAAACCCTTGTTGATGGAGGAGAGGGCGCTTCCCTTCTTCTCCTTGCTTTCGCCCTTGACGAGGTAGGTGCCGAATATGGACGAGAGGACCCCGATCCCCCGGACGAGGAGAGGGAAGATGATCCACTTGAGCTCCCCCGTCAGGGCGTGGAGCCCGAGGCCGAGGATCAGGCCGGCCACGATGGTCACTTCGTAGGACTCAAAGATGTCCGCCGCCATGCCGGCGCAGTCGCCGACGTTGTCACCCACCAGGTCCGCGACCACGGCGGCGTTCCTGGGATCGTCCTCGGGGATGCCGGCCTCGACCTTGCCCACGAGGTCCGCTCCGACGTCGGCCGCCTTGGTGTAGATCCCGCCTCCCACGCGCATGAAGAGCGCGAGCAGGGTCCCGCCGAACCCGAAACCCAGAAGGGCGTCGGGAGCGGCCACGCCGAAGGCCATGAAAATAAGAGTCCCTCCCAGGAGTCCCAGGCCGTCCGTGAGCATGCCGGTGATGGTTCCGGACCGGTAGGCGATCTTAAGCGCTTCCGAATAGCTGGTCCGGGCGGCGGCGGCCACGCGGACGTTGCCTTCCACCGCCATGCGCATGCCGAACTGCCCCACCATGAGCGAGAAGAAAGCCCCCATGACGAAGGCGATCGCCCGTCCCACCCCGATGATCACTCTGACCTGTCCGGGAGGATAGTTCGAGAACCGGACGAGGGCCTCCTCGCTGGGAGGCACCACGTAGACCGAAAAGAAAAGGACGGCCGTCAGGATGAAGATGAGGGGCAGGATGGTCTTGAGCTGGAGCTGGAGGTAGGCGTCGGCGCCCTGGCGGATGGAGTTCCAGACCTCCTGCATCTGGGAAGTCCCCTTGTCCTTGCCCATCACCTGCGCGCGCAGAAAAAGCGCGTAGGCCAGACCCAACATGGCGATGCCCAGGACCGCCCACAGAGAGAATACCTCGAACGAAGTCGCTCCGATCAAACTGCTCATCAAGTTGTCCTCCTTGCAATGAATAGGCGATGCCTTCCGCCTCTATAAATCCTGGCCGCCCGCCGGCCCGGCGCCGTCTCCGCCGGTTTCAGCGGGAGCGTATCCGTCCCTGCGCATCCTGTTCATGAGGTCCCCCCGCCGCCGCCGCATGAACGGAGTGTCCGCGCCCGGCTTCCAGCGCCGCGGACTGGGCAGGATCGACGCGAGAGCCACGGATTCCTCCGCCGTCAGATCCGAAGAGCTCTTGCCGTAGTAATGCCGGGCGGCGGCCTCGGCCCCGAAGACTCCGTCGCCCCATTCCGCGCAGTTGAGATAGAGTTCGAGGATCCTCCGCTTGGGGAGGACCGCCTCCATCCAGACCGTGATGAGGGCCTCCTTCATCTTCCGGAACGGATTCTTGGACGGCGACAGATACAGGGTCCGGGCGACCTGCTGGGTGAGGGTGCTTCCCCCGTAGGCGAATTTCCTCTTTTTCAAGTCCATCTCCACCGCGACGCGGATCTGGTCCAGATCGAATCCGGAATGCCCGTAGAAGACGTCGTCCTCGGCCAGGACGACCGCGTGGACCAGTTTCGGCGATATCTGGTCCAGGCGGCGCCATTCCACCCGGGGTTGGAAGGGCCTGCCCTTTTTTTCGGCCTGCGCCCTGCGCAGTTCCAGGTAGGAGAACGTCTCCGGGCTGCCGGACTTCAGCGCAGGGACCCACGGCAGCCACGCCAAATAGGCGCCCGCCGATATCCCGCACAGGGCCAGGGCGATTTTTAAAGTTTTTTTCACGTATCGGCCCGGAGGGATTATATAAAAAAACGCGGCGTTCGGGGAGATGGTCCGGGACGCGGATTCATTTGACATGCCTCCCCCCGCCGCGCGCGGGCCATTTATTTTATAAAAAAGACTTGCAAAAACCCGGAATCTATGTTATACTTTAATCAGTAAGATTGAAGCAATCAGTTAGGAAATGAACTCCTCTAAGACATTCGAACTGTGCCACTCAATTGAGCGGCACTTTTTTTTGTCCTAAGGGGCTCTTCCCGCTGACTTCAAAATACATGCTTACGAGCGAACAAAGAGGTGCAATAAAATGAAGGGAACAGTAAAGTGGTTCAATGATCAGAAGGGCTATGGATTCATCACGCCGGAGGATGGTTCGAAAGACCTTTTCGTCCATCACACGGCGATTCAGTCGGAAGGATTCAGGAGCCTTGCTGAGAACCAGAAGGTTGAGTTTGACACAGTCCAGTCGGACAAGGGGCCCAAGGCCGCCAACGTCAGACCCGTCAGCTGATAACCGGTTCGAAGCGGCGGGCTAAACCCCGCACTTTCGTGAATTGAGAGAAGACCCATGCGGCAACGCATGGGTCTTTTCGTTCACGGCTCCGGAGGTTTCCGCTTCAACTCCCGCACCATGAGTCCGCCCCTCGGCCGGGAGAGGTCCGAAGGCAGGACCACGCGGCCGCCTTCCAGCGCCGCCCCCACCACGCTTTCCATGGCCTGGCGGAGCATCCAGCCGGCCGCCCCGGTGTATCCGTTCCAGATCATCCGCCCGGGATCGTAGGTGGTCAGTAGGTCCGCCGCCTGCTTGTTCGGCTGGCCGCCGTAAAGTTCGATCTCCTCCGGGGCCGAATGCGGAATGGGAGAGATCTTCAGCCATAACCGCCAGGCCGCGTCCCGGTAATCCTGCGCCTTCTTTTTGTCCCCACCCTTCTCGAACCGTTCCGAAAGGAGCCGGGCGGCG
>MGUT01000028.1:9512-10492 GCA_001800095.1 Elusimicrobia bacterium RIFCSPLOWO2_01_FULL_64_13 | reverse complement strand
CTCGCGCACGCCTTCGGGGTAGTGGCTGCTGCGTCCGAGATAGGGGGTGGTGTCCTCCCGCAGGGCCGGCCAGCCGAGCAGGATCACGTTGTCCTTCTCCAGCACGTCGAGGGCCGTGCGGAAGACGGTCTCGGCGCGCTCAAAATTGACGCCGGCCATCACCGCCCAGGACGCGGTCAGGGCGTCGATCTCCCAGATGCCGCTGCCCTTCACGCCGATCTCGGTGCCGTCGTCATGGACGGCGCGCAGGTACCGGTCCCCGCGCCAGGTGCCCTCGATCGCCTTTTCCAGGTCCGCCAGTTTTCTCCGGTAACGCGACTCCCGGGCGGGGCCGTCCTTTTTGGCGATGATGCCGATAAAATTTTTCAGGATGACGTGGAGGAAGAAACCCAGCCATACGCTCTCGCCCCGGCCTTCGCTCCCGATCTCGTCCAGGCCGTCGTTCCAGTCCCCGGTGCCTATGAGCGGGATGCCGTTCCTTCCCATGCGCTTCTCCAAAACAAGGTCGATGGATTTCATGCAATGCCGGTAGACCGTGTCCTCCCGGGCCGAGCGGTGATAGATGTCCCCCCAGCCATGCTTGTTTTTAGGAAGCGGCTGGAAGGGATTTTCCGATTCGAGATAGGAGGTCATTTCATCGAGGATGGTCTCGTCCCCCGTGGCGCGGACGTAGTCGCCCGCCGCCCAGGCCAGCCAGAGCAGGTTGTCCGACGCGTGCGAGCGGTTGGCGAACGCGGTGCGCCCGTCGTGGAGGGTATGGAACCAATGGACGACGTCGCCCTCGATGAACTGCTGGGAGGCATGGAGAAGGATCTGCCTGCGGGCTATCCCCGGATCCACCCAGATGAGGTTGACGGAGTCCTGGAGCTGGTCGCGGAAACCGTACGCGCCGCTCGTCTGGTAGAAGCCCCGCCGCGCCCAGATGCGCTCCGCCAGGGCCTGGTACTTGAGCCAGTTCTGGTACCCGTCGAATTCGGGAT
>MGUT01000028.1:545-9484 GCA_001800095.1 Elusimicrobia bacterium RIFCSPLOWO2_01_FULL_64_13 | reverse complement strand
TCCTTATATTTCCGGATCATTCGGGCGGCTTCCTTATGGCCGTCGGCCTGGCCCAGGATGACGGCGACGGTGCTTTCCCCCCGGGCCGGGACTTCCAGGGTCCCCAGGAGCGCGGCCACGGGCCTCCGGTCGGAATCCGCGCCGGCGGCGGGCGCGCCGCTTTCCACCATCGCTGGCCGCGCGGCGTCCCCGTCCGGCCCGAAGAAACGGCCCCGCGAAGTTTCGAGCGCGTCGGCCGCGATGGACATGGAGGCGAAAACGGGGCCCGAGCGGAACGTGTTGCGCGGATTCTCGAATAGAAGGGCGTCCAGGGCCTTGTCGCGCCCGACCCGGAGCGGTCCCGACCATTCCGGCTGGCCCGCGAGCACGATCTGGAAATAGGGCGCCACCCGCAGGCGGCGGGCCCGGTCCGAACCATTCCGCACCGTCAGGAGATAGACCCCCAAGGTCTCGTCCGGAGGGACGAACACCGTCAGCTCGGTGGAAATATTCCCGCGCTCCATGCGGAAGACCGCCGTGCCGTCCACCCCGAATTCCGCCTCGTTCCTGGCCAGAAGATCGTTCAACGGTTGATGGGCCGGGGAGAACCATTCCCCGCTCTCCGGGTCGTGAAGGTAGATCGCCTCTCCCGGGACCTCGCGGGTGACGGTGTCGGCCCAGTCGGGAGTGAGGCGGTTCTGCTGGGAATTGCCGTTGGCCGTGGTGTGCAGGCCGCGGTTGGTGACGGAGACGTAATGCCCGAGGGAATTGGAGAGGGCGTGGTCGAAGGGTCTGGGAGTGAACGGCGTGCGCACGAGCAGTTTCCTGCCGCCTTCGCGGTACTGGAAGTAGGGCTGCGGGGTCCCGGGCGGGACCTCCCCGTGCCCGATGAGAGGAGAACGTTTTTTCGCGCCGGGCGACGGCGGGATCTGGACCGCTTCCGGCCGGAGGTGCCTTTCCACCAGGTTCAGGGCGGCGGCCCGGTCCTTGGCGCAGCCGAGCAGGAATCGGACCGTCCGGGAAGCCCCGGGTTCGAGGGCGACCCCCACGTTCAGGCTGGCGGCGGGGTCGAAGGTCGGGCAGGGGGACGCGTCCCTGGGCTCGCAGAAATCCAGCGTTTCCAGGGCCCGCGGCGACCAGATGCTCCTGGCCCGTCCGATGAAATCCATGCGGGAAATAAGATACCCCTCGGGCGGTTCGCCCGACGCCAGGAACCCCATGCATTTGGTGTTCCTCTGCCAGGCGAGCACGGCGTTGGCCTGGCTGGCGTATTCCATCTCCGGGAATAGACGGGCGTACTGCGTGTGCCCGCGGTCGGCGTCGGGCCGGTCGAGCACCCATTCCAGGTAGGGCACGACCCGTACCTGCCGGGATTCCCCGGCGGTATTCTCCAGCGTCACGGTCCAGACCTCGGCGGCGGCGTCGTGGTCGGGGAGAGCGATTTCGATCGTCGTCCGGATCCCGTTCGCGTCGTTGGAGACCCGGAGGATTTCTCCATGCCCCTCGAACCGGGAAGGCGCGAACCTCCGCCGGGAAAAATTCCCCAGGACCGGCCAGGACCGGCCCGCGCTTTCGGGGGTTCGGGACGCGTCCACGATGAAAAGCGCCCGGCCGCCGGGATCCAGGGTGTCGTAGGAACGGCGGCTCAAGTCGTGTCTCCTGGGCAGGATCTCGCTGTGGGCGGCCCCGCTGTCCTTCAAGACGACCCGGTAGCCCCGGTTGGAGATTTCGAACGTCTTCGCGCGGCCCGATTCCTTCCGGCGCCGCAGGGCGCGCCAGGCGGACGAAACGGCCGTGCAGGCCAGGACCGCGGCGCCCGCGATCACCCAGCAACGTTCCACCGGAAGCGCGGACAAGGCCGCCGGCCAGCCGCCGCCCGAGCCCGCGTTCTGGATGGATTCGGCCGCGCTCCAGGCGATGTCCCAGTTCTCTCCGCGCGGGATATAGAAGGGGATGAGGAGGGGCGCCCAGGTCGTGAAGCGCTTGACGCCTTCGGGAATGGTCCGCTGCGAGGAGGACTTGCCGATGAACCGCGCGATGCGGTCGTCGAACTTGTTCATCCCGATGAAGCTCAAGTTCACCAGGGTCGCCACGCGCAGGCCCATGTGATCGATCCAGACCAGGACCCGGATGAGATCGACGGCGAGGAGGCCGATGAAGACCTTCAGGCTCCAGGCCTGGAATTCGGCGGGAGAAAGCGTGAAGTTGTGGTAGACGGCGATGAGCGTCCTCACCAGGCCGTCCTGATTGTACCAGGTGGCATGGCCCATCATGCGCAAAAAGGTGTTGATGATGGGCGACATCCACAGCCCCCACCGCAGGACCTGGATCATGTGCCGGACCAGGTCCACCATCCCGGCTTTTGAGAAGAGGAACCGGATGGGGGCCTTGTCCTTCTGGAAGTAGGCCTCCACGAACGCGCGGTTGACGGCGAAGAGCCAGGCGGCCACCGACCAGTTGATGACGCCGGAGAGCGCCTCGTTGTAGAGGAGTTTCACCCCGCCGGTATAACCCCCCAGGTCGATCCGCCCCCATTTGCTGACGAGAGGATAGGTCGTGAATCCCTGTGAAGGGAATCCGGCGCTGATGTAGAGGCGGAACTTTTCCACGATCACGGGCACCTGGGCCATATCGAGATAGAAGGCGACGGCGCTCCCGACGAACCCTCCCAGGAGCGAATCCACGGCGTACACCCTCCAGGAATGAACGCGGCCCCGGCGAAGGGCGGCGTAGGCCGCGTCCCGGACCAGGCTCACGCCGGACGCCGCCGCCAGGCCTACCCCAAGGCCGAACAGAATGCGGTCCCCCGTTCCCCAGCCGAAAAGCCCGTTGGAGATGGCGTAGGCCAGGCCCCACCCGGCCACGGCGCCCCGGGCGTAGAGGACGATGTTGCGGTAGCTGTAGCGGACCCTCTCGAAGAATACCTGGCTCCCGTCGAAGGTCTCGATGATGGTCTTGACGAGGGGAAAAAGGAGCGCCCCCGCCGCGGCGCCCAAAACGGCCGGCGCCCCCGGCATGAGGGTCCGGGAAAGCGGCGAGCGCAGGACCAGGTCCAGGGCGTAGAGGATCGCCAGAAGGGTCCCGCTGTAGGCCATGCCTTTCCGGGCACCCGTCGAGGCATGTCCGGAAATGTTCCCCCAGGAAGGGGCGAGGCCTTGCGTCCCGTCCAGGATAGCCCCCGTCATGAGGTAGACCTCCGCCCAAAGCCCGGCTTGCGAGAACATGGCCGCGAGCACGGCGCCCGCCGCGCGCAGCGGATCGGGCAGCATGGCCACGCGCGCCGTGGATCCCAGGTCCGCGATCGAAGGCGACGCCGTCACGGCCAGCGAGACGAAGAAGACCATCAGGTGCGATTTCGTGGATTTCAGAGGTTCCCCTCTCGTGGCTAGACAGATGCCGTTGACCGCCGCCTCGTTGAACCCGAACATCACGATCAGACGCCCCAGTCCTTCCTGGATGGCCGGCCAGGCCGCGAAAGTGCCTCCCGACATGGAGTTGGCCAGGATCTGCAGGAGGTCCGCGTTTTCCAAAATGAGGAGCCAGCCGAAGAGGTACGGCGTGCCGGCGATCAAGGCCCCGGAGGAAAGCCGCAGGTGCCGCCCGCGGGCCGCGAGCGACGATGCGTTGGCCAGGAGATAGATCAGGCAGGCAAGGGCGGAAGTCAGCCGATGGGTCACGAGGACCTCTTCCCATGTCAAGGGAGCGTGCAGCAATCCCTGGTCGCCCGAGGTGGCCGCCAGGACCCCGATGAAAAAGACATCCTGGAATATCTCGAGCGAAGTGAGGTGGCGGCCGGTGAGGCCGAACTTGAGGAGTTCCGCGATCGCCGCCCCCGCGACGCCGAAGATCAGGAACCGGAAATTATGGTCGGATGCGGGAGTCCCTCCCAAGATATAGACCCCAAGCGCGACCCCGGCGACCATGACGGCCACCGTGCCGTAAAGGAAATCCCGCGTGAGAGATGAGGGCGACGCCGGGACTTCCGGAGACACGATGGAAGCGGATGCGCCTCCCCGGCCGAAGAACTTGTTCAGGAGCGCTCCCATCATTCCGAGAAGGATGCCGGCCAGAAATACCAGCCCGATCTTCGCCCGCGTCAGGCTGCCTTTCTTCTGAAGGGGGGGCTGTTCGAGCGCGGGGGCCGGCCTGGGCAGGGTCGTGAGACGGATGAAATCCGCGTAGAGATTGATGGATCCGTCCGAGGACGCCTTGCCCGCCGGACTCACCACCAGCACGACCTCGTTCAGGTCTCCGATCACGTCCCAATTGACGATCTCCTGGAAAGAGACCCATCCCGATCTCAAAGCGACCGGAACGCTCTGCGTCACCCGGGTCCCCTTGATCTCCAGCGTGGCCGAGATCCGGGGGACCTGGGCGGGGTCGAGCACCCGGACGCCCACTTCCACCGCGTTCGCCGTGCCGGCCCCCAGCTCCGGAGGGAATTTCTTGGTCCAGATCCCCACCGCCGTCCCGGGAGGGACGGAGTAATCGAGCCCGAACACCTCCCTGTGAATGGTCCCGTCGAAGAGCCGGCGGAGGCTCCCCTTCGAGGCGCCCATGTTGAACACCCCCCTCTGGCCCGCGCCGAGGATGCTGAACGTGGAGGACGCGGCGTCCGCGGAATCGCCGTTCCCGGGACGGGACTCCTTGACGAAATCGAGATAATAGTCGAGCCCTCCGCGAGCCGTCTCCCCGCCGCCCACCGGGCTGACCACCAGCACGACTTCTTTCAGGGAGCCGATCTTTTCCCATTCGATCGTTTCGCGGAAATAGTTCCAGCCGGGCTTGAGAAGCAGAGGAACGCTCTGCGTCACCCGGGTCCCCTTGATCTCCAGGAGAACGGCCGCGTCGCGGAGCTGGGAGGCCTTGGGAACGCGTACGCCGAGCCGGAAGGACCCGGCCGTTCGGGGACCGAGCCGGGCGGGAAAGGACTTGGTCCAGACGCCGGCGGCGGTGCCGGGCGGGGCGGAATATTCGAACCGGAGGACGTCCCGTTTGACGGCCGGGGAGTATTCCTTGCGGAGGTCCCCCTTGGATGACCCCATGGTGAATACGCCCCGTTCGCGGGCGTCGAGCAGGCTGATGAAGGAGGGGGCGGCGAACGACCGCGCCGAGGCGAGGGCGCAGGCCAGGAGAGCGAGCGCCAAGGTGCGCGTTAGGGACGGCGTGCTGTCCGCGTTCAATGTGGGATTGTTCTTAGAACCAAATCAGTTTCTCTGGTGAGCCCCGGGGGAGGCGGATCCGCCCGGAAGCTTGCCCAAGATTATAGCACATTAGAAAGGATTTCAGGCGGGGGGTTTATTCGGACTTGATCCGGGATTTCTTCCTTAAGGAGGGATTCAGGACTTTCTTTCGCAGACGGATGCTTTCGGGCGTGACCTCCACCAGCTCGTCCGGGCCGATGGTCTCGATGGCGAGCTCGAGGGTCATCTCGCGGGGCGGGGTGAGGACGGCGGCATCGTCGGAACCGGAGGCGCGCATGTTGGTCAGTTTCTTCCCCTTGCAGGGATTGATGTTCATGTCGTCCCCGCGGGAACATTCCCCCACGATCATGCCCAGGTAGACGTCCACCCCGGGTCCGACGAAGAGCGCCCCCCTCTCTTGGGCGTTGTCGAGGGCGTAGGCCGTCGTGGTCCCGTTCTCCATGGAGACGAGGGAACCGTGGCTCTCCTCGTTCACGTCCTTCCCATCCACCGGCAGGTACTCGTCGAAGACGTGGTGCATGACGGCCAGGCCCCGGGTCAGAGTCATGAGGGCGCCTTTCAGGCCGATCACGCCGCGGGTGGGGACCTGGTACTCGAAATGCATCCCGCCGGCGGGGTCCGCCTGCATCTTCTTCAGGGAGCCGCGCCTCCGGCCCAGAGCTTCGATGACGACTCCCTGGTATTCGGACGGGACGTCCACCATCAAGAATTCATAGGGTTCGAAGCGGGCTCCTTCCTTTTCGTGGAATATGACCTCCGGCCGGGACACCTGCAGCTCGTAGCCTTCCCGGCGCATGGTCTCAATCAGCACGGCCAGGTGCAGCTCCCCCCGTCCGGAGACCAGGAATGAATCCGTGCTGTCCGTTTCGGCCACGCGCAGGGACACGTTCGTTTCCAGTTCCTTAAATAGACGCTCGCGCAGGACGCGGGAAGTCACGTACTTTCCTTCCCGGCCGGCGAAGGGGCTGGTGTTGACGCCGAAGGTCATCTGCACAGTGGGCTCGTCGATGACGGGCGGGGGCAGCGGGTCGGGGTCCTCGGGATCCGTGAGGGTGTCGCCGATGCCGATCTCGTCCAGGCCCGCCACGGCCACGATGTCCCCGGCGAAGGCCTCCCTGACCTCGGCGCGCTTGAGCCCCTGATAGGTCAGGAGGCTCATGACGCGGAAAGGGACCCGGGTCCCGTTCTTCTTGCAGGCGAGGACCGCGTCCCCGACGCGGATCTTCCCGCCCGTGATCTTGCCGATGCCCAGGTTCCCCTTGTAGGCGTCCGCGAAAAGGGAGAGGGTCAGGATCTGCAGGGGCGAATCGGGATGGATCTCGGGCTCGGGGACTCTTTGGAGGATGGTGTCGAGGAGCGGGAAGATATCGGCGCAGGGTTTTTGAAGGTCCAGGGTCGCGGTCCCGTTCACGGCGGAGGTGTATACAATCGGAAAATCCAGCTGGGCCTCGCTGGCGTGGAGCTCGCAGAAAAGGTCGAAGGTCTCGTTCACCGTCTTCTCCGGCATGGCTTCGGGACGGTCGATCTTATTGATGACCACGATCGCCCGGAGCCCGAGCTCGAGGGCCTTGCGCAGGACGAACCTGGTCTGGGGCATGGGGCCGTCCTTGGCGTCCACGAGCAGGAGGACCCCGTCCACCATCCTCAAGATACGCTCCACTTCGCCGCCGAAGTCGGCGTGGCCCGGGGTGTCCACGATGTTGATCTTCACGCCGTTATAGACCACGCTCGCGTTCTTGGCGCGGATGGTGATGCCGCGCTCGCGCTCCAAGTCCATGGAATCCATGATGCGCTCGCCCAGGTCCTGGATGTTGCGCTGGACCTGGGTCTGGCGCAATATGGCGTCCACGAGCGTGGTCTTGCCGTGGTCCACGTGGGCGATGATGGCGACGTTGCGGATGGGGTGTTTTTCTTCCATAAGGGTCGTTTATCGTATCACTTCGACCCGGAAATGTCCAGGGGAAGGAGGCGGGAGCCGCCTAACTTCTACGGGACGACCAATAGAGGAAGGCGCTGATGACGGCGGCGATCCCGACCATGACGAAAAAATCCGTGATGAAATAGGGGTACACCATCATCAGGGTCCCGAGAACGAGGAAGAGAGGGCGGGATTTCTTGCGGCCGTAATTGAAATAAACGAAACCGACCCCGCTGACGAGGAGCGACCCGGTCAACGCGCCGAAAGACAGGTTCATGAGAGAAGGATACCAATTTCCGCGGCGGACGGCAACGGCCTCCCGCCCCCCGCGATTTCCCTTGTGGGTAGGGCGGGAATAAGCTACAATGCTTGAATGCCCGCCACCATGACGTCCGCCAAGAAAGTTCTTTTAACGAGCGTCTGCCGGCCTTTGGGCCCCGAATACGGGGACGCCCCCAGCGTGGGGTACGAGCTGCTCTACCGCCAGGTCACCCGCGCGCAGGGCCTATTCAGCCCCAGGGCTCTCCACCTGAATTTCTCCCTGGAATACGTCGCCCAGAACATCTCCGTTCCTGCCGTCGTCCTCCAGTACCCCACCAGGAAGGAACTGATCCGCGAGCTTATTAAGGGCTACGACTACATCGGGATCACCTTCATGCTCGCCCTTTTCCACAGGCTGAAGGAGACCGTGGAGCTGGTCCGGCGCTATTCGCCCGGCACCAAGATCGTGCTCGGCGGTTACGGCACCATCCTCGACGACGCGGTCCTCGCCCCTTATTCGGACCACATCTGCCGGGAGGAAGGCGTGAACTTCTTCCGCAAACTTCTGGACGAACCGGTGATCGAGCCGCCTTTCCGCCACCCGCTCCTCGTGAGCCGGATGAAGATATTCTCCATGCCGGTGAGCGCCACGGGGATGATCTTCGCCGGCCTCGGCTGCCCGAACGGCTGCGACTTCTGCTGCACGTCCCACTTTTTCAAGCGCAGGCACATCCGGCTCCTCCCCACGGGCAAGGACATCTACGACGTGATCGAACGCTACCTCGAACTCGACCCGAAGATGCAGTTCGTGGTCCTCGACGAGGACTTCCTCCTGAACAAGAAGCGCGCCCTCGAGCTTAGGGACGCGGTGCTGAAGGGCGGGAAGGCCGTGTCCCTGTTCGTCTTCTCGAGCATCAAGGCCATCAGCCAGTACAAGGTCGAGGAGATTTTGGAAATGGGCATCGACGGCTTCTGGATCGGCTACGAGGGCGGCGGGTCCGGCTACGCCAAACAGCAGGGCCGGAACGTTTCGGAGATCTTCCGCGAGTTCCGTCAGAACGGCATCACCATCCTCGCCTCCATGGTCATCGGGTTCGACTACCAGAACGACGAAGTGGTGCAGAAGGAGCTCGACGGCCTCATGGAGCTCCGCCCGACCCTCACCCAGTTCCTGATCTACGGCCCCACGCCCGGCACGCCCTTTTACGATAACGTCATGAAAGAGAACCGCCTGCGCGACGACCTGGCCGCCGAGCCCGAGGCCTATTACCGGGTGTGCGACGGCTTCACCGCCATGGTCAAGCACCCGAAATTGAGCGCGGCCCATATCGAGAATATGCAGCGCGCCTGCTTCAAGCAGGACTTCGAGCGTCTGGGCCCTTCCATTTACCGGGCCCTGGAGACCTGGTTCCTGGGATACCAAACGCACCGCGGCTCCCCCAACGCGTTCTTAAGGAAAAAGGCGGAAAAATTCGCCCTTGAGATCCGGAAGGCCTATCCCATATTCCTGGCCGGGACGCTCCTCGCCCCGAACCGGGCCATCCGCTCCGCGGTGCGGGACCTGCGCGACAGGGTCC
>MGUT01000028.1:0-514 GCA_001800095.1 Elusimicrobia bacterium RIFCSPLOWO2_01_FULL_64_13 | reverse complement strand
TGTCCCTTGGCGCCCTGGGCGCCGCGGTCTGGACCTGGTTCACCCTGCGCCTGGGCGTCTTCCAGCATCCGTCCCTCACCCGCCACGACTACCGCATGCCGGAGCGGACTCTGCCGGCCATGGAGACGTTCCATAAACTCTCGCTAAGTTTCCAGAGGATCAGCTACAAGAAGATGATCTGGGTGAAGATGGACGGCGCCATCGACTCCATGAACGTGGAGCGTCTCTGCGCTTCCATCCAGGGAGCCCTGCACCAGGGAAGGGAAAAGTTCCTGCTGGACCTGAAGAATCTGAAGGGTTTCGAAGAAAAAAGCGTCCAGGTCTTCTGCGACCGCCTCAAGAACTACAGGAAGAGGATCAACCTCATCCCGCCCGATTTCGCCGACGCTCCTCTCCGGGGTTGGCTGGAAAACCTCCGTTTCTCCTCCCGCCCCTCCCCAGCCAGGGACTGACCCTTACTTTCCGAAGACGGAATCGATGAGCCCTTTGGGGGACCCGGCGAGGGTCTCTTCAG
>MGUT01000027.1:15244-18823 GCA_001800095.1 Elusimicrobia bacterium RIFCSPLOWO2_01_FULL_64_13 | reverse complement strand
AACGTCCCCCGCCTGGCCTGGCGGAGCGTGGCCACGTGATCGATATTGACGCCGAGCTTCACCCGGGGCATGGCGGCGCTAGCAGAGCTCGCCGCGGGCGCGCTCCACGATGCCCCGGGCGATCTCCTTGATCTCGGAGGCGGAACCGCCTTCGACCATCACCCGCAAGAGCGGCTCCGTGCCGGAATATCTCACGAGCACCCGCCCCCTGCCGGCGAGGGTCGATTCGGCCCTGCGGACGGCCTCCAGCAGGTCCCCGCATTGCTCGACCGGGGTCTTCCGCTTCACCTTGAGGTTCAGAAGTATCTGCGGGAACTTCTCGAAACCCTCCGTGAATTCCGACAGCCGCTTGCCCGATGCCGTCAGGATCGAGAGGATCTGGAGAGCGGTCAGTATGCCGTCCCCCGTGGGCAGCCATTTCCGGAATATGACATGGCCCGACTGCTCCCCGCCCAGGACCGCCCCGTCCGATTCCATGGCCTCGCTCACGGACCTGTCTCCGACGGGGGTCGTGACCACCCGGATGCCGAGTTTCTCCATCCTCTTGAAAAATCCGAAGTTCGCCATGACCGTGGTGACGACGCTGTTCTGCGCGAGCTCCCCCGAGCGGCTCAAGTGCTCCGCGGCCATGGCGATCAGCACGTCGCCGTCCATCAGGTTCCCCTTGTCGTCCACGAACTGGACGCGGTCGGCGTCCCCGTCGAAAGCGCAGCCCCCGTCCGCTCCGGAAGAGCGGACCGCCCGGGCGAGAGGACCGGGGTGCAGGGCGCCGCAGCCGGAATTGATGTTATGCCCGTCGGGCGAGGCGTGGAGGACCTCGAGTTCCGCCCCGAAGGACGCCAGAAGCGCCGGCGCCACTCCGGAAGCGGAGCCGTTCGCGCAGTCCACCGCCCAGCGCAGTCCCTTGAGGGAAAAACCCGGCGGCACGGTCCCCGCCAGAAATCTGGAATAGTCCCGCCCGGCGTGCGGAACGGCCGCGGCGGCCGGGGGTCGCGCGCGGGGCCGGAACGGGGGCGCGGACAGCCGCGATTCGATCTCCCTTTCCAATGATTCGGAGATCTTCCCGCCCTCGGAATCGAAGAACTTGATGCCGTTGAATTCGGCGGGATTATGCGAGGCCGAGATCACGGCCCCGCCGAGGCGGGGCTTCATCGTCAAAAGCGCCGATACCCCCGAGGTCGGGATCACGCCGCAGGACGCCGGCGCGCAGCCGGCCAGCGCGAGGCCTTCGCACAGCGCCTTCTCTATCCAGGGGCCGGAAGCGCGCGTGTCCCTGCCGGTGAGGACCTTCGGCCGGCCTTTTCCCCGCCGTCTTCCGGAGCGCAGGACCGAACCGGCGGCCAGCCCGATCTCCCGCACGGAATCTTCCGTGAGGGGCGGCTCGCCCGCGAGGGCGCGGATGCCGTCGGTGCCGAAGATCCTCTCCGGCCGCTTGGAGGTCACGCCGTGAGCGCCTCCGCCACGCGCAGCGCCCTGCGCGTGGCGCCCACGTCGTGGACGCGCAGGACCCTCGCGCCGTGGGACGCGCACCAGAGCGCGCAGGCCAGGCTGCCTTCCAGGCGCTCGGCCGGAGGCAGGGGCCCGGAACGTCCGCCCAGAACGGCGCCGATGAAGGACTTGCGCGAGCACCCCACCATGACGGGATAGCCCAGAGCCGAGAAGGACCCGAGGTCCGCGAGCAATTCCAGGTTCTGCTCCGCGGTCTTGGAAAAGCCGATGCCGGGATCGATGAGGATGTTCTTCTTCTTGACGCCGGATTTGAGGGCGTGCTCCACGCGCTCGAGGATCTCGCCGCGGACTTCGCGCGTCACGTCCCTGTACCGGGCCAGGGACTGCATGGTCGCCGGCGTCCCGCGCATGTGCATGAGGACCACGCGGCAGCCCGAGCGGGCGGCCAACCCGGCCATGGCGGGGTCGTGGGCGAGGGCGGAGATGTCGTTGATGATCCGGGCTCCTTCCAGGAGGGCGCGGCGGGCCGTTTCGGCCCGGCGGGTGTCGATGGAGACCGGGATGGAGGGAAAAGCGCGGGCCGCCCTCCGTATGACGGGCAGGACGCGGCGGCATTCCTCTTCCAGCGCGACCGGCCGGGCGCCGGGCCGTGTGGATTCCCCGCCGATGTCGAGGATGTCCGCGCCTTCCTCCGCGAGGCGTTCCGCCCTGCGGAGCGCGCTCTCCGGGCCGAAGGACCGGCCGCCGTCGTAAAAGGAATCGGGCGTGACGTTCAGGATCCCCATCAGCTGGGTCTTCCCGGCCCGGAACTCACGCGCCATGTTTCTCGGGAGGTCGCGGTCAGACGGCGGGCTGGGGGATGGGGTCCCCGGAAGGCGAATCTCCGGCGAGGCCGGGCTTGGCCTGGGGGAGGTCCTTCGGGGACGGACGGGGCGCGGGTTCTTCCGCCGGCGCGAACCCCAGGAGCCGGTCGACTTCCAGGCCTTCGAGCATCTCCTTTTCCACCAGCGTCTCCGCCAGGAGCTTGAGCTTGCCGCCGTGGGACTCCAGGAGCTTCCTGGCGCGGGCGCCGCACTCGGTGATGATGCGTTTGACCTCGGCGTCGATGAGTTCGGCCGTCTTCTCCGAATAACCCCGGCTCTGGGCCATGATGTCCCGCCCGAGGAATATCTCGGACTCCTTCTTGCGGAAGGCGATGGGCCCGAGGGCCTCGCTCATGCCGAACTCCGTGACCATCCTCTGCGCCATCTCGGTCGCCTTGGAGAAATCGTCGTGGGCCCCGGTGGTGACCTCCTTGAACACGAGCTCCTCGGCGGTGCGGCCGCCCAGGAGGACCGTGATGCGGTTGAGCATCTCGTCCCTGCCCACGAGGTAGCGGTCCTCGGTGGGGAGCTGGAGGGTGTAGCCCAGGGCGGGCCCCCGGGGAATGATGCTGACCTTGTGCAGGGGGTCGGTCCCGGGGATGAGCTTGCCCACCAGGGCGTGGCCGGACTCGTGGTAGGCCACGACCTTCTTTTCCTTGTCCGAGATCACCCGCGACTTGCGCTCCGGGCCGGCAATCAGCCGCTCGATCGCCTCCTCGAGCTCCGCCATGCCCACGGCGCTCTTGTCCTTGCGCGAAGCCAGAAGGGCCGCCTCGTTCGCGAGGTTGGCCAGGTCCGCCCCGACGAATCCGGGCGTGCGCCGGGCGATGATGGCGAGGTCCACGGCGTCCGACATCTTGATCTGTTTGGAATGCACCCGCAGGATCTCCTCCCGGCCGCGGAGGTCGGGCATCGGGATCACCACCTGCCGGTCGAACCGGCCCGGCCGGAGGAGCGCCGGGTCGAGGACGTCGGGCCGGTTGGTGGCCGCGATCATGATGACGCCTTCCTTCGTATCGAAACCGTCCATCTCCACCAGGAGCTGGTTCAGGGTCTGTTCGCGCTCGTCATGGCCGCCGCCGAAGCCCGCGAAGCGGTGCCGGCCCACGGCGTCGATCTCATCGACGAAGAGGATGCAGGGAGCGTTCTTGCGGCCCTGCTCGAAGAGGTCGCGCACGCGGCTGGCGCCCACGCCCACGAACATCTCCACGAACTCGGAACCGCTGGAGGAGAAGAAGGGGACGTTGGCCTCGCCCGCCACCGCCTT
>MGUT01000027.1:10876-15219 GCA_001800095.1 Elusimicrobia bacterium RIFCSPLOWO2_01_FULL_64_13 | reverse complement strand
GGCGCCCCGTAAAGGAGCACGCCCTTGGGGATCTTGCCCCCCAATTTCTGGAACTTGGCCGGGTCCTTGAGGAATTCGATGATCTCCTTGAGCTCCTCCTTGACCTCGTCGCAGCCGGCCACGTCGGCGAAGGTAACCTTCATCTTGCGGACGGGCTGGAGCTTCGCCTTGGAGCGGCCGAAGGACAGGGCCTGCTTGCCCCCGCCCTGCATGGGCCGGATCAGGAGCATCCAGAAGACGAACCAGAAGATGAGCACGTACACCAGGTTCTGGAGGATCATGGGCCACCAGGAGCGGTCGGGCGCGCCGGCGTACTTCTGCACCTTGTACTGCTCCAGTTCCTCGACGAGTTTGGGGTCGTTCATGGGGATGGTCTTGAAATGGACCTCGCCGCCTCCCGGGCCGGTGGTCTTGCCGCGGATGAGGTCCGGCCGGACGCTCAACTCCTGGATCCTGCCTTCCCGCAGGTCCTTCTTGAAAGTGGAATAATCGATCTCCTGCTCCACCGTGAGCGAACTGAAAGTGCGCACGATCAATACGAGGCTGATGAAGACCATCGCCCAGACCATGATTTGTTTCGCGATTTTATTTTTCACTTTTCCTCCTGGCCGTTCTTAAAACCTTCGCGGCGGACCCGCCTTTCAAGGCGCCGATATAGGGCAGCTGGCGGTAGCGTTCGGCGTAATCCAGCCCGTAGCCGACCACGAACCGGTCGGGGATGCGGAACCCCGTGTAGTCGGCCCGCACCGGGACCTTGCGGCCGGCCGCCTTGTCCAAAAGCGCGCAGATCTTGATGGAGCGCGGGCGCCGGGTCTCGAGGTTCTCGAGCAGGTAGCGCACGGTGCGGCCGGTGTCGAGGATGTCCTCCACCAGGAGGATGTCCCTGCCTTCGGGGCTTTCGCGCAGGTCCAGCACCAGCCGCGCCACGCCGGAGGACTTCCGGCTCTTCCCGTACGAGGACACCGCCATGAAATCGATGGAGCAGGGGATCTCGAGCCGGCGGATGAGGTCGGCCAGGAAGACCACGCTCCCCTTGAGCACGCACACGAGCGCGAGGTTCTTTCCCCGGTAGTCCCGGGATATCTCGCGCGCCAATCTATCCACGGTCCGGCGGATCCGGGCGGCCGGGATCAGGACCTTGGGCTTCACCGGAGGGCCGGCCTTCCAGGCCCTCGGGAAGGGATCAGATCGGAAATGGGCAGGGAAGGGACTGGGAGGCGCCTGCGCCAGGCCCGTTCCAGATGTCCGTAGGCCCGCTCGATTTCCCTGCCGGAAAATTTTGGCAAAAGCCGGTGGAGGAACTGCAGTCTTGAACCCATATCATACTCGAAAAAACGCTCCAAATCAAGGCTCTCTCCCCGGCCGGCTCCGGCGCGGTCCCCGAGCAGCCGGGCCGACATCCTCCCGAAATCCGCGTCGGCGAAGCGGCGCTCACGCGCGAAGATCCCGGCCGTGGCCGAAAGGATGCCGGAAATGGCCGGCTGGACCTCCCGCATGGCGGGCAGGAGTTTTTTCCGCACCCAATTCCTGCGGAACTCGAGGGAGAGGTTCGAGCGGTCCAGGCGGAACTTGAGTCCCTGGGACTTGAGGTAGGCGAGGATCTCCCCGCGGCCGAAGGGAAGGAGCGGCCGGGCGAGGGTGAGG
The DNA here is from genome assembly GCA_001800095.1 of Elusimicrobia bacterium RIFCSPLOWO2_01_FULL_64_13. Taxonomy (GTDB): domain Bacteria; phylum Elusimicrobiota; class Elusimicrobia; order 2-02-FULL-39-32; family 2-02-FULL-39-32; genus 2-01-FULL-64-13. The sequence continues at coordinate 13,575 of MGUT01000027.1, read as the reverse complement.
GAAGCGTCCGCCGCGCGGCCCCTCACTTCGTCCAGGGAACGTTCCGGCAATATGCCCGAGAGCCCGTCCGGGCCCGCGCCGCGCATGAGGTTCAGAAGGAGCGTCTCGGCCTGGTCGTCCGCGTGGTGGGCCGTCCACAGGGTCCGCGCGCCCCATTCCATGGCCAGGTCCCCGAGGGCGCGGTAGCGGAGCTTCCGCGCCAGCTCTTCGATGGATCTCTTCCTGCCGGGGGGCAGGCGCCCTTCCCGCTCCAGGAACGGCGTTCCCAGGTCCCGGGACAGGGACCGGACGAAGTCCCGGTCCAGGTCCGAATCCCCGCGTCTCAAATGGTGGCGGACGTGCGCCGCGGCGACCGCGAGGCCTTTCTCCCTGCCGATCCGGACGGCGAGGTGCAGGAGACAGACCGAGTCCGGACCGCCGGAGACCGCCACGAGGAGTCCGCCTCCCGGCGCGATGAGGCCCGGGGCGCGCCGGCGGAAGGTCTGGTAGAATCCCCTGTCCCTCAAGCGGACTCCTACTCGACCGTCACGGACTTGGCGAGGTTCCTGGGCTGGTCGACGTCGCAGCCGCGCAGGACTGCGATGTGGTAGGCGAGGAACTGGAGCGGGACGGCGTTCACGATGGGCGCGAAGATCTCGGGGACGTCCGGGACAAAGATCGCCTGGTCGGCGATCTCCTTGATCCTGGAGTCGCCCCGGGAGGCGACCGCGATCACGTTCCCGCCCCGGGCCTTGGCCTCCTGGATGTTGGAGCAGACCTTCTCGTACACCGATGACCGGGTCGCCAGGGCCACGATGGGCATGTTCCCGTCGATGAGGGCGATGGGCCCGTGCTTCATCTCTCCGGCGGGATAGCCCTCGGCGTGGATGTAGGAGATCTCCTTGAGCTTGAGCGCGCCTTCCAGGGCGAGAGGATAATTCAGGTGCCGGCCCAGGTAAAGGAAATGGTCCTTCTTGGCGAGGGCTCCGGCGGCGGCTTCGATCCTTTTGGAAAGGCCGAGGGCCTGCCTCACCCAGCCGGGAAGCTTGATCATGTCGGTCAGGATCCGGGACGAGGCCTTTCGTCCCAGGGCCCCGCGCTCCGAACCGAAGGCGACCGCCAGGAGCAGGAGCGCCGTGAGCTGTCCGGTGAAGGCCTTGGTGGAGGCCACTCCGATCTCGGGACCGCAATGGGTGTAGAAAACGGCGTCCGCCGCCGAGGTGATCGTGGAGCCCAGGACGTTGCAGACGGCCAGGGCCTTCGCGCCGCATTTCCCGGCCAGCCGGAGCGCGGCGATGGTGTCGGCCGTCTCTCCCGACTGGGTGATGAAGACGGCCAGGTCGTTCCTGCCCAAAAAAGGCTCGCGGTAGCGGAACTCGCTGGCAATCTCGGCCTGGCAGGGGAGCTTGGCGAGACTCTCGAACCAGAACCGGGCCACCAGGGCCGCGTGGTAGGACGTGCCGCAGGCCACGAGAGTGATCTTCTTCAATCCGCGGATGAAGGCGGGCTTGAGGGAAATGCCGAGCTCCAGGCCGCGTTCGCCGGGAAAGACCCGCCCGCGCATGGTGTCCTCGATGGCCGAGGGCTGCTCCAGGATCTCCTTGAGCATGAAATGCTTGTGGCCGGATTTTTCCGCCTGGACGGGGTCCCAGGTGACGGTGGTCACGGATTTTTCCACCGGCTCGCCGGCTAGATTCCGGCAGGATATCCCGTCGCGGGTGACGCGGGCCATTTCATTCTGGTCGAGGAATATGGTCCGGCGCGTGTAGGGGATGAGGGCGGGCACGTCGGAGGCGATGAAGTTCTCCCCGTCCCCGAGGCCCAGGACGAGGGGGCAGTCCTTCCGCGCGGCGATCAGGACGTCGGGGAAGTCCGACGAGATCACCCCCAGGGCGTAGGCCCCCTCCAGCTTCAGGAGGGCGCGGCGCACGCTCTCGAAAAAGAGGTCCCCTCCGCCGGGCCGGCCGGCCGGCCCGGACCCGCGGAGCGATCGGGCTTCCTCCTCGATCAGGTGGGCGATCACCTCCGTGTCCGTCTGCGAGGCGAAGCGGTGCCTTTTTTTGATGAGGCCGGCCTTCAGCCGGGCGTAGTTCTCGATGATGCCGTTATGGACCACCACGATCCTTTTGGAGCAGTCGGTGTGGGGATGGGCGTTCTCTTCGGAAGGGATCCCGTGGGTCGCCCAGCGGGTATGGCCGAGGCCGATGGTTCCCAGGACGGGCCTTTTATCGAGGATCGCCTCGAGCCGGCGGATCTTTCCCACGCTCCTGCGCAGCTGGATCGAGCCGTCCTTGATGATGGCCAGGCCGCTCGAGTCGTAGCCGCGGTACTCCAGGCGCTTCAAGCCGTCCATGAGGATCCTGCCGGCCGGACTCTTGCCTACGTAACCCACGATGCCGCACATATGTTATCTCCTTGAAAAAATCACTGTTCCGGGGCGCCCGATCCCGGCATGTCCTCTCCGAGGATGACCTCGATGTCGACGAAGGGATCCGTCTCCAGCCGCGTGAACACTTCCGCCCGGGGAGCGGAGAGGCGCTCCAGCACCGCCCGGGCCTGGTCCATGTTCCCCCTTCGGTCCCGGACCGAGGTGCGCTGCTGGCGCGAAGCGTAGTTGCCCCACTTGACCACGTCGAATCCCGCGGCGCGGAGGTCCCCGATCACCTTCCGGGCCAATCCGGCCCGGCCCGAAGCGTTCCAGACCTCCACGGTGGTCCTGG
>MGUT01000027.1:9010-10865 GCA_001800095.1 Elusimicrobia bacterium RIFCSPLOWO2_01_FULL_64_13 | reverse complement strand
ATCGGGTCCTCCTCCTCTTCCGGCGCCGGACCGGCCGCCTCGTCCAGCCCCAGGAGGCGCGAAGTGGCCGCGACGCCGTCGGGATCCGTCATCCAGTAGCCCGCCCTGGATCCGCCGGGCAGCTGCATGATCCGTATCCTTTCGCGCGTGAGGTCCTTGAGTTCCGTGAGGAGCAGGAGCCGCTCGAACCCGCTCAAGTTCGTCCGCATGCTCCGAAGCGACACCCACGCCAGCTGGGGGAGCCGGACCAGGTTCGCGGGATGGCGGAACCGCCCGAAGAGGGTGAGGAAGAACTCCTGCTGCCTGCCCATCCTGCCGAAATCCCCCACGCGGTCGCGGAAGCGGACGTATTCGAGGGCCTTCTGCCCGTCCAGGAGGTAGCGGCCCGGTTCGAAATGGATGTGGAGTTTTCCCCGATCGTCGTCGTAATGCATGGGCCGGTCCACGGTGACGGGCGCTCCGCCCAGGATGTCCACGATCCGGCGGAAGCCGTCGTAGTCCACCTGGGCGTAGAAATCGATGGGAGAGGAGCCCGCCGGCGCGGACGTGCCGGAGCGCAGGATCCAGCGCACCGCCCGGCAGAGCTCGCGGGAAGCGGCGTCCGAGTCCTTCCTGCTTTCGCGGTAGGCGTAGGCGTAGACCTCGTTCACGCGCTTGACGCGCAGGCGCGGGAGGTTGATCCGGGTGTCCCGCGGGATGGAGAGCGCGTCCAGTTTCCTTGACGACGGGTCATAGCGCAGGAGGAGGATGGTGTCGGCGTGACGGGCGTAGTCCACGAGATCCGTCCCGATGAGGAGGCCGTACACGGGCTTCCCCGCCGCCAGGGCCCGGGCCAGCGGGCTCCTCCAGGACGCCGCGACCGAAAGCATGACGAGGACCGCGACCGCCGCCGCGAAGACCCGCGCGCCGCTCCAGCCTTTCGGTTTCAGGTTCATCCGGGAGGAAAGAGGGAGTTGTAGACCCGGACGCATTCGGGAGGGATGGGAACGCCCCGGTCGACCAGGAACCGGAGTTTCTGCCGGACCGACTCGCGGTACGCCCCGTCCAGGTCCCGGGCCGCCAGGCGGCGCAGCCGCGGGGCATCCTTGAAGGACCGGTCGTGCGAGAGGAAATCGGCCACGTAGACCAGCTTCTCGAAACGCGTCATGCGGACCGAGCCGAGGGAATGCTTGGCGATGGCCGAGAGCACTTCCCGGTCCTTGACGCCGAATTTTTTCCGCGCGACGTCGGCGCTGACAGGACCGTGCAGAAGGACGGGCTGGTTCCTCCTGATAAAATCGAAGTCCGGCACGGGGATCCTCCGGCTGCGGACGTAGCGGATGAGCCGGGCGTCCGGCCAGGCGCGGGCCGAGTCGTGCAGGGCCCCGGCCAGGCGCGCCCGGACCGGGTCCAGCCCGTGTCTGCGGGCCAGGTGTCCCGCCATGAGGGTGACCGCCAGGACGTGGGCCATCCGGCGGCGGGGCAATTCCCGTTCCAGCTCGGGGAAGACCTTATCCTTCAGGGTACGGTCGTCGGTATAATCCATGTTTTAAAATGTAGCGCCGCACGGTCTCCGGCACGGCTTCCCCCGTTCCCGCCCGGCGGACCCCAGCGCGGATCCGGGTCGAGGATATCCGGGGCATCCCGGACCGCAAAAATTCCACCCTGCCCGCCAGAAGCGCCGGAACTTTTTTCCGGCCTCCGGCCCTGCGCCCCGCGACCAGCCGGGCTTCCCGGAGGATGGCGCCGGAGTCCTTCCAGCGCGGAAAGCCGGCGAGACAGTCGCTCCCGACGATGAGGTGGAGCCGGGCGCGCGGGAACTTCCTCCGGAAAGCCCGCACCGTCCCCGCGGTGTAAGAAGGCCCGGAGCGGTCGA
>MGUT01000027.1:0-8974 GCA_001800095.1 Elusimicrobia bacterium RIFCSPLOWO2_01_FULL_64_13 | reverse complement strand
CCGCCCCGGCCGCGGGCCGGCCCCCCTTCATGGGAGAGCGTTTCGCCGGCACGAGGTACAGCGCGTCCAGCCCCAACTCCCTCACGGCGGCCCTGGCGAGAGCGACGTGGCCGGCGTGGACCGGATCGAACGTCCCGCCCAATATCCCGATCTTCCTGGGCAACTAGGTCCGGACCTGTCCCGAGCCGCGCGCGGCGTATTTCGTCGTGGTCAGCTCCCTCACTCCCATCGTGCCCCGGGCGTGCAGCTTCTGGGTGGAGATGCCTATCTCCGCTCCCAGGCCGAACACTCCGCCGTCGTGCAGGCGCGTGGACAGGTTGTGGAAGACCGCCGCGGAATCCACCTCCCGCAGGAACTTCTCCGCCGCCGCTGCGTCCCCGGTGACGATCGAATCCGTGTGTCCCGAGCCGTAGCGGTGGATGTGGTCGATGGCCCGCTCGATCGAATCCACGACCTTGACGGAGACTTCCAAAGCGAGGTATTCGCGCGCCCAGTCCGATCCGGCGGCCCTGCGGGCTTCGGGAATGAGGGCGCGGCAGGCCTCGTCTCCGTTCACGGCCACGCCCGCTTCCCGGTAGCGGCGGCCGATCGCGGGCAGGAAAGACTTGGAAACGCTTTTATGGACTATGAGGCACTCCATGGCGTTGCAGACGCCGGGCCTCTGGACCTTGGCGTTGAAAGCGATCTCCTCCGCCATTTTAAGGTCCGCGCCGCCGTCCACGTAGACGTGGCAGACCCCCTTGCCGTGCCCCAGCACCGGCACCGAGGCCATCCGGGTGATGGCGCGCACCATCCGCTCCGAACCCCGGGCGATGAGAAGGTCGATCCACCGGTCCAGCCCGGCCAGGACGGCGATGTTCTTGCGGTCCGTGTCGGAGATGAAGGACACGGAATCCCGCGGCATCCCGGCCGCGGATACGGCGCGGGAGAGGATCCGGGCCAGAGCCGTGTTCGAGCGGACGGCCTCGCTCCCTCCCCTTAAGATCACGCTGTTGCCCGCCTTGAGGGCGAGGGCCGCCGCCTCCACCGTGACGTTCGGGCGCGATTCGTAGACCATGGCGACCACCCCGAGAGGCACCCGGACCTTCTGGATGCGGACGCCGGCGGGGTTCGTCCATTCCGCCGCCACCTCCCCCACGGGGTCCGCGAGGGCGGCGATCTCTTCGAGGGCGAGGACCATTGATCCGACCCTTTTTTCGTCCAGGGTCAGGCGGTCGATGAGCGCTGGCGCCAGTTTCCTCTTTTTCGCCCGCCCGACGTCGGAACGATTCGCCGCCAGGACCTCCTCCTTCGCGGCGGCCAGGGCCCTGGCCGCGGACTTCAGGGCGGATTCCTTCAGGCGGGAAGGCGCCAGGGCCGTCAGACGGCTGGCGGCCTTGGCCGCCATGGCGATCTTCTCGATGGATCTCGCTAGCATGGGATGGTTTGTAACCTGTTATTCCAGCAAATCGCGAATACTTTCCCGAGGGTCCGGAGGGCCGCGCGGATCTCCGCCTCGGAAACGGTCAGGGGCGGCAGGAGACGGAGGACCGTGTCCTGCGTGCAGTTGGCCAGAAGGCCTTCCTCCCGCAGGGCGTCCACGAGGGCGCCGCCCGGCCCGGAAAGCTGGAGCCCGAGCATGAGCCCCGCGCCCCTCACGGAGAGGATCCGGCCGGGGAACGCGTCCCGGAGCTTCTCGAGGCCCTCCCTAAGGATGGCCCCCTTCCTCGCCACGGACTTGAGGAACTTCGGGTCCATGACTTTGAGGACCGCGAGAGCGGCGGAACAGACGACCGGGTTCCCGCCGAAAGTGGAAGCATGGTCGCCCGCTCCCAGGAGAGCGGCGGCGGCGCGCGCGGCGACGGTCGCGCCCATGGGGAGTCCGCCTCCCAGGGCTTTCGCCAGGACCAGGACGTCCGGCCGGACGCCGTAGGACTGGAAGGCGAAAAGCCGCCCGGTCCTGCCCAGGCCGCATTGGACCTCGTCGAAGACGAGGAGCCAGCGGTTGCGGTCGCAGAGAACGCGCAGGCCGGCCAGGAAATCCCCGTCCGCGGGGACGACTCCGCCCTCGCCCTGGATGGGCTCGACGAAGACCGCCCCGGTCTTTTTCGTCGCGGCCCTGCGGACGCTTTCCAGGTCGTTGAAGGCGGCGTAGCGGATCCCCGGCACGAGGGGATCGAATCCTTTCCTGTATTTCTCCTGGCCCGTGAGGGTCAAGGCGGCCAACGTCCTGCCGTGGAATGAATTTTGAAACGAGATGACGTCCGTCCTGCCGCCGGTGGAGGCGCCCCACCTCCGCGCGATCTTCAAGGCGCATTCCACGGCCTCCGCCCCGGAATTGGAGAAGAAGACCCTGCCCGGGAACGACCTTGCCACCAGCTCTCCCGCGAGCCGGATCTGCGGCACGGTATAGTAAACGTTCGAGGCATGGCCCAGGACCCTGGATTGGGCGGCCGCGGCCCGGACCACGGCCGGGTGGCAATGGCCGAGATTGTTCACCGCGAGGCCCGAGAAAAAGTCCAGGTACCTGGCCCCCTTCTCATCCCAGACCCAGGAACCCCTGCCCTTGACCAGCACCAGGGGTTGGCGGCGATAGGTCTGAAAAATGAGGTCTTTTTCTCTCTGAAACCAATTCATAGGAGAAATCATATCATAAAGGTCCGGCCAAGACAATCGCGGTTGCGCGGGGCTTTTCATTCTGATATACTGCCTGGAAATGAAGGTCCTTTTCCTCACGCACACGTTCCCTTATCCCCCCACGGACGGGATGCGCTCCACCTGCTACCAGCTCATCAAGCACGTCTCGCGGAAGCACGAGACCGCGCTCTTGAGCCTGATCGAGTCCGATAAGGAGCTCGTCCACGTCCCGGAGATCAGGAAGTCATGCGGAAAAGTGGAGACGGTCCGCCACGACACCCTCCGGGACCCCCTGCGCAGGATCCGCAACGTCATCTTCGAGTCCATGCCGTTCTGCGTGGCCCAGTTCCAATCCGAGGCGTTCGCCCGCAAGCTGTCGGAAATGCTGCGGGAGGGCCGCTACGACCTGGTCCATTTCCTCTCCGTGAACGTGGCCGGGTACCGCTCCGTCCTGGGAGGCACGCCGGGCCTTCTTTTCCCCCACGACGCGGTCTCCATGCAGTTCTCGCGCACGGCGAGGCGCGAGCCCAACCCCCTGCGCAAGCTCTACTGGATGTCGCAGTCGGCCAAGATGAAATTCTTCGAGAAGACCGAGATGCCCCTCTTCGCCAAGACGGTGGTGGTGTCGGAAGTGGACCGCAGGTGGCTGGCGGAGTTCCTGCCGCAGATCTCCATCCCGGTGATCCCCGGCGGGGTGGACCCCGATCACTTCAAGCCGGGGAGCTGGAAGGAGGAGTTCCCTTCCGTCCTCTTCCGCGGGGTGATGAACTTCGTCCCCAACGCGGACGCCGCCGTCTATTTCTGCAAAAAGATCCTTCCCCTGATCCGCGCCGAGTTCCCCGGCCTGCGCGTCATGATCTGCGGCAAGGACCCGACCCTGGCCGTCCGCGCGCTCCACGACGGCAGGAACGTCTTCGTGACGGGACTGGTGCCGGACCTGCGGCCCTACATGGGGAAGGCCTCGGTCCATATCTGCCCCATGCGCAGCGGTTCCGGCATGAAGAACAAGATCCTCGAGGCCTGGGCCATGGAAAAGCCCGTCGTGGCCACGTCCCTGGCCGCCGACGGCATCGACTGCGAGCACGGCAGGAACATCCTCATCGCCGACACGCCGCTCACCTTCGCCCAGTACGTGGTCCAGCTCCTCAAGGACCCGGAGCTGCGAGCGCGCCTGGGGAAGAACGGCCGGGAGCAGGCCTTGAAAAAATACACCTGGACCGCCGTCGCCGCCATGTTCGACGAGGTCTACGCCGGGCTTGTGAAGAAGCCCTGATTTAGGTAGAATCCCCAAAGTCGGGATTGACGGTAAAGACTTCAACTGCTATACTCATGAAGATCATTCTCACCAACCATGCCAAAAAGAGAATGAGGCAACGAGGGGTAGGATTGGATGAAATTAAAAAGACCATCCGTTATCCTGATAGCGTAAAGAGCCAACCTGAACCGCACAAAAAAAGAGCGTCAAAAATTTTTGGCAGGCGTACCTTAGACGTTGTTTATGAGGAAAATAATGGCCGTCATATCATTGTGACGGTTATCTGGCTCGGAGAAAAGGATAGGCAATATCATGTTAATTAGTTTCGACCCGGAAGCAAAAGCATTATACATCCAAATCAAGGACGCTAAAATTAAGCGGACTGTGGAATTTGGACCGGAAACTTTTGTGGATTTAGACAGCAAAGGCGATTTGATCGGTGTCGAAATGCTGCATCCCGGTAAACTGACTATCCTGCGTAGAATAGCGAGAGAATACCAAGTGCCGTTTCTAGGCCGGGTTCCTTCCGAATTTATCCCAAGAGCCTTCGCCCACGCATAATTCCACCCTCGGCCGGAGGGAATTCCGGCTTGTGAAAAATCCCTCTTTTAGATAGAATCATTCCTCATGAAGTTCCTCTTCCTCTACTGGAACCACCCCGTCGAGCCCCTCGGCCTCATGTACCTCTCCTCCGTCCTGAAGGAGAAAGGCCACCAGACCAGGATCGGCGTCATCGGCGGGGACGAGGACCTCGGCCATATCAACGCGGCCTGGAAGCCCGACGTCGTGGCCGCCTCCGTCATGACCGGAAGCCACGTGGATTTCATGGAGATCGTCTCGCGCCTGAAAAAGACCCGGCCCTTCATCGCCATGATGGGCGGCTCCCACCCCACGTTCCACCCCGAAGTCATCGAGGAATATCCCGAGCTCGACGTCGCCGTCCAGGGCGAGGCGGAGGAATCCATCCGCGAGTTCGCCGCGGCCGTGCAGGAAGGCCGGGACCCGACCGCCGTCCCCAACCTCTGGGTCCGGTGGAATGGCCGGGTCCACAGGAACCCCATGCGGGACCTCAACGAGGACATCGATTCCCTCCCCTTTCCCGACCGGGAGATCGTCTACGAGCACGACCTGTGGAAGCGCCAGCCCATCCGCCACTTCATCGCCTGCCGCGGCTGCGCCTACCGCTGCACCTACTGCTTCAACAACGCCATCGCCGACATCTACAAGGGCAAGGGGCGCTGGGTCCGCTGGCGGAGCGTGGAGAACGTGGTGCGCGAGGTGAAGGACGTCATCGGCCGGCACGGCGGCAAGTTCGTCTATTTCCAGGACGACATCTTCATCATGGACAAGACCTGGCTGGCCGAGTTCGCGGCCCTCTACTCGAAAGAGGTCGGCCTCCCCTTCCATTGCCACGTGCGGCCGAACCTCGTGGACGAGAGGTCCGCCCGGCTCCTGAAGGAGGCCGGCTGTTACTCGGTGCACATGGCGCTCGAGACCGCCGACGACGGGCTGCGCAAGCTCATCGAGCGCGACATGCCCAAGGAGACCATCCTATCCGCCTCCCGGGCCCTGAACTCGAACGGCATCCGGATCATGATGCAGAACATCCTGGGTCTGCCCACGAGCACGCTCCGGAACGATTTCGAGACCCTGGAGATGAACATCGCCTGCCGGCCCCTCTACGCCTGGTGCTCGCTCTTCCAGCCGTACCCGGGCCTGGAGCTGACGCGCTACGCGCGCGGGAAGGGCCTCCTCGAGGAGAAGGACGGGAACAGCTTCGACGACATCGGCAAGAAATTCTTCGAGGCGTCCATCCTCAAGCTGGAGAACAAAAAAGAGCGTGAATTCCTGCAGAAGTGGTTCGCCCTGGCCGCGGCCTACCCCATCCTCTACCGCAGCGGCCTCCTCGGCCTCCTCATCCGCGCGCCCGACGTTCCCGCCGTCCGCAAGGCCTACCATTGGGTCTACGACAAGTTCCGCAAGCACAGGGATTCCCAGCTCTACGGGCTGGAGCTCGAGAGCGCCAACGAGATGGAGGACTGACGGGGGAAGGAATTTTTTTTCTAGAGGCCCGCGCGCTTGAGGATCAGGGAGGCGTGGCGGACGAAGTAGTTCGGGTCGAAGCACTCCTGCACGGCGAGAGGGTCGAGGACCGAGGATATCTCCGGGTCCTTCAGGACGAGCATCTTGAAATCGAGGGACCCCGTCCAGGCCTTCTGGGCCAGGCCCTGGACGAGCTTGTAGGCGGCGTCGCGGCTGTAGCGCTTCCCGCCCTTGGCCAGGATCTCCAGCATCAGGCGCTGGCTGGCGAGCACCGCGAAGGTCTTGTCCAGGTTCTCCCGCATCCTCTTGGGATAGACCTGGAGCCCCGCCAGGACCTTGATCAGGCGGTGGAGCATGAAATCGAGCGCGATGGTCGCGTCGGGCAGGATGACCCGCTCGACCGACGAGTGGGAGATGTCCCGTTCGTGCCAGAGGGCGATGTTCTCCAAAGCTGCCTGGGCGTAGGACCGGAGCAGGCGCGCCAGCCCGCAGACGTTCTCCGCGGCGATGGGGTTGCGCTTGTGCGGCATGGCGGAGGACCCCCTCTGCCCCTCGCTGAAGGGCTCCTCGGCCTCGAGCACCTCGGTGCGCTGGAGGTGGCGGACCTCGAGCGCCATCCTCTCCAGAGTCCCGCCCACGACGGCCAGAACGGAGAGATAATGCGCGTGCCTGTCCCGCGGCACCACCTGGGTGGAAACGGGTTCTATGCCGAGTCCGAGCTTCTTGCAGACGTAGGCCTCGACGTCGGGATCCACGTGGGCGAAAGTGCCCACCGCCCCGGAGATCTTCCCGAACGCCGCGGACTTCCCCGCCTCCCGCAGCCGTTCCCGCCCGCGCTTGAGCTCCGAATACCAGCCCGCGGCCTTGATGCCGAAAGTGATGGGCTCGGCGTGGACGCCGTGGGTGCGGCCGGGCATGAGCGTGTTCTTATGGGTCCGCGCCAGCTTCGCCACGGTCCCCATGAGGGCCTCGATCCCGGAAAGGAGCACGGAGGTCGCTTCGCGGATCTGCGCGGCCAGGGCCGTGTCCAGGACGTCGGAAGAGGTCATGCCGGCGTGGAGGTGCCTTCCGGCCGGACCCACGCCCCGCTCCACCTGGGTGAGGAAGGCGATGATGTCGTGCTTGACGACCTTTTCGATCTCCTCGATCCGGCGGACGTTGACCCGGGCTTTTCTGCGGATGGTCTTCAAGTCCGCCATGGGGACCCTGCCCTTTTTGGCCATGGCCTCGCAGGCCAGGATCTCCACCTCGAGCATGGTCTCGAAGCGGTGCTGGTCCGTCCATATCCTCCCCATCTCATCCCTGGTGTAGCGCCGGATCATATCGGATTCATCTCCTTAAACGAAACGGACTCCCGCCTGGCCGCGGAAGATCCCGCCCAGGACGTGGAAGCGCCCCAAATGTTTCCCGGCCGCGGGGAGGGCCTTCGGGTCGAGCACGAGGACCAGCCCGATGCCCATGTTGAATGTCCGGTACATCTCGGAATCGGACACCCGGCCCCTCTTCTGGATGACGGAAAAGATATCCGGCACGGGCCAGCGCCCCTTGGAAAGACGCGCCTCCAGGCCTTTCGGCAGGACGCGGGGGATGTTCTCCGGCCAGCCGCCGCCGGTGATGTGGGCGATGCCTTTCACCGCGCGCTTCAGCCGCGGGGCGCGCGACCGCAAGAGCGACAGGACTTCCTTGACGTAGATCCTCGTGGGACGGAGGAGCTCCCCGCCGAATTCCCGCAGGCCCTTCTCCCCGAGAACGGCGCGGATCAGGGAATACCCGTTCGAGTGCGGACCGCTGGAAGGCAGGCCGATCACGACGTCCCCGGGCTTCGTCCTTTGGGGGTCGAGGATCTCGCTCTTCTCCGCTATCCCCACGGCGAAACCGGCGAGGTCGTACTCGCCGTCCTTGTAGAAGCCGGGCATCTCCGCCGTTTCGCCGCCCAGGAGGGCGCAGCCGGCCTCGCGGCAGCCGCGATGGATCCCGCGGATGACGGACTCGGCGACGTCGAGATCCAGCTTCCCGCAGGCGAAGTAATCCAGGAAGAAAAGAGGGCGCGACCCCGAGCAGACCAGGTCGTTGACGTTCATGGCCACCAGGTCTATCCCGACCGTGTCGTGCCTGTCCAGGAGGAAGGCGAGCTTGAGCTTCGTGCCCACGCCGTCGCAGCAGGCGGAGACGCAGGCCCCGCCGGCGACTTCAGGGAGGGGAAAAAGCCCGGAGAACCCGCCGATGGCCGAGCTGGACGCGCCCACGATCTTCTTGATCCGGCGCACCAGCTCGTTGCCGGCGTCGATATGGACGCCGGCCGAAGCGTACGTCTTAGACATGGGTCGGGCTCTGGCGGCTGCCCGGCTTGACGATGGGGGCGCCGGCCTTGCACAGGGGGCATTCGGCGGGAGAAAAATCCTTGAGAGGGAGATTGAGCAGAACGGTCTTCGCCGCGCCGAAATCCACCGGCACGGCGCTCCGCTCGGCGACGGCGGCCACGCCCAGGAGCCGGGCGCCGGCTTCGCGGGACATCCGCACGATCTCCCGGAGCGACCCGCCCGTGGTGATCACGTCCTCCACGCACAGCACCTGCTCTTTGGGGCGGATGAGGAACCCCCTGCGGAGGGTGAGGACGCCGCCTTCGCGCTCGGCGAAGATGGCGCGGGCGCCCAGCACCCGGGCCACCACGTGGCCCAGGATGATGCCGCCCACGGCCGGAGCGCAGACCGCGTCCGGCCGGAAAGGCACGCCGGCGTTCTCCGCCCGCACCCGGTCCACGAGGGCTTCGGCGAGCTTCTCGGCGATGTCCGGGTACTGGAGCACCCGGGCGCATTGGAGATAGCTGTCCGAGTGCCGCCCGCTCGTGAGGAGGAAATGCCCTTCGAGGAGGGCTTCCTTGTCCTTGAATATCTGCTTGATCTCGGATTCCGTCATCATGCTCGCACCGCTTCGTTCTGGATTTCCCTGGCCGCGCGCCGCTTGTCCCGGGCCTCCAGGATGGGACGCCCCACCACGAGATAGTCGGCCCCGAGGCGGACCGCCTGTCCCGGGGTGACGACCCGGTTCTGGTCGTCGCGC
>MGUT01000026.1:12519-17139 GCA_001800095.1 Elusimicrobia bacterium RIFCSPLOWO2_01_FULL_64_13 | reverse complement strand
AATGGGGGGAAGTGATCCTCTCGGATCTGCGCGCCTACCACGCGCGGTCTGTTTTCCGGCAAAGCCTGAAAAGCGATCCCGCCGCCGCCTGGGCTCTCCGCGCCGCGATCCGCCTCAAAGCGGAGACCCTCCGGGACGCCAAGGTCCGCGAAAGGGAGGCCGTCCGGAAAAAGGCGGAGTGGACCCGGACCAAAGAAAGATATTCCGGCCTGCGCGCCGACCTGGAGGCGGAGATCGCGCGGCAGAAGACGTCCAAGGAAGAGAAGAAGAAGCTGTACGACACCACGCAGGGCAAGCGGCTGATCGCCGAGGAGGAAGTGGGCCGCCTGCGCGACACGGCCCAGGACCTCGAGCGGCTCATCGTCAAGCTCCAGGCCCGGCGCGAGAAGACCGTCGCCGCCCGCAGGGAAGCCGAGCTCATGAAGATCTCCTTCGAAGAGAAGCTCGGCAAGCTGCCCTGGCCGGCCGAGGGGAAAGTGGTCTCGAGGTTCGGCAGGCGGAAGCATCCGGACCTGGATATCCCCGTCATCCATAACGGGATCGAGATCCGCGCCGCGCCCAACGCCGCCGTCCGCGCCGTGGAGGGAGGCACCGTGGTCTACGCCTCCGACTTCAGGTCCTACGGCCAGACCGTGATCCTCGACCACGGCGGGGAGAACTACACGGTCTACGGCCTTCTGGGCGGCATCGAGGCCGAGGAAGGCGGGAAGGTCCGCGCGGGCGACACCATCGGCCTGGCGGATTCCCGGAACGTTTCGACCATCTACTTTGAGATCAGGAACAGGGGGAAATCCCAGGACCCTCTCCGCTGGCTGAAGCCGGCGCCCGGAGACGAGAACTAGACAACGGAGGAACCGAACCGACATGAAAACGAACAGGAAGACCCTCAAATTCGCCATCGCCGCCGCCGTGGGACTGGCAGTGACCGTCACGGCTTACCAGGCGTCCGGATCCCAGATCGACAAGACCCTGGAAGAACTCAAGGTCATCACCGAGGTATTCGATTACATCCAGAAAAGCTACGTCACAGAAAAGAGCGCCCAGGAGCTCGTCTACGGAGCGGCCCGCGGGATGGTGGCCACGCTCGATCCCTTCAGCCAGTTCCTCGAGCCCGTGCACCACAAGGAGATGAAGACCGAGACCGAGGGCCAGTTCGGCGGACTGGGGATCCGGATCCACATGCAGGACGGCTGGCTGACCGTCATGACCCCCATCCCGGACACGCCGGCCTACCGCGCCGGGATCCTTCCCGGGGACAAGATCATCAGGATCGAGAAGGACAGCACGCAGGGGATAGACCTCCAGGACGCCGTCGGCAAACTCCGCGGGAAGCCGGGCACCCAGGTGACCATCACGGTCGTCCACGAAGGCGTCAAGGACCCCGAGGACGTCACCCTCGTCCGCGAAGTCATCAAGATCGAATCCGTGCGCAGCCACATGCTCGAGGACAAGATCGGCTACCTCCAGCTGATCGAGTTCACGGCCAAGACCGACGGCGACGCCCGCCAGGCCCTGGACGGCATGAAGGCCCGGGGCATGGAGAGCTGCATTCTGGACCTGCGCAACAATCCCGGAGGCCTCCTGAACGTGGCCGTGAACGTGACCAAGACGTTCCTGGACGAGAACAAGCTCATCGTCTACACCGAGGGCCGGAACTCGGACCGGGTGGATTACGTCAACGAAGCCCGGGGACCCTACCAGCGGATCCCCATCGTCGTGCTGGTGAACGCCGGGTCCGCCTCCGGCTCCGAGATCGTGGCCGGCGCCCTCCAGGACCATCGCCGCGCCCTGCTCCTGGGCACGACCACTTTCGGCAAGGCCTCGGTCCAATCCGTGATCCCCCTGTCCGGGGGCTCGGGGCTGCGGCTCACCACGGCCAAGTATTACACGCCTTCCGGCCGGTCCATCATGCGCGACCCGAAGACGGGCGTCGGCGGCATCGTGCCGGACATCGTGATCCCCGTGTCGAGGGAGCTGGAGCTCAAGATCCGCCGCCAGCAGGAGCAGGTCTACGCCAAGGACCGGCCGCCGCACTCCGCGGTGAAGCCCGAGGAACAGGCGGAGGACATCACCCTGGCCCGGGCGGTGGAATACCTGAAGGCCGAACGTATCTTCAATCGGGAGCGGGAAGATCTCCGCGTCAAACCGTAGGGGCGGGAGAGCGGGCCTCCTCCTCATCCTCATCCTGGGGGGAGGGTTCCTCTTCTGGCGCTACCATGAGACGGGTGCCCTCTGGGATGAATCCTCCCTGTCGGGGAATCTCGACGCGGCAGTGGCCGAGATCCTCACCGGCCGCGGGATCCGGGATTCCGACGTCCTGAAGACGGTCAGGAGGGAGCGCTCCCAAAAACTCCCCTGGCCCGTTTCCTGGGTCGAGACGGAGCGCGCCATCCGCGTCCCCAAGGGCCTGGCGGTCCCCGCGATGATCGCGGACCTTTCCCGCTCCGCCGGGAAGATGGGCCTGGAGGTCCTGCCGTCCCCCGGGTCCGAGGTCCTCCTCGGCAAGAAGGGCCGGGTCTTCGAGCGGCTCATCCTCACCGGAGCGCCTCCGCTGAAAAAAGTCTCCGGGCCGGCCGTGGCCATCGTCATCGACGACGTCGCGGGAAGGCCGAAGGACCTGGAAGCCCTCGACGATTTCTTCGCCCTCGGCGTCCCACTCACCTTCGCGATCCTTCCCGGGGAGAGGTCCAGCCGGGACGCGGACCGGAAGGTCCTGGAACAGGGACAGGGGATCATCCTGCACCAGCCCATGGAACCCGACAATCTCCCGGCTCACGACCCCGGCAAATCCGCGCTCCTGGCGAAGATGCCCGGAAAGGAGCTCCGCGCGCGGCTCGAGCGCGGCCTGAAGTCCGTTCCGCACGCGGCCGGGATATCCAACCACATGGGCTCGCGCTTCACCGCCGATCAAAAAGCCATGCGCGCCCTTTTCGCGGCCATGAATGCCCGCAAGGACCCTCTCTTTTTTTTTGATTCCCGCACGAGCTCCTCCTCCTTCGCCGAGGCCGAGGCCCGCGCGGCGGGGATCCAGTGCCTGCGCAACGGCGTTTTCCTGGACAACGAGGACGACCTCCGGGCCATACTCTCCCAATTTGAAAAGCTGAAAGCGAAGGCCGAAAGGGACGGGAAAGCCGCCGCCATCGGCCACATCCACAAGGCGCATACGGTCCCGGCCCTGCGCAAGATCATCCCGGAGTTCCGCGGGGACGGGATAGAGTTCGTGTTCCTGCCGGAACTCCTGCGGATGGAAACGCCGCGCAAGCCGGCGGGCGCAGCGCATGCGCGTCCTCGGAATTGAGAGCTCCTGCGACGAGACCGCCGCGGCCGTCGTCGAGGACGGGCGCCGGGTCCTCTCCAGCGTCGTCTTTTCCCAGGAGCGGCTGCACCGTCCTTTCCAGGGCATCGTCCCGGAGATAGCCAGCCGGGCCCAGCTCGAGCAGATCGGTCCCGTGGTCCGCCGGGCTCTGGCCGGGGCGTTCCCCGCCTGGGACAGGACCGCGAAAAGGACCGCGCCTCCCATCGACGCCATAGCGGTCACGGTCGGACCGGGGCTCGTGGGCTCTCTCCTGGTGGGGAAGATGACGGCGGAGGCCCTGGGCTGGGCCTGGAACAAACCCACGGTCGGCGTCAACCATCTCGAGGGGCATCTTTTCGCCAACCTGCTTTTGGACCGGTCCCTCCGGCCCCCATTTTTGGGCCTGGTGGTGTCCGGAGGCCACACGGACCTGATCCTCGTGGAGGATTTCGGACGGTACCGGGTCCTCGGCCGCACCCGCGACGACGCGGCCGGGGAGTCCTTCGACAAGGTGGCCAAGCTCCTGGGACTGGGCTATCCCGGCGGGCCGGCCATCGACCGGCTGGCGCGCCGCGGCGACCCGGCTTCCATCCCGTTCCCCCGGCCCCACCTCGCTTCGTCCTGGGACTTCTCATTCAGCGGGTTGAAAACGGCGGTGCTCTATTATCTGGAGAAGGCGGGCTACGGGCGCGGCCGCTTCCCGGACAGGAGAATCGCCGCCGACGTCTGCGCCTCCTTCCAATCCGCCGTGACCGACGTCCTGGTCGCCAAGACCGTCCGGGCCGCGAGAAAATACCGGGCGGATCAAGTGGTGGTGGGCGGCGGGGTTTCGGCCAATTCCCGGCTCCGCTCCGAATTTTCAAAGGCGGGCGGGAAGTGGGGGCTCAAGATCCATCTCCCCTCCCTCCGCCTCTGCACGGACAACGCCGCCATGATCGCATCCGCCGGCCATTACCGGTTGAAGGCCGGGGCGGGGAAGGGCCCTCTGAATATCGATCCGTCCCTCCCCGTCTCCGACTGGGCCGGGCCGAAAGCCGGATGATCCGGGGCCTGCGCCTCGCCCTCTTCCTCCTGGCCGCGGCGTTCACGGTCCTTTTCGGCTCGTCCATCGAGTCCCTGATCCTGGACGTGGCGCGCTATCTCGTTCCCCTGGACTTCTCCAACTTCCTCACGTTCTCCGCGGCGCACGCCCTGGCCTCCCTGTCCCCTCTCCTGGCCGCGGGCTGGATGGCGGCGGCCTCCTTTTCCGGGGAATCGGAGAGGACGCGCCGGGTCTGGACAGCGGTCTGGGGCATGGCCGCCGGTTTCCTGGCCTGGCGGGCCCA
>MGUT01000026.1:3381-12498 GCA_001800095.1 Elusimicrobia bacterium RIFCSPLOWO2_01_FULL_64_13 | reverse complement strand
TCTGGTGGGTCCTGCGGCCGGAAGGGTACGAGACCCTGCAGCCGGGGAGGATTTTTTTCCTGGAGAACGTCCTGCCCTGTCTCCTGGTCGGCGTCTGCGCCGGCGCGGCCGCATCCCTGCGCCATTCCGGCAGGGACCGCGCGGTCATGGCCGCTCTGACCGCGGCCTGCTCTTTCGCCTGGATATACCTGATGGGAAAACTTGCGGGTCGATAACGCCCCCTCACCCCCCTTGACAGAATGGGATAGTCCTGGTAAAAATAAGTATGGCGGCAAATGACCGCCGGTCTTTTTTTTGTGGTCAACCATGAAGTCAACAGCATGATTCATATTTATATATTGATTTATCAGTATATTAATAAAGGCATTTAAATGGATAAAAACTTCCTTAAGATAGGCGAAGTGGCCGAAGAGGCGGGCGTATTGTCTTCGACGATACGCCATTACAGCGACCTGGGTCTTTTGAAGACGTCGGGATACACCGACGGCGGACACCGCCTCTATCACAGGGAATCGACCCTGGAAAGGATCGCGAAGATCCTGGCCTTGAGCAAAAGGGGGATGTCACTCCCGGACATCAAGGCGGAATTGGAAGGGCGCGCCGACTCCAGGAAGATCCTTTTCGTGGATGACGACAAGGACGTGGGAGAATACGTGGTCGAGTTGTTGGCCAAACGGTTCCCGCGCTGGCAGGTCAAGGTGGCCGCGGACGGTTTCACGGCGGGAAGGATCCTGGCGGATTTCCTGCCGGACCTGGTGATCCTCGACATCATGCTTCCCGGCATCAACGGATTCGACGTCTGCGCCCAGATCCGGGGGGACCCATCCCTCGCCGGCGTGAAGATACTGGCCGTCACCGGCTACGATACCCCCGAAGTCAAGGAGAAGATACTCGCCTGCGGCGCGAACGACTACCTGGCCAAACCCATGGACAACAATGTTCTCGCCGCCCGCATCAGGAAACTGATCGACCCCGAAGGCGGGATGGAGCGCCCATGATCGGCCCCGGCCGGTCGAGGCGCGTTCCGGGGAGTCTGTTCCTGCTCGCGCTTGCGGTGTCCCTCGGCCCGCAGGCGCGGGCGGCTTCCCCTCCCTCCACTCCCGGCCGCGTCAGCGGTTCTCTCTCGGCCGCCGGCCTGTCCTTCACCCTCGCCTGGTCCACGCCGACCTCGCGGGTGGACGGGTCGAGCCTGGCCCTGGCCGATATCCGCGAATACAGGATCATCCGCCGCCTGGGGCTCACGGGCGCCACCAACCAGCTCTTCCTGCAGAGCCCATCCACCGCCAACGTCTTCACGGACAACACGGTCTCGGGCGGGCTCTATTACTACCGCGTCCGCGCGACGGACCAATCGGGGCAGGACTCGCCCGACTCCGACATATTCGCGTCCGACGCCTCCAACTCCGTCATCATCCTGGCGGACGACCAGCTCTCCCATATCAAGATCCCCGGGGCGGACCTGGAGTCCCTGGCCGCGCGCGGCCTCTCCCTCCGCGGCACGAGGGAGACCTCCGAGGAAACGTCCCGCGTCCTCAAATCCGTGAATTTCCGCGTGGAGGACGCGTTCACGGGAGAGTCCGTGAAGGGTTTCGTCGCCGACCGCCCGGTGGAGCTGTCCATCGGCTATTCCGTCGACGGCGACGGCAGGGTGTCCCACGGCGCCCCCGCCGGCGCCTCGGACCGGCCCCTCTCCTCGGCCGCCCGGCAGGCCCTCTCCCTCTATTGGCACAACGGTTCGGATTGGATCAAGGTCGGCTCCACGGTGAACGAGGAGCAGAGGGTCGCGCGGATCACGGCGCGCCTCGCCGGGCGCTTCCAGCTCCGCCTCGTGGACCAGCCCCTGGAGGCCCAGCTCAACGCCGTCTATCCCAGGACCGTCACGCCGAACGGGGACGGCGTCAATGACCTCGTCTTCTTCCTGTTCGAGAACCCCACGGGCGCCCCGGCCAGCGGGACGATCTACGACCTGCGCTCGGCCAAGGTGGCCGACGTCCAGAACCGCGACATTTTCGGCGGGGACACGGTCCTCGCCTGGGACGGCAGGGACGGCTCGGGCAACCCGGTCGCCGGCGGACTCTACCTCTACAAGATCTCCGTCGGAGACAGGTCCTTCACCGGTTCGATCGCGGTGGCGCGATGAGGGCGTCCCGCGCCGCCATGGTCCTGGCCGCGGCCCTCCTCTCCCCCGTCGCGTCGCGGGCCTCCTTCGAGGACACGGGCGCCGGGTCCAGGGCCGCAGGCCTCGGGGGCGCGTTCGCCGCCATAGCCAACGACGTCCACACCCTCCACTATAATCCCGCGGGGCTCGTTTTCCTCCGGCGCAAGGAATTCTCCGCGACCCATTCCCTCCTCCATCCCGGCCTTTCCGACGGGTCGCGGATAGGCAGTTCCCTCATCGCCTACGGCCAGCCCTTGAGTTTCGCCGCCGGGACCCTGGGATTCGGCTGGCGGGAGCTCGACGGGGCCGACCTCGTCAGCGAGAGGACCCTGACCCTGGGCTACGGCCGGAGGATCTCCCAGAAATGGGCCCTGGGGTTCAACTTCAAACAGCTCTACCGGCATTTCAACGCTCCTTCCGGAACGACCAGCGACTCGGGGCGGGTCAGCCCGGGAAGGCTCGACCCCGCCTTCGCCTCCGGCAGTTCGAAATGGAACATCGGTCTCGACCTGGGGGCGCTCTACCGGCCGTTCCGCAACTACTCCTACGGATTCGCCATCCAGGACCTGAACGAGCCGGACCTTTCCATCACTTCCGACAGCCGCGATCCCGTCCCCATGCTCGTGCGCGCGAGCATGGCCTACAGCGACGAACCCGTGGTCCTGGCCGCCGCCCTCGACCTCCGCAGAGCGCCGGGAGGCCGGGGACGCGATATCTTCCTGGCCGCCGCCGCGGAAAAATGGTGGCTGGGATCAGGTTTCGCCCTCGCCGACCTCGCCGCCAGAGGGGGGCTGTCCCTGGGGTCGCGCTCCTTCAGCCAGATGACCCTGGGCTTCTCCTACCGGTTGAACTCGGTCCAGCTCGACTACGCGTTCCTCATGCCTCTCCGCGGGATAGGGTTCGGCAGCTCCGAGGGCAACCACCACATCACCTTCACGGCACGGTTCGGAAAAGTCATCGTGGAGCCCGACTACGAGATCCGGATGCGCTCGGCCGAGATCTCCCTCAAGAAGACGGAAAAAAAGCTGGAGCTGGAAAAAAAAGAGGCCGAAAGGATCCGGAGGGAGTTCGACGATTACCGCGAGGAGGAGGCCCGCCGGCTCCAGGAACGCTCGAGCCGGGCCGAAGCGCAGAACCGCAGGGAAGCCGCCGGCCGCTACGGCCGCCTGATGGAGCGGTATTGGCAGGCCAAATCCAATGGCGCCGCCTTGAAAGAGAGGATCGGCATGCTCGCGGGAATCCTCAAGGAGTTCCGGCCCCTGGGCCTGGACGTTTCCGCGGCGGAAGCGGAATACGCCGTGGCCATATCCGACCGGGCCAAGGCCGACGCCGACCTTTCCGTCGCCTGGACCTACTACCAGAAGATCGCCGCCCGCGGAGCGAGCCTGCCGGAACGCCTCGAACACCTCGGCCGGATGATGGAACGCTTCTCCCGGAGCGGGGCGGACCTCACCACGGTGGAAAGCGAGCTGCGGGCCTTGAGGGAGAGATGAGGGCCGCCGCCAGTTCCCTTTTCCGCCGGCTGGAGGACCTCACCCTCCGGCAGAGATTGGTCGGCTCTTTCCTCCTCATGTCCCTGCTCACCGCCGCCATGGGAGGAAGCTTCATCTGGTCGTCCTGGGCCCTGCGCGACAAGACCCTCGACGCCGAACGCCAAAGGGCCGCCGCCGGCGCGCTGGCGGAGACCCTGCACCGGTTCGAGAACCTCCGCCGGACCGTGGACGGCATGATCCTCGGCTCGAGGGATGAGAACGGGCTCGAACTCGAGCGCGAAGGGCTCTCTCTCGCCCTCGCGCGCTTGGATAAAGAGGAAGCGGCCGATGTCCGCTCCTCGTTCGCGGCGATCGAAGCCGGGATCGTCCGGGTCCGGGACCTCCTCGACAAGGACCGCAGGCGGGAAGCGGCGGAGATGATGGAGTCCGTCCTCTTCTCCCAAATGGACCGGTTCCGCGGAGACCTGAACCGGCTCCACGGCTCGAAGAAGGACGATGCCGACCGTTCCTGGCGGGCGTCGCGGGACCTGGCCCGGAAGAACACCGTTTTCTCATTGCTGCTCGTGTTCTCGGCCATCCTCTCGGGCGCCGGACTCGCCCTGGCCCTGCACCGGTCGGTCAGCCGGCCCCTCGCCGATCTCGAGGAGAGGGCGCGGGCCCTGGGCTCCGGGGACTGGCAGACGGAACTCTCCGTCCAGGGGCCGCCCGAGGTGCGGAGCTTGGGCCGCACGTTCCAGGAGATGTCCCGGTCGCTCGCCCGGCTCCAATCCCAGGTCCTCCAGCTCGACCGGGTGGCGGCGGCCGGCACCCTGGCGGCGGGCGTCGCCCACGAGATCAATAATCCCCTGACCGGCATTCTGGGCCAGGTCCAGCTCGCCCTGGAAGAACTCGGGCCCGGCGACCCGAAGCGGGAGAGATTGGAAAAGATCGAATCGGCCGCGCAGAGATGCCGCCGGATCGTGCGGCTGCTCCTGGACTTTTCCAGGCAGAAGGAGCTGGCATTCGAATCCGCCGACGCCGGCGGGATACTGGACGCGGCCCTGGCCCTGTGCGAATCCCAGCTCACGTCCCAGGGGATCGGGGTGGTGCAGAAGCGCAGGAAGGAGCTCCCCAGGATCCCCGCCAGCCCGAGCCACCTCGAGCAGGTCTTTTTGAACCTGATCCAGAACGCCTCGCAGGCCATGCCCCGGGGCGGGACCCTCACGCTGGAGACCGCGGCCGTCAACGAAGAAGGCGGCCTCCTCCTGGGGATGACGGTCCGGGAGATATCGGAATCGTACGACGACCATTTCATCCAGGTCTCCGTCACGGACACGGGCGAAGGCATCCCCCGGGAGAACATCCCCAAACTTTTCGATCCATTTTTCACCACCCGTCCGCCGGGCCGGGGAACGGGGCTGGGACTGACCCTGTCCCTGGGCATCGTCCAGGCCCACCGCGGGCGGCTCCTGGTCCGGTCCGGAGGCCCGGGGAAAGGAGCCTCGTTCTCCGTGCGGCTGCCGGTGGAACGCCTGGCTCCAGACATCAAAGTCACCCAAAGCCCGTTCGAGGACCTGGAGAAGCGCCTGGACCGTTTCGACGAACGCGGCCTTGAATCGGGCGGGGTTTAGTATTATTCTTGAGGTGAGCCATGGATGAAGAACGCCTGAAAAAACAGCTGGACATCCTCTGGGAGAAGGTCCAGGGCCGCCCGGCCGATGGACCGCCCGGGACGTCCTCCGCGTTCGAGCAGGCCCAGTCCGAGCTCCAGGCGGAATCCCTCCGGCATATCCAGGCCCGCTTCGATAAGGAGAAGGCCTACTGGGAGAACCTCGTCAAGACCAAGGACGAGACCATCCACAACCTCAACCGCCAGATCCAGGACGCCGAGAAGAACCGGGAGAACCTCAAGGAAAAAATCGAGCTCCTCCAGAACGAGCAGGCGGAACTCCTCAAACAGTCGTTCCAGACCCTCGACCTCCAGAAGCGCGCCCTGAACTCTCATTTGGAAAGGCTGGAGAAGGAGCTGGAGTCCTCCCGCAAGGAAGTCCTGGGACTGCGGATGGACTTGAAGGACCAAAAAGCCGGCCAGGAGACCCTGCGGGTTTCCTGGGAAGAAAAGGAGAAGAACTGGCTCCTTGAGCGCGAACGCGCCGAAATGGACCTGGCCAAGACGCGCCAGGAGCTTTTTGAAAAGCGCCAGAAAGAGCTGGACGAGGTCGCCCGGCTGGACAAGACCATCGCGGAACTCAAGCACGATCTGTCCGAGCAGAAGAACCTTTTCGAGGCGGAAAAAGCCGGGTTGGACAGCCTCGTCAATGAGAAGGGGGCCCGGATACAGGACGTCGAGCACGAGCTCCTGCAGGCGAAGAACCAGCTCGAGAAGGAAAGGGAGGAGCGGAAGCTCGCCGCCATCGAGCGCGAGAGGCAGTCCCTGCGCAAGGACGAGGACCGCAAGCGCCTGGTGGAACAGCTCCTCGCGCGCGAGAACAAGGTGAAGGAACTGCAGGAGTCCCTCGAGAACCTCATCCGGGAAAGGAGCGGCTGGGAGGACGCCCTGCTCCGGCGGGAGGAAAAGATCCTCGCGGAGGAAGCGTCCATCCAGAAGCGCCGGGAGGAATGGGTGGATTCCATCCGGACGCAGTCGTCCCAACAGCTCAACGTCTCGGAAAAGGCGGTGGACCTCCTCCACCGGCTCCAATCGAAGGTGGGCGTCCGGCCGCCGGTCCTGCCCGAACCGAAACGGGAGAGCGGCCTGCCCCCGCCGCCGCCCATCCCCAGGAAGGACTACGAGGTCCGCCTCGGCTCCCTGGGGGAGAGATTCCCCTGGATGGTCCGGTCCCTGGAATTCGCCGTGCGCCGCCAGGGCCTCCTGATCCTGCTCGGAGGCCTTCTCCTGTGCGCGGCGGTCCTCTCCGCTCTTTTCATGGAAACGGCCGGACGCAAGGCCGCCAGGGCCCAGGCCCTCCTCCAGGAAGGCAACGAATCCTACACGAAGGGCGAGCTCGGCCGGGCCCTGGCCTCCTTGGAGAAGGCCTACCGGCTCGACCCCAAGAACCTGATCATCCGGAACTCCCTCACCCTCGCTCTGGGAGAGGCGGCCGAAAGCGAATTCCGCGACGGTAAATTCGAGTCGGCCCTGCGCAGGTCCGAGTTCCTCTACCAAGTCCTTCCCGACGACGCGGACGTGGCCGCCCTGCACGGGAAGATCCTCCAGGCCCTGGGGAAGGGCCAGGCGGCCGCGCCGCCGCAGGCCGCGCCGCCGGCGGAAACCCATCCAAACCCGGGAACGGACAGCCCCGCCGAAAGCGAAGGATCCTGGCCTGACCGGTAACAAAAGCCAAGGGGGTACGGGCCTTCCCCCCGTACCCCTACCCGTTCGGTTATTAGTTCGGTTATTAGTTCCCTGTAACAGGGGTTTAGTGTAACAGGGGTTTAGTTGACTGTTTAGCCCAGTCATGTTATAATCCGCTAGCCGTCTTTTTCGGTTCACTTGAGATTCCCTTTCCAATAGTCAAACCGGAGATCAAATAAGAGGTAGAGAATGCAAATGAAAGCGACCTCTTCCGAGGGCACGGCGGAAATGGATGTGAAGATCAACAGCGCCACCTCCTCGGACCTCGCCAATTCTTTGACCAAAAATTCTTCCTTGAACGCAAAGGTCGTGGACCAGACTCAGGACAGTCTTGAGGTTGAGGTTCAGTAAGGTCTTCGGCAAAGTGAACGCTCAAGTTGGTGGCAAACGCATGCTTGAAAAAAGTTTTGCAGCGGGCTGCAACCTGCTCTTCATTTCCGCTCTTTTAGGGGGCTGCGCCGCAGGGACCAGCGTCAAGATGAAGCAGGATGTTTCCGCAAATGTCACAAAGAAAGTCGAATCCAAATACACGGGACCCAAGAGGCGGGTGGGCGTCGTCGATTTCGAGAATAAGTCCGCCTACGGTCAGAGCCGCCTCGGGCAGGCCGCCTCCGACATCCTGATCACGGAGCTTGTCAAGACGGGGAAATTTATCGTGGTTGAAAGGGACAAGGTGAACAAGATCCTGGAGGAACAGAAGCTCGGGTTGACCGGGGCCATTGACTCCAATACCGCCGCCCAGATGGGACGGATTTTGGGATTGAATGCCATCATCACGGGCGCGATATCGAACTTCGGGGTAAGGACCACGGGGTCTGACTATTTGATCGCCCAGAGCAAGAGGCAGGAGGCGACCTGCACGGTCGACATCCGCGCGGTGGACGCCGAGACCGGACAGATTCTTCTGGCTGATTCCGGAAAGGGCGTGTCCAAAGTTTCCTCCGGCGGGTTTCTGGGAATGGGAACTCAAGGAAGCTATGCGGAAAGCATCGAAGGGGACTCTCTTCGCGCCGCGATTTCCCAGCTGATCGAGAACATCACGTCCCAGATCAACAAAAAACCCTGGAGCTGCCGGGTGGCCCTGGTTTCCCAGGGCAAGATTTATCTGAACGCGGGCAAAGAGTCGGGCCTCGAAACCGGCCAAAAGCTCAAGGTTTTTTCCCTGGGCGCGGAAATCAAAGACCCTGAATCGGGGATCGTTTTGGGAAAGGAAGAGGAGGAGATCGGACAGCTTCAAATCGCTTCCTTTTTCGGCGAGAACGGATCCATCGGGAAAACGATCAGGGGCAGGAGCCCTCAAAAGGGCGACCTTTGCCGCCTGGTAGAGTAAAAGGCGGATGCGAGGCTCCATCTGACGGCGGGGTTGACAATAAAATGCTTTTTTTGTAACTTTGAAAGCAGGATGGCTAAAATGAAATGGCGAATGCGAACCGGATTTTTTCTTCTTAAGCAGAAACCGAATGCCCGCAGAATTGCGGGCATTTTTTTGCCCAAGATTTTTTGACAAGCGGAAACCAAACCCAGGAGGTCAACAATGCAAAGCGTTAAAAGCGTCATTATTCTGGCGTTTGGCTTCATCACCGGCTGCACGGTCTTTGTGCCACCGCCGCCCCACATGGCTTCAACCTCAATACCCAACTCTGAAATTGTCGGAACGGTGGACGGGGAGTCCAGGGCCTACTACATTCTAGGGTATGGACCCTTCGGCGACAATTCTCTGAAGGCGGCGATCAAGGACGCCCTTTCCAAAAGAGGCGGAGACACCCTCACCAACGTCGCCATCGACCAGAGCGTGACCTTCTTTGGCGCGGGCCCTTCATTGCCGCAGTTTAACTTCGGGTTCAGCGTCAAGACAAAGGTTTATGGCACCGCCGTTCGGTACAGAAAATAAAAGGAGAATGCCATGAAAATGAAACGGATCTTCTTGCCCTTATTCAGTTCGGTTGCGCTTGCAGGCTGCACCATCTTTGTCCCTGCCCCTCCCCAAATGTCCAGCACGGAAATCGGCCCCAACGTCCAAGTGGTGGGGACGGTGGAAGGCGAAGCCCGAAGCTCTTATGTTCTCGGGTTCGGTCCATTCGGGGAGAATTCCCTGAAAGCTGCGATTCAGGACGCCCTTTCCAAAAGAGGGG
>MGUT01000026.1:3022-3342 GCA_001800095.1 Elusimicrobia bacterium RIFCSPLOWO2_01_FULL_64_13 | reverse complement strand
GATTTTACACGGTCAGGCGGACGATGGTCATGGGCACCGCGGTCAAATTCTCTAAATAAAATAGCTGTCGGCTCGGACAAGGCGGAAAATTTCTCTAAGAGGGGGATAGAGAAATCCAGCGCCTTTTGCCTGTTTGGAATCGCAATGAGAGGTCATCATGATGAATAAAACGGTTCGCTGGGTCGCCGCAGTCGCCCTTCTTTCCGGATGCGCAAGTCTGGTGGAGTTCTCGCACAACAAGAATACGGATCCCCTGGCGGTGAGAAAGATCGCCGTCGTGCCTCTTGTGATGAGCGACAAGATCGAGGGGGCGGTTCTGG
>MGUT01000026.1:0-2985 GCA_001800095.1 Elusimicrobia bacterium RIFCSPLOWO2_01_FULL_64_13 | reverse complement strand
CCATTCTCTCCGAGCAGGGTTTGTCTCTGGCGGGAGCCACAAGCGCCGAACAGTCCGCCAAGATCGGCGAGCTTCTGGGAGCCGACGGGATCGTTTTCGGTTCCGGGCAGTCCATGGAGCATTCCATCAAGCTGGTCAACGCCAAGACCGCCCAGACGCTCTGGAGCGTTTCCGCGCGGACGAAATCTCAGGCCCAGATGGACCTGCCCTCCATGATGTCGGCGACCGTAGACAAGAAATTAAAAAAGCTCGGTTGGAAAGTCAAGGACGAGGAAGCGCCCATCTCTCTCGAGGTGGGCCGGATCAAGGTTTTCATCAATCCGCATATCCGCAAGGTGAAAATTCAAAAAGTGGCCGTGCTTCCATTCAACGGGGAAAACGGCGAAATCTGGGCGGACAAGGTAGCCAACACTCTCCTTAAAACCGGCTACGACGTGATCGAAAGGAGCCGGATCGAGCAGATCTTCAAGGAACAGAAACTTTCCCTGACCGGCGCGATCACTCAAGCTGACGCGGACAAGCTTCTCCAGCTTTACGGCATCCAGGGCATGATATTCGGAAACGGTTTCGGGCTCGCCCTGGCGAGCCGGGGAACCTCCGCAGGAGGGTATTCGAGCGGCTACAAGTTCAACGTGAAGCTCGTGAACATGGAAAACGGAGAGCTCCTCTGGAGCGCCTACGGCAATATCGTTTCTTCCGGGGAGGATTTCGTGCTCTTCCCGAAGCTTTTCAAAAAGATCGACGAAACCGCAAGCGGCGCGAGCAAGAAGTTCATGAAGCTTTTCTAGGCGGGACGTGTTCAGACGGACTTTGCTTGCCTTTCTGGCCTGGGTCGCTCTGGGCGTTTCTCCGGCGTTCGCCGATGACGTGGAAATGCAGATCAAGAATTTGAAGGACGAGTTTGCGGGGGTCAGGTGGCGAGCGGCCGACGCCCTGGGCAAGGCAGCGGACCCGAGGGCGGTGGAACCACTGATGGGTGCTCTCAATGACAAGGCGGCCAACGTCCGGGCAAGCGCGGCCACTTCCCTTGGAATTCTCAAAGACCCCAAAGCGGTCATGGCTCTCATCACCGCCCTGGATGATGACGAGGTGGAAGTGAAGGTCAACTCCATCGGCGCCCTGGAAAAGATGGCGGACGGCCGGGCGGTCGGACCTCTCATCGGGATGCTGAAAGACAAGGATCCGGTCGTCAGGAAAAGCGTCCCTCAGGCCATCGTGAAAATCGGGGCTCCCGCCGTCCCTCCCTTGATCGTCGCCCTGAAAGACAAGGACGCGGAGGTGCGGGACAACATCTCCAAGGCTCTGGTCGCCATCGGGCAGCCTTCCGTGGTCCCTCTTGTGAAGACGCTGAAAGACGAAAACGCCTCTGTGCGGGAATCCGCGGCCAGATCGCTCATCCAGCTGGCGCCCCTTTCCATCGAACCGTTGATCGATACCTTTAAAGACAAGGATTTTTCCATCAGAAATATAGCAACGGGCGCTTTGATTAAGATTGGGAATCCGGCAGTCGAATCTCTCATTCCGGCTCTCAAAAACGGCGATCCCCTGATCCGGCAGGGCGCGGCAATGGCTCTGGGCAGGATCCAGTCCCCCGAGTCCAAGGAGCCCCTCTTGGCCCTCTTGAAAGACCGGGACGCGCTTGTCCGGCGCTCTGCCTGCCGGGCTTTGTCTGAGTTCAAGGATCCGGCATTCGTCGATCCCTTGATTGTCCTGTTGGACGACCCTGAAAACACCGTCAGAAAAAGCGCGATTCGCACCCTCGTGAAAATCGGATCTTCCTCGGCAAACTCTTTGGTCCTGGTTTTGAGCGACAAGAACCCCGGAATCCGTTCGGGAGCGGCCACCGCTCTGGGAGAGATCAACGATCCCAAGACCGTCGATGCCCTTCAGGGCCTTCTGAAAGACGAAAATTCCATCGTAAAAATCAGCGCCATCGGCGCCCTGGAGATGATGAAGGACCCCAAAACGGTTCCCTCTCTCACCGGCGCCTTGAAGGACAGGGACATGGCGGTGAGAAAAAGCGCGGTCAGAGCCCTTGTGACCATGGGGGAAGTTTCCGTGGATCCTCTCCTTGGAATGCTGGAGGAGGAAGGGCGCGAGGCGGTCATCGAAGCCCTGGTCAAGATTAAAAAGTCCGCCCTTCTTTTGGGCGCCCTGAAAAGCGAGAGCAAAATCGTGCGCCGGTCCCTCGCCCTCGCTCTGGGCCAAATTGGAGACCCGGCAACAGTTTCACCCTTGAGCGAGCTCCTTTCCAAAGACAAGAGCGAAGAGGTTCGCAAAGCGGCGGCGGAGGCTCTGGGCGATATCAAAGACGCTAAGGGGGCGGAGAACGCTTTGATCGAAGCCTTGAAGGACGAGAGCCTCATTGTCCGGGTCTGTGCGGCAGGCGCTCTGGCCAATATCAACGGCTCAAACGCCCAGAAAACTCTCTCCTCGGAATTTAAGGAAAATAACCTGGAGGTGGTCGCCGGCGCCTACAGATTTTTCATCCAGAAAGGCGAAAAAGATTCGGAGGATCTTCTCGTTCAGGCCATTCGAAATTACGGCGACCTTCCCATGTACCAGATCTTCAAAGACTGCGGAAACCCCAAGCTGAAGCAGGCGGCGGAATCCTGGTTTTCCGAGAACGGAAATCTTGTTGACCATACCAAAGGCCAAGAAAGATACCTTTGGGGGCAGGACATCGACAAAGTCCAGTGGGGCGGCAGCAAATAGTCCCAGTTTAACCTTCCTCAATAAGCACTAAACCACTAAAATATCGGCTCGCTTGCTGGCCTGTCAGGGAATTTTGTTCCCATGTATGCGAGGACTTAGGCTTATCCCCGTTATGCCCAAAATTCACAAAGAAAAAAGAAGCAAAAAAGAAAGGACGGCTACGACGGATCTTCAAAACCGGACATTTCTACTTTGCCGAAAAGAGGACATTTCTACTTTGCCTTGACAAAAACGGTTGGTTCCCTTGACAAGGTTTCCGTCAAGTGGTAT
>MGUT01000025.1:18571-25842 GCA_001800095.1 Elusimicrobia bacterium RIFCSPLOWO2_01_FULL_64_13 | reverse complement strand
TCTAAATGGTATAATCCTATACGTCACCAAGGAGCCCTGCGCCATGTGCGCGGGGGCGTTCGTCTGGGCGCGGGTCGGCCGGGTCGTCTACGGCTGCCGGGACGCCAAGGCGGGGGCCTGCGGGTCCGCCCTCGACCTGTCGAACGTCAAGGGATTCAACCATAGTTTCAAAGTCACGGGAGGGGTCCTGGAGCCGGAATGCCGGGAAGTCCTCCGGTCCTTCTTCAGGAAAAAACGGGACTGAAAGTTCTTTCGCGAGTTATGGGGGTGTAAAGGTTTCGACAGGGACCTTTATCTGCCATAGTCGCAGGCCGGAGTTGGTCGATGGCTCCGTAAAAAATCGACCAAAACCAACAAGCCAACGAAACATTGGCCCTCGCCGCCTAATTAAGCGGTGACGTTCGCCCCGAGACGCCTGCTATTGGGGGTCGAACGTCGACAGCAGGCTCGCCCGGTCCCGCACGTCTTGTCGGGACGGGGTTAAAAAACAACAGGGCTGGCAGGCCGGCGGTTCGGTTTAGAGACAACCGTCCTGCGAGAACAAGTCTAAACTAAGCCTGTAGAGGCTGGGCCGGTGGGTTCTTGGACACGGGTTCGATTCCCGTCACCTCCACCATCTGGGAAGGCCGGACCGGGAGAACATCGCCCCGGTCCGGCTTTTCCATTCTACCTTGACATTCAGACGGAAATTTACTAGAATTTCACCTTAAATGACCAGGAAGTCCAAGCCGCATTCCCCCAAGACCGAACAGGTCAGGAAGCTGGTCGACGAGATCGTTTCCTACGTCAATTCCGACCTCATCGAGCGCAACGCGTCCCGGGTCATCCCCTCGATGTCCCGGTCGAACCTCTTCATCAAGCCCAAGAACTGGGACAACCTCTTCAACAACGGCGGCAACGGCCACAACGGCCGCAGGCACAAGTCCGGCAACGGCGGCTCGCCGGACCTGGACCTCATCCTCGACTCGGCCGTCGGCCGGGCCCAGGCGGCCCTCCTGGCCAAACAGAACCCCGAAAAGGGCTACTGGTGCGCGGACCTGCGCGCCGACACCACCCTCGAGTCCGACACCATCATCCTCTACGCCTACATGGGCTGGCTGGACGCCAAGAAAGACAAGGTGAGGAAACTGGCCAACACCATCCTCTCCCAGCAGACCCCGGACGGGGGCTGGAACATATACCGCGGAGGGCCGTCGGACATCTCGGCCACCGTGAAGGCCTACTGGGCCCTGAAAGTGGCCGGCCATTCCAAGGATTCGCCTCCCCTGGCCAGGGCCCGGCGCAGGATATTGGAGATGGGCGGCATCCACAAGGTCAATTCCTACTCCAAGTTCTACATGGCCCTCTTCGGCCTGTACGACTGGAAAGGGGTGCCCGCCATCCCTCCCGAGCTCATGCTCTTCCCGAAGTGGTTCTATTTCAACATCTACGAGATGTCCTCCTGGACCAGGGGCATCGTCATCCCTCTGTCCATCGTCTGGGCCAAGGGCCCGAGGAAGACCCTGCCGGAGAACGGGGGGCTCAACGAGCTTTTCGAGCCGGGGAAACCCCGCTGGGCGCCGGTGGGCTCGCCCGCGCCGGTGGACGAAGGCGTCTTCTCCTGGAGGAAGTTCTTCCTCCTGTGGGACTCCTTCTTCAAGACCATGGAAGGCCGCGGCCCGCACTTCTTCCGCACCTGGTCCCTGGGCCTCGCCAAGAACTGGATGATAGAGCATTTCCAGGATTCGGACGGGCTGGCCGCCATATTCCCCGCCATCATGAACGCCATCCTCGCTCTCGAATGCCTCGGCTACCCGGAAAGCCATCCCTTCATCCAGGGACAGCTCAAGGCCCTGGAGGACTACGAGATCGACCGGCCGGAGATCGACGGCCTCGAGATCCAGCCCTGCCTCTCGCCCATCTGGGACACGGCCATCTCCGTGATCGCCCTGGCCGAATCGGGGCTGCGGCGCGACCACGACAGTCTCGTCCGGGCCACGCGCTGGCTGATCGAAAAAGAGATCCGGCGCGAAGGCGACTGGAAGGTCAAGAACCCTTCCGGGCCCATAGGCGGCTGGGCCTTCGAATACGCGAACGATTTCTATCCCGACGTGGACGACACGGCCATGGTGCTGTTGTCTCTGCGGCTCGTGCACCTCTCCGACGATTTCCTGTCCCAGGAGCGCGAGAAGTCCTACCTGCGGGGCTTGAACTGGATGCTTTCCATGCAATGCGCCTCCGGCGGCTGGGCGGCGTTCGACCGCGACAACGTCAAGTCCATCTTCGAGAAGATCCCCTTCGCCGACCATAACGCCATGATCGACCCGCCCACGTCCGACATCACGGCCCGCGTGCTCGAGCTCCTGGGGATGGTGGGCTACGACAAGTCCTACCCCTGCGTGCGCCACGCCCTCGATTTCCTCAAAAGGGAGCAGGAGCCGGACGGTTCCTGGTACGGACGCTGGGGCGTGAATTACATCTACGGGACCTGGCAGGTGCTGCGGGGGCTTTCCGCGATCGGCGAGGACATGCGCTCCGAATACGTCCAGAGGGCGGTCCGCTGGCTGAAGTCCGTTCAGAATCCCGACGGCGGCTGGGGGGAAAGGTGCGACAGCTACGACGACCCTTCGCGCAAGGGGAAAGGCCCCTCCACCCCGTCCCAGACCGCCTGGGGGCTGATGGGCCTCCTGGCCTCGGGCCTGGTGCGCGACCCGGCGGTGGAGAACGCTTTGAAGTTCCTCCTGTCCACGCAGAATCCCGACGGGACCTGGGACGAGTCCGAATTCACCGGCACGGGGTTCCCCAAGGTCTTTTACCTGGACTATACCCTCTACCGGGACTATTTTCCCCTCCTGGCCCTCGGAGCGTACAAGTCCCGGCTGCCGGCGGTCCGGGACGGGCACAGGCTCCGCGCTTATTCCGAAGCGGAACGGCGCTCCGCGCCGGTTCTGTAGGCCTTTCAAGGAGGTTCCATGGGCGTACCATTAAGGATGAAGTTCTCGATCGGAAGCTATCTCGTCAGGCAGAAGCTCCTGGGCCGGAGGAAGTACCCTCTCGTGATGATGCTGGAGCCCATCCTCGCCTGCAACCTGGAGTGCGCGGGCTGCGGCAAGATCCAGTACCCGGTCGAGGTCCTCAAGAAGCGCCTCTCCCCGGAGGAATGCTGGGCTTCCGCCGAGGAGTGCGGGGCGCCGGTCGTCTCGGTCGCGGGCGGGGAGCCGCTCGCCCACGCGGAGATCGACAGGATCGTCTCCGGCCTCATCGAGCGGGGGAAGTACGTCTATCTCTGCACCAACGCCATCCTGCTCGAGAAGAACCTGCACCGCTTCCAACCTTCGCCCAACCTGATCTTCAGCGTGCACCTGGACGGCCTGGAGAAGACCCACGACCGCATGGTCTGCCGGGAAGGGGTCTTCCGGACCGCCGTGAGCGCGATCAAGCTGGCCAAGGCGCGCGGGTTCTGCGTGATGACGAACACCACCGTCTTCGAAGGCGAGGACGCGGGGGAGTTCCGCGAATTCTTCGAATACGCCAAGGAGCTGGGAGTGGACGGGATGATGATATCGCCGGGCTACGCCTACGAGAAGGCGCCCGGCAAGAACATCTTCCTCAAGCGCGAGCGCACGCGCTCCTGGTTCCGCGAAGCCCTCCGCGGCTGGAGGAAAAAGGGCTGGCCCTTCAACCACAGCACGTTCTATCTGGATTTCCTCGAAGGCAGAAGGAACTACGACTGCACCGCCTGGGGCAACCCGCTCCGGAACGTCTTCGGCTGGCAGAAGCCCTGCTACCTCATGGCCGACGCCGGCTACGCCGGGACCTACCGCGAACTCCTCGAATCCACGCGCTGGGAGGAATACGGCCACGCGTCGGGCAACCCCAAGTGCGCCAACTGCATGGTCCACGTCGGCTTCGAGCCGTCGGCGGTGGACGACACCTTCGCCCATCCCGTCGAGGCCCTCAAATCCGCCCTGGGCCGGGGCGGCGGGTATCCCGGCGGTCCGGACGCAAAGGTCCCTGCCCCGGAATCGGGGTCCGGCGGCGCGGAACGCGGAGTGGAGACCGTCACGGCGGGATGAACCGGTTCGGGAGGAAATTATGAGCCATAAAGCCGGGATGGTGAAGGTGTGGATCGCGGAGCTGAAGGACAGGCCGGGCTCGGTCTCCGGCAAGCTGGCCGCCCTCGCGAAGGCGGGGGCGAACCTCGAGTTCATCCTGGCCCGCCGCCAGCCGGAGCGTCCCGGCAAGGGCGTGCTGTTCGTTTCGCCCCTCAAGGGAGCCCGCCAGGAGGACGCGGCGCGCGACTGCGGATTCATCGAGGCCCGGACGCTTTCGACGGTGCGCGTCGAGGGGACCAACCGGACCGGCCTCGGGCACAGGATGACGGGGGCCGTGGCCGACGCCGGCATCAATCTCCGGGGCCTGGCCGCTTCCGTTTACGGCAGGAAATTCATCGCCTTCTTCGTGTTCGACACGGCGAAAGACGCCAGGCGCGGCCTCCAGACCCTCAAACGCGTCAAGAAAGCTTGAGCTTTTTCTCCAACCGCCTGACCCTTTCCGCCTGCCTGAAAGCTTTCTCCCTGTCTCCCCTGCCCGCGTAGATCTCCAGGAACTTCTTCTGGGACTCCAGATCGTCCGTCACGTCGTAGACGTGGATCGACCAGCCGATCCTCGCCAGGGGTTCCTTTTCCCACAGCCACTTGTACAGGGAGTGGCCGGAAAAATAGGTCCCCTGGAGGTTCGTCACGCTGACGGCGCAGAGCTCCCTCCCGGGTTCCGCGGAATTGACGCGGGGCGAGCTGGGGTAGGTCCAGACCGCGGGCAGCTCCTGGTAGCGGAGGCCGTAGGCCATGGGCACGGCCGTGCCGAAATAGGAGAGGAGGAGCTCCGGGTTCCCTTCCTTTTCCATGAACCGGGCGAGGTGTTTGAGGTCCTGTCCCCAGTCGATATTGGAGTCGGACAGGAGGCGCGCTCCGCCGGCGGGGCCGCCGGCCGCGCGGTTGAAGAAGGCGAGGTAATGCGGGGCGACGGAGAAGGTCTCGTAGGCCATGGCGCAGAGCAGGGCCGCCCCGGCCGCCCTGCCTCCCCGCGACCCGGCCCAGGGCAGGGCGGCCAGGCGCCCCAGGAGGACGTAGAGAAGGGGATAACAAAGGAGGACGTGCCGGACTCCGATATTGATCTTGGCGTTCATCGCGTTGGCCATGAGGAGGAGTCCGGCGAGGGCCGCCACGATCTCCGATGGGCTCAATCTATTTTTGGTCCGGAGCAGGACCCAGACCCAAACGGCTGAAAATATCAGGACCGCCAGGGGAGACTTCGCCAAAAAAGCGACGGGGAAATAGGCCGGCCAGCCGGTCCCGCCGTATCTTCCCATGAAGAAGGCGCCGTGGCCCCTCCCGTTGTGGTGGACGCCGAACGCGACGCCCCGGAGGAACGAGTCCGGAAGAGGGGTCCGACTGTAAACGGCCCGGATGGCGGGCCCCGCCCCCAGGTCCGACCAGTCCTCTTCCTGCAGGACGTGAGGCGTGAAGACCTCCCTGAAACCGTAACCGGCGCAGACGACCATCCAGGATGTGAAAGCCAGTACCGCCGAGAGCCTCGCCCATTCCTTGACGCGCGCCTTGAATCCCGCGCCCGTCCCGAAGAAAGGCAGGACCGCGACGGCGAAAGGCGCGAGATAGAGATTGGTGTGTTTGCACAGGAGGGCCAGGCCGAGAACGGCCCCGGCCGCGGCGGCGCGCCAGGCGCCCGGTTTTTTCAGGAGCAGGGTGAAATAATAGAGGAACCCCACGGCGAACGCGACGCCTCCCAAGTCCGTGGTGACGAGCGAACCGTGGGCGATCAGGTTCGGGCAGAGAGCGAACAGCGCCAGGGAGAAGACGCCTCCGGCCCGGCCGTGCATATCGGAAGACCAGAGATAGACCCAGATCCCCAGGAGGACGCCGAGGCAGACCGTGACGCACCTCGCCAGGAAGATCATCTGGTCCGGGGCGGCGGAGGAGGCGTAGAGGAATTCGGCGGCGTAGGTGTAGAGGGTCGGGGAGGGCCTCAAGGCCAGGGGAACGCTCTTGGGGACCTCCGGCCGGCCGCGTCCCGCCGGGAATCCCGGGTCGAGGAACCGGAGAGGGACGGAGAAAAGGGTCCGGAGGAAGGGCGGGTGGCCGACGTCGTAGTCCTGATGGTCCGTTTCCGCCAGGAGGTAGCTCGCCGCGAGGTGGCCGGGCTCGTCGTAAGTGGGGGAGGCGTTGCGCGCGTGCCAGAGCGCCTGGGCGGCGAAGACGGCCAGCAACGCCGCCGGCAGAAGCATCCTCCCGGCGTTCGATGTCCCGGTCCCAGCCGCGGGAGATTGGTCCCTGGCGGATTTTTTCACAGGGCTATGGTATCAAAAGCCGCTCCCGGCTTCAAATGAGATTGGTCCCGTTCGGCCGCGACCTCTTGACAGAATATGGCAGAGTTTGCTAGATTAACGGCAGTAAATGGAAAAAGGAAAGAGGCGCAAAGCGAAACAATCCGCCGGTCCGGTCCGGGACGTGATGGACATCAAGTCCCTGGCCGACTACCTGGGCATGGGGAAGTCCAAGATCTACGCCCTCATCCGCCAGAAGAAGATCCCGGCCAGCCGCATCGGACGCCAATACCGCTTTTCCAGGACGGTGATCGACCAGTGGCTCCATGAAAAACTGATCACCCATCCGGGCGGGAACGAGCAGATGCGCCTTTTCCCTCCCGAGCCCGGATCCCAGTGACCGACCCGGTCCGGCCGCGGCCGGCCAGGCCGGCGGTCAGATCCTCCCGCCGTTCGGCCTTCCTCCAAAAAAAAGCGTCGCTCTTCGGGCTTCCCCAATGGAACGATTGGGAATGGCACGTGCTCAACCGGATCTCCACGGCGGCGGAGCTGGGCAAATGGATCACGCTGACTTCCGATGAGAAAAGGGCGCTGCAGCTTTCCGCCGGGTCCTTCGGGTTTTCCATCACGCCCTATTGGGCCTCCCTCATGGACCCCGGCAATTATACCTGTCCCATACGCAGGCAGACGGTCCCCGCGCTGGAAGAGATGCGCCCGTCCACCGTCGCGCCCCGCGGTTACCTTCCCGACCAGATGAAGGTCGCCGGCGGGCGGCTGACGAGTTCGGGGAGGGGGATCGCCCGCCTTTCCATCCATTCCCGCTGCGCGGTCGTCTGCCGGTTCTGCCCGCAAAAAGCGGGGTCCGGCCCCGAGGACAAAGAGCCTCGCGCCGCCGCGGCCCTCTCCGATCCGGAATGGGCCGAGGCCCGGCGCTACCTCG
The DNA here is from genome assembly GCA_001800095.1 of Elusimicrobia bacterium RIFCSPLOWO2_01_FULL_64_13. Lineage (GTDB taxonomy): Bacteria > Elusimicrobiota > Elusimicrobia > 2-02-FULL-39-32 > 2-02-FULL-39-32 > 2-01-FULL-64-13. The sequence goes on along the minus strand of MGUT01000025.1, from coordinate 18,580 downwards.
CCGCCCACC
>MGUT01000025.1:9208-18506 GCA_001800095.1 Elusimicrobia bacterium RIFCSPLOWO2_01_FULL_64_13 | reverse complement strand
ACCCCGAGATCTCGGAGGTGGTGCTCTCCGGCGGCGAGCCGCTCCTTCTGAACGACGATCTCCTCTGGAGGATCCTGAAGGGATTGAGGAGCGTGGATTCCGTCAAGACCCTTCGCGTCGAGACCCGGATCCTGTCGCATCTCCCGCAAAGGGTCACGGAGTCCCTCGTCGCGGCGCTCAAGGACTGCGGGCCCGTCTGGTTTCAGGCGGGAGTGAACCATCCCGAAGAGATCACCGGCGAGTTCGCGGAGGCGGCGGCCGCCCTGGCCGACGCCGGGATCCCTCTCCTTTCCGAGACGGTCCTCTTAAAGGACATCAACGACCGTCCGCGGGTCCTCGCGGACCTCTTCTCCTCGCTCCACCGCCTGCGGATCCGCCCGGCTCAATTGATCCACTGCCTGCCCGTTCCCGGCGGCGACCACCTGCGCACGTCGGTCTCGGCGGGGCTGCGGCTCATGCAGGTCCTGCGGGGGGCGTTGCCGGAACCGTCCCTGCCCGAATACGCGGCCGAGACCTTCGGCGGACGCATTCCCCTTCGAGGGGAATCGGTCCTTTCCCGGACGCCCAGGCGCGTCCTCCTGCGGAACAGCGACGGCAGGATCTACGTTTACCCCGAGAAGTTTTTTTCATTTTCCGCTTGAAGTGCTTCGCAGGAGTTTCTATAATGGCAACGTCAAGATGATCTAATCCATCGTCGAACTCTGCCCGCAGAGAACAAAGGGAGGTAATACAACATGGCACAGAAGGTTGAAAAAGCCGGAGTCAAGAGGCAGGACGGATTCCTGTACTTCATCGATAAACAGGGGGACGTTTCCAGGGCAAAGATGGCGCGCGGCGGCAAGAAGGGCGGCAGGCCGGAGAAAGTGGCGAAAGTCGGCGTGAAGAAGGAAAAGGGATTTCTCTACTTCCTCGACAAGCAGGGGGACGTTTCCAGAGCGAAGATGGCGCGCCGGTAAATCCACCGGCAACCCTGTTCCCCGCTCGGCGGGGACATCGCGCGGTTCTTCCGCGTTCCCGTCCGGGCCGTCGCCGCAATTCGCGCCGGCTTCGGACTCATAAATCCAATCGGCTTAGGCCCCACGGAAGCCAGGTGAGGGCGCTTTGACACAAGCGTCCGAACTTGATATGATTCTATTGGGGCCCAATCCTTTATCGCACCCATCACAAATCAAATGCCAGAATCGCCGTGTCTAAAGGGTTACTGATCGTCATATCGGCGCCTTCCGGCACCGGGAAGACGACGTTGAGCAACGAACTGCTCAAGAGGGTGGATGGGATCCGCTATTCCGTCTCCATCACGACCCGTCCGCCCCGGCCGGGCGAGGAGGACGGCCGCGAGTATGTCTTCGTTTCCGAGAAGGATTTCACGGCCAGGCGGGAACGGGGGGAATTGATCGAATGGGCGCGGGTGCACGGCTATTGGTACGGCACCCCGAAAGAGTTCCTTGGACGGGAGCTGGCGGCGGGATATGACGTCCTCCTGGACATCGACGTCCAGGGCGGCAGGCAGATCAAGCTCACCCATCCCGACGCGGTCCTCATCTTCATAGCTCCTCCGTCCCTCACGGTCCTGGAAAAGCGCCTGCGCGAAAGGCGCCAGGACGATGAACCCAGCATCCAGAAGCGCATGCAGGCCGTCCGCGACGAGATCGCCGCGGCCGCGGACTATGATTACTTGATAGTCAACCACCGCGTTCCCGAGGCCTCGGAGCAGCTCTGCGCCGTCGTCACGGCGGAACGCTGCCGGATGAGCCGCAGCCGCCTGCCTTTGGAACAGGCCATCAGTTGATCGGTAGGGGCGCCGGGGCCCCAGACCTTAAAAAGGAGTTCCGAGATGGAGAAAGAAGAGAGCAATCCAACGCAGGACGCGGACATGTCCGGGGACATCGAAAAGGTCATCATGGATCCCGAGGTGATCCAGGCCCTGGACAAGCTCGTCATGGACACCACTTTGAACCGCTATGACGCCATCCTGCTCGCCCGCCGCTGGGCGTACGAGCTCAAAAGCAAGGAGAGCGACGGCCGTTCCATCCAGGAACTGATACCGCAGGCCGTCTTCGACATCTTGAGCGCCCGCATCAGCCAGAAATCCGTCCGCGACCTGCCGGTCCTCAAAACGGTCAAAAAAGGAAAACTCACCGCCGCCGCCCTGTTCGAGAACATCGGCAAAGCGCCCGTCGAATCCGACTCCAACGATAAGCCCAAGACGTCCGAATCCCCGAAGAAAAAATCATAACGATAAACGGCCGCGCATGAAGACCGCGGGACAACCATCGCTGAAAGGCCGGACGGTCCTCCTGGGGCTGACGGGGAGCATCGCCCTGTATAAATCCTGCGACCTCGTCCGCCGCTTGAAGGACGAAGGCGCCGACGTGTTCTGCCTCATGACCCGCGGGGCCGGGGAGTTCGTCTCTCCCCTGACTTTCAGCGCGCTCTCCGGCCATCCGGTGGCCGACGACGTGTGGGATCGGGGAGTGTGGAAATTCAACCATCTCGACCGCGCCGAACGGGCCGACGTGCTGGTGATCTCTCCCGCGAGCGCCAACACTCTCGCGCGCCTGGCCGCGGGACTCGCGGACGATATCGTCACCGCCGTCGCCCTCTCCACCCGCGCGCCCATCGTCATCGCCCCCGCGATGCACGAGGTCATGTGGAACCATCCCGCGACCAAAGCCAACGTCCGCAAGCTCCGCGGCTACGGCTATGTGTTCGTGGGGCCGGAGCGCGGTCCCCTGACCCGGGGCGATACGGGATGGGGAAGGCTGGCCGGGACGCCGGACATCATCGCCGCGGCCAAAAAAGCCGTCAGGCGTTCCTGAATTGTTCCAACCCCTTTCGAACAAGAAAGTCCTTTTGACCGTCGGCCCGACCCGGGAATACCTCGACTCCGTCCGCTATCTCTCCAACGCTTCCTCCGGCAGGATGGGCCTGGCCCTGGCGCGGGCCCTGTCCGCCCTGGGCGCCGGGGTGGAGATCGTTTCCGGGCCGGGAGTGGCCGTCCCGCGCCGGTTCCGTTCCGTCCGGGTCCGCTCGGCCAGGGACATGTTCAGCCGGGTGAGGGAAAGGTTCGGCCGGGCCGACGTCTTCATATCCGCCGCCGCGGTGTCGGATTTCAGGCCGGCGCGGAGGATCTCCGGCAAGATGAGCCGGAGCGGAGGCCGGTCCGCGCGCGTGGAACTCCGGCCCAATCCGGACATCCTCGACTGGGCCGGAGGCAGGAAGGGGCGCCGCGTCGTGGTCGGGTTCGCTCTGGAAGGCCGCGGCGGGCTCCGCCGGGCGTCGTGGAAAATGGCCCGGAAGAGATGCGACCTCCTCATACTGAACGGGCCGGAGACGATGGAGTCGGAAAGGATCCGGCCCACGATCCTCCGCCCGGGAGCCCGGCCCCGGGCCCTGGGACTCATGACCAAGGAGCGCTGCGCGCGAGCCATATGCCGGGAGATCATGCGCCTCGTTCAAAAATAGACCCGCGGACGGCCGGCGCCCTCCGGGAATTCCTCCGGACCGCGGAGGATTTCGGCGAGACCGAGCTTTACTACCGCGCCCGCCGGGACGTCCCGAAAGGACCGCCGCGCGCGGAGAGTCTGGAGGAGCTTTACGCCCGCTACTCCGGCTGCCTGAACTGCGTCCTGGGAAAGAGCCGGAAAAAGATCGTCTTCGGAATGGGCTCGCTCCGGCCCAAGGGCCTCTTCATCGGCGAAGGCCCGGGATATGAGGAGGACCGGAAGGGTCTTCCGTTCGTCGGGAAGGCGGGAGAGCTCTTGGACAGGATCCTCGCGGCGATCGGCCTCTCGCGCGAGACGGTCTATATCGCCAACATCGTCAAGTGCCATCCCATGCGGGAGCCGGAGCATCCGGACATGAGGGGCAACGACCGCCCGCCCCTGCCCGAGGAGATGGAGGCCTGCCGGCCCATCCTCGAGGCGCAGATCCGCATCCTCGCTCCTCCGGTCATCTGCGCCCTGGGAGCGACCGCGGCGCGCTCCCTCCTCCGGACCGGGGACGGCATCACCCGCTTGCGGGGGAAGGTCTATGGATATCCCATCGCCGATACCGGGCGGACGGTGCCCCTGGTCCCCACTTTCCATCCGGCGGCCCTCCTGCGCGACCCCAGTTTGAAGAAGGATGCCTGGAAGGACATGAAGCTCTTGAGGGGCCTCATCCCGCCGGAAAGGAACCCCGCTTGACGACCGCATGACCACCGTCGAAGTCGCTCTGCCCCTGCCCTTGCGCTCCCTCTTCACTTATTCGGTCCCGGAATCGTTGCGTGGAGAGGTCCGCGCGGGATTGTGGGCCGCGGTGCCTTTCCGCAACCGCACCATGAAAGGCCTGGTCGTTTCCATCGGGAACGGGTCCGCCGTCCCGTCCCGGGCTTCCTTGAAGGAGATCCGTTTCCTCTTCCGCCCGGCGCGGCCCGTGCCGCCTCACCTGATAGAGCTCGCCCGCTGGATCTCGGAACGGACCGCCTGCAGTTTCGGAGAAGCGGCGTCCCTGTTGTCCGGCTCGCAGAGGCGGACCTCCCGGCCTTCGCGCGGGAGTCCCGGACCCGATCCCGGCGGAGCTTCCTCCGCCGGCGGTTGGCCCCCGGAGGAACCGGGGGAGATCGTCCTGACGGAGGAGCAGACCGGCGCCGCTTCCGCCGTGGCCGCGGCCGTGGCCGAAGGGGGGTGCGCGACCTATCTCCTGCACGGCGTGACGTCCTCCGGCAAGACGGAGGTCTATCTCGAGGCGATCGAACGGGCCTTGGCGGGGCCCGTGAAAAGGCAGGCGATATTCCTGGTGCCGGAGATCTCCCTCTGCGCCCCGTTCCAGGACATCCTGCGCGGGCGTTTCGGCGAGCGGGTCGGCGTCTGGCATTCCCAGGTCACGCCCCGGGAAAGGACGCTCGTCTCCGACAGGATCCATGACGGCGGCGTGGACATCGTCATCGGGGCTCGCTCGGCCCTCTTCGCCCCGCTCCCGAATCCCGGGGTCATCATACTCGATGAAGAGCACGATTTTTCCTACAAGCAGGAGGAAAAGCCCCGTTATCACGCCAGGGACGCGGCCATACGCCTGGCCGAGCTCTGCCGCGCGACGGTCATCCTGGGCAGCGCCACCCCGTCCGTGGAGAGCTACTTCCGCGCCTCCCGGGGAGACTATCGCCTGCTCAAACTGACCCGGAGGGTGCCCTCCCACACCGTCCCGATCGTCGAGATCGCGGACCGGAAGACGGCCTACCGGAGTTCGCGCAAAAGGCAGGACGGTTTTTCGGCTCTCACGCCGGCGTTGAAGGACGCCGTCACCGTCGCCCTGGCCAGGCGCGAACAGGTGATCCTGGCCCTGAACCGCAGGGGGTTCTCCACCTACCTCCTGTGCGCGGGATGCGGCCGCGTGTGGGAATGCCCGAACTGCAGGATCACGCTCATCCATCACAAGGAACCCGGCGGGGAGGAGTCCCTGGCCTGCCACCATTGCTTTTTGAAGATGGACCTCCCTTCGCGATGCGGCGGCTGCGCGGCGGACGCGCTGGTGCTGGGCGGATTCGGCACGCAGAAAGTGGCGGCCGAAGCGAAGAAGACGTTCCCGTCCGCCAGGGTCCTGCGCCTGGACCGCGACGTGGCTAGAAGGAAGCACGCGGCCCGCGAAACGGTGAGCGCGTTCAGGAAGGAGGACGCGGACATCCTCGTGGGCACGCAGATGGTCACGCAGGGCCTGGATTTCCCCAGGGTGAGCGTGGTCGGGATCGTCGACGCCGACACCCCGCTCCACCATCCCGATTTCCGGGCGGCGGAAAGGACGTTCCAGTGGATCGCCCAGGCCACGGGCCGCGCCGGGCGGGGTTCGCTCAAGGCGAAGGTCATCGTGCAGTCCCTGATGCCGGACCATTACGCCCTGAAGGCGGCCTGCGCCGGCTCCTACGAGGAATTCTACGCCAAGGAGCTCGAGTTCCGCCGCGCCCTCGCTTACCCTCCCTTCTCGACTCCGGTGCTCTTCCGTATCCACAGCGCCAAAAAAAAAGAACTCGTGGAGCCGGAGTCGGACCGGCTGCGCGCCGCCGTCCTCGAAGTCCCCGGTCTGGAGGAGAAGCAGGTCCTGGGACCGGGACCATCCTCCCGGGAGAACCTTCACGGGGAGCTCCGCTGGCAGATCCTGGTCAAATGCCTGGAACCCGGCCAGGTCCCGCGCGTGTCCCAAGCGGGGGCCGCCTTCGCGCCCAAGTCCGGGGTCAAGGTCATCATCGACGTGGACCCTTATGACGTGCTGTAGGCGCCGGCCATGATCCCGGCCGTCCTTATAGGGACGTTCGGCTGGCTTCTGGCGAACCTCTACGGGACGCTCGCGCCTTACAGGGATTCGGGGGACCTGGCCGCCGCCGCCCTGTCCCTGGGCATCGCCCATCCGCCCGGCTACGCGCTCTATGTCCTGGCGACCCGCGCCGCCATGGCCCTGCTCCCGTTCGGGAACCCGGCCTATCAGGCGAACGTCCTTTCCTCTCTCTGGACCGCCGCCGCCGCGGGACTGCTCGTGTGGGCGCTGTCCAGGCGGGTCAGGCCCGTCGCCGCTTTTTTCGGCGCGGCGGTCTGGCTGTTTTCGCCGGCGGTCCTGCGTCTGTCTCTGGTGTCGGAAATGTACACGTTGAACGGGTTCCTGGCCGCCGTCATCCTGGCCGTGGTCCTCGAGTCCGGCCCGGCCGGAGCGAAAGAGAGGACGCGATTCGTCTACCTGGCCTTTTTTCTTCTGGGCCTGGGGCTCCTGAACCAGCCCACCATCGTCTTCCTCCTGCCCGGATTGCTTTGGTTCGCGTGGGACTCCTCCGGTCCGGACCGCGGGGAAAAGGCGCGGACCCTGGCCGCCTGCGCGTTCTTCGGGTCCCTCGGGTTCACCCTCGTGGCCTATTATCCCGTCCGCTCTTTCCGCCAGCCGGTTCTGGACTGGGGAGACCCCGAAAGTTTCAGGAGGGTATTCCGGCTCATCACGCGGGCGGACTACGGGGGGCTGAAACTCCATCCCGAGGAGAGCCGGCTCGCCTGGACCCTGCCGGGTTTCGTCTCCCAGGCGGGGATATACTTTCGCGCCTTGTACGGCGAACTCCGGGTCTGGGGCGTCCTGGCCGCGGCGGCCGGGCTGTTCGTTCCGGCCCGCCGGCGCGGGTCCGGAAAAAGCCGGGAGCTGGTCTTCTGCGGGGCGGGCTACCTCCTCGCGTCGCCGGTCTTCATCCTGCTCTCCAACCTGCCGGCCGCGTCCGAGACCAGCCTGCCTATCCTCGAACCCTATTTCGTGATGGCGCACCTGCTCACCGTTCCCTGGATGGCGGCGGGGTTCAATGAGGGGCTGGGGTGGCTGGAAAAAAGGGTCCCGCGCCGCGCCGTCCCGGCCCTGGGCTGGTCCGCGGTCGTCCTGGCGGCGCTGTTCACCCGTTTTAAATCGGCCCGGCGGGACTTCTCGGCCTACGACTACGGGAAGAACGTCCTCAAGACCATGCCGAAGGATTCATCCCTCTATGATCCCGACGACACGACCGCGTTCGTCGTCAGCTACCTCCAGACCGCCGGGGGGCTGCGGAGGGACGTGGTCCCCCTCATGACCCTGCGGACGTTCTGGGGGTACAGGCAGATCAGGGAGCGCCATCCCGAGCTCGCGCCTCCCGGCGAGTTCAGGAGCGCGCCGGAATTCATCTCCGCGCTCCTGGCCCGCCACGCCGGGACCGGACGGCCCCTCTACTCCGACCACCCGTCCAAATTCCCGGCGGGTCTGCCGAACGGTCCCGCGGGGCTCCTGTCGCGGGCTGGGAACGCGCGTTCCCTGAAGGATTTCCGGGAATCGCAGGAAATTTTCCGGTTCTACGTCGAGCGCGGGACGGGCCGGGACCTGGCGGTGGATCATTCGGATGGCTTTTTCACCAGGCACCTGCGCTCCCGCGCGAGTTCCGCCCTCAACAATATAGGGATCGTCGAGCAGAATCATAAGGAATACGGCCGGGCCGAGGCGTATTTCAGGGCGGCTCTCCTCCGCCAGCCCGACCTGACCCAGGCCTGGAACAACCTCGGGCTCAACGAGTTCCTGCAGGGCAGATACCTCCGCGCGGCGGAAATATTCCGGCAGGGGGCGGCCCATGCCGCGGACAGGGGGACGCTCCTCTATTACCTGGCCCTCTGTCAGAGGCGGATGGAACAGCCGTCCCTGGCCAGGAAGACCCTGGAGGAAGTCCTTCAGGTCCATCCCGGCAACGCCGGCGCCATGAACGAGATGGGCCTGGCCTATCTCGATGAAAATAACTGGATCACGGCGGAGAAATGGTTCAGGAAATGCATCGAGGCCGATCCCTCATACGTCCCGGCGCATTTCAATTTGGGGCTGGCCCTGCGGGCCCTGGGTCTGGCCGAGGAAGCGGCGGACAGCTTCCGCGAATATCTCGAGCTTTCCCCTGGAGCGGAAGATTCCGCCAAAGTGCGGGGATGGATCCGGGTCCTCTCCAAGAGGCGCCCCTGAATCCCGCCCGCGAGGCGGGGCCGGTTCCGTTGACTGACGGCTTGCCGAATGATAAAATAAGTTCATTAATAACCGCATAAATGAAAACCCCTTCTCTCGCCGGTTTCACCCTCTTCACGTCCATCGTCACCTTCTTCCTGATCGTGGCCGGAGCCCTGGTCACGTCCACCGGCTCCGGGCTGTCCGTTCCTGACTGGCCCCTCTCTTTCGGGCAATGGTTCCCTCCCATGGCCGGGGGGGTGTTTTATGAGCACGGCCACAGGGTGATCGCCGGATTCGCCGGCATCCTGATCGCTTTTCAGAGCGGATGGCTGTGGCTGAAGGAGGAGCGCAGGTGGCTTTGCTGGCTGGGAACGTCCGCCCTCCTCTGCGTGGTCCTGCAGGCGGTCCTGGGCGGCCTCACGGTCCTCTATCGCCTCCCGCCCGGGATATCCATCGCCCATGGATTCTTGGGCCAGACCGTTTTCTGCCTGACGGCCGCCGTCGCCTATTTCAGCCGTCCCGCTGCTCCGGAATCTTCGCAGAAGTCCTGGGTCCATCCGCGCCATCCCCGGCAGTTGAGGCGCCTCGCGATCTTCGCTTTTTTGGCGGCTTACTTCCAGCTTTTCCTGGGCGCGGCCTACAGGCACGCCGGGGCTGAACGCATCCTGCATTGGCACATGGCCAACGCCGCGGTGGTGGGCCTGGCGGTCCTGCTCTTGTCTCTGAAACTCGTGCGCCAATATTGGACGCGCCGGGACCTGTCCGGGCTGGGGCTGGTCCTGGCCGTCCTCTTCGCCGCGCAGGTCGTCCTGGGGCTCGGCTCGGCTTTTCCCTCCTCTTTGGC
>MGUT01000025.1:4706-9165 GCA_001800095.1 Elusimicrobia bacterium RIFCSPLOWO2_01_FULL_64_13 | reverse complement strand
CCTGGCCGGCACCGTCCTGGCCGTCGCCAAGAGTTTTGACGAGTTCGAGCGGGAAAGGACGGCCGGGCCGTGAATCCGGCTCAATCCAACTACGGCTGGGGACTTCCCGTCGCGGCCTCCACCTACGCGGACAAGATCGACCGGTCCCTCCTCATCCTGCACGCCGCCATGGCGGCGATCTTCGTCCTGTGGGCCGTCTACATGGCCTACTGCCTCGTGCGCTACAGGAAGGAGAACTCTCCGAAGGCGGTCTACTCGCACAAGAGCACCCTGGCTTCCTACACTCCCGACGTCCTGATCTTCATATTCGAGGTGTGGCTCATATTCATCGTGGGGGTGCCCATCTGGGCGCATATCCGCGAAGAGCTTCCCGCTCCGGAGGACGCCACCGTCATACGCGTCGTCGCCGAACAGTTCGCCTGGCTCGCCCATTATCCCGGACCCGACGGGAAGTTCGGCAGGATGGCCCCCTCTCTGGTCGACTACGCCAACCCCCTGGGGCTGGACCCGCAGGACCCCGACGCCGGCGACGACGTCGCTTCCGTCAACGAGATCCGCGTCCCCCTGGGCAGGCCGGTTCTCGTCACCCTGACCGCCCGGGACGTGATCCACTCGTTCTTCGTTCCGGAGTTCCGCACCAAGCAGGACGCCGTGCCGGGCATGGAGAATTCCATATGGTTCGAACCCGTCATGGCCGGCAGGTTCGAGATCGGCTGCGCCCAGCTTTGCGGGCTGGGCCATTACCGCATGCGCGGGGATATCTTCGTCCTGCCCGAGGACGAATACGCCGCCTGGATGGCCGGGGAACAGGCCGGGAGGAGGCCATGACGGCCGCCGTCCACCGCGAGGAATCCTTCATCGGGAAATGGATCTTTTCCCGGGACCACAAGGTCATCGGGCTCCAGTACATGTTCACCTCCCTCGTCTTCCTCCTCATCGGTTTTTCTCTCATCCTCCTCATCCGCTGGCAGCTGGCCTATCCCGGCCGGCCCATCCCCTTCATCGGGGACCTCCTGCCGGATTCCCTGGCGCCGGGCGGGATCATGATGCCCGACTTCTACAATTCCCTGGGCGCCATGCACGGGACCATCATGATATTCCTGGGGATCGTCCCCCTGGGCGTGGGCGCCTTCGGAAACTATTTCCTGCCCCTCCAGATCGGGGCGAAGGACATGGCATTCCCCACCCTGAACATGTCGTCCTACTGGGTCTATTTCGTGGGCGGGGTCCTGATGCTCTCGAGCTTCGTCCTGCCGGGAGGCGCGGCCCGGGCCGGCTGGACGAGCTACGTCCCCCTCTCGGTCATTTCCTCCGGGCAGACCACCTGGCTCCTGGCCATGACGTTCCTCATCACGTCCTCGCTCCTGGGCGCGATCAATTTCATCGTCACCACCCTGAACCTGCGCGCGCCGGGCCTGACCTGGTCGCGCCTGCCCCTCTTCGCCTGGGCGCAGTTCGTCACCGGGCTCATACTCCTTTTCGCGTTTCCCGTCCTCCAGGCCGGGGCCGTGCTGCAGCTCCTCGACCGCGTGGCGCAGACCAGCTTCTACATGCCCCAGGGGCTCATCATATCCGGCGAGCTTTCCCAGCGCGGGGGCGGGGGGAACGCGCTCCTCTGGCAGCACCTCTTCTGGTTCCTGGCGCATCCCGAGGTCTACGTGCTCCTCCTCCCGCCCATGGGGATCGTGGCCGAGATCCTGGCCAACGGCACGCGCAAGCCCATATTCGGTTATAAGGAGGTCGCCGGCTCCTTCTGCTTCATCGCCGTATTGTCCTTCATGGTCTGGGCGCACCACATGTTCGTGAGCGGGCTGAAGACGTCCTTGAGCTATCTCTTCATGACCACGACCATGACCATCTCCATCCCGTCCATCGCCATCCTGACCTGCTTCCTCTTAAGTTTGAAGGACGCCTCCATCCGGTTCACCGTGCCCATGCTCTTCTCCCTGGCCTTCCTGCCCATGTTCGGCATAGGCGGCCTGACCGGCCTGCCGTTGGGATTCACCCCGACGGACGTCTACCTGCACGACACCTATTACGTCATCGGGCACTTCCACTACGTGGTCGTGACCGGGACCCTCATCGCCCTCTTCGGCGGGATCTACTACTGGTTCCCCAAGATGTTCGGCCGGTCCATGAACATGTTCTGGGGGAAGGTCCATTTCTGGGGCACCATCGTTCTCATGAACCTCATATTCTTCCCCATGTTCATCCAGGGGCTGGCCGGGGTGCAGAGGCGGCTGTACGACCCCACCGTCCAGCTCCACAACCTGACGGTCCAGCCCACGAACGTCCTCATGTCGTACGCGAGCTGGGGGCTGCTCCTCTTCCAGGTCCCCTTCATCGTGAACTTCTTCTGGAGCATCTTCAAGGGAGCCAGGAGCGAAGAGAATCCCTGGCAGGCGACGACGTTGGAATGGGCCTGCCCTTCCCCGCCCCTGCCTCACGTGAATTTCGAGAAGGTCCCCACGGTCCATCGGGGCCCGTACGAGTACAGCGTCCCGGGCAGGGAGGCGGACTTCTGGCCGCAGAATGAGGAAAATTGACATGAACGACACGCGCGTCCTCGACACTTCCACGGGCATCCCCAACGGGAAGCTCGGCATGTGGGTGTTCCTCGCCTCCGAGGTGATGCTTTTCGGAGGGTTCATCAGCTCGTACGTGATCTTGAGGACGGGCAGTCCCTATTTCTCCATCCCGCCCAGGGAGATGCTGGGCGTGCCCCTGGCGACCCTCAACACGTTCGTCCTGATCACGAGTTCCGTCACCATGGTCCTGGCCCTCGACGCCGTCCAGAAGGGAAGCGTGAAGGGCCTCGTCCGGTACCTTTCCGCGACCTTGTTCCTGGCCTTCTGCTTCCTCGGGATCAAGGCCTACGAATACCACCACAAGTGGCTCGAGGGCATCACGCTCACCAGCGGGCTTTTCGGCTCGTTCTACTACACCCTCACGGCCCTGCACGCCCTGCACGTGATCGGGGGGATCGTCTTCATCTCCTATCTCCTGGCGATGGCCCTGAAAGGCCGGTACGATTCCCGGGAGCACGCCCGCGTGGAATACGCCGGGCTCTACTGGCATTTCGTGGACCTGGTCTGGGTCGTGCTGTTCCCCATTTTTTATCTCCTATGAGCGCGGAACGTTCCAATACGAAGGTCTATCTCGGGGTCTTCGCGGCCCTCGCTTTCCTGACGGCCCTGACGGTCTGGGCGTCCTATCTGGACCTGGGCAAGGGCAGGAACATCGCCCTGGCCCTGGCCATCGCGTTCTTCAAGGTCTCCCTCATCGCGGCGTTCTTCATGCACCTGAAGTCCGAGAAGAGGGCCGTCCACGCCCTGTTCTACGGGGCCGCTCTCCTGGCGCTTCTCCTTTTCCTTCTCGTCCTGCCGGACCTGGGACTGCCGTGAAGGCGGCGACCCTCCTTTCCGCCTGCGCGGCGGTCCTCCTTCTCGCGCATGACGCCCGGGCCTGCTCGGTCTGCTTCGGAGGCGCCGGGTCGGAAATGCGGAGCGCGTTCTACTGGGGTTTCATGATCCTTCTGCTCCTTCCTCCCGCCATCGTCGGCCTGATCGCCTTTCTGATCTACCGGAGCGTCCGCAAGCGCGGCCGGGAGGGACCGGCGGATGCCTGCTGAAATGGGCGTCCGGGGGCGGACCCGCGCCGCCGACTGCATCGCCCTGACCAAGCCCGGCATCACGGCCGTGGTCGCCATGACCTCCCTCTTCGGTTTCCTCCTGGGCGCGCGTTTCGCGGGCCGGGGCCTGGACTGGTCCCTCCTTCTCCACACCCTTCTGGGAACGGCCCTCGCTTCCGCCGGGGCCGGCACCCTGAACATGGTCCTTGAGGTGGCGGAGGATTCCCTCATGGACCGCACCAAGGACCGCCCGCTGCCCCGCGGGCGGCTCCGGCCCGAAGGAGCTTTTTTGGCCGGGATACTGCTTTCTTCCGCCGGCGTGGCGCACCTGGCCGGTTCGGTCGGCATCCTTCCGGCCTTCGCCGCCGGCATGAGTCTCATGCTCTACCTCGCCGTCTATACGCCCATGAAGAAGACCTCTCCCGCCTGCGCCCTGGTGGGCGCGGCGAGCGGCGCCCTGCCGCCCCTCATCGGCTGGACGGCGGCGCGGGGGTCCGTGGGTCCGGAGGGCTGGTCATTATTCCTCGTTCTTTTCGTCTGGCAGTTCCCTCACCTCCTCGCCCTCTGGTGGATGCACCGCGGGGACTACGCCCGGGCGGGATTCAAGATGATGCCGGTCCCCGACGTTGAGGGCCGGCTCACCTCGCGCCTCGCTTTCGGGTCCACCATCGTTCTGTTGGGCGCGAGCCTGGTCCCTTTCCATCTGGGACTGTCGGGAGGATGGTACGTCCCGTCCGCTTTGCTTCTGGGAACGGCCTTTTCCGGCTTCGCGTTCCGGTTCCTGTCGCGCCGGGACCGCGCCGCCGCGAGGAACGTCTTCCTGGCGTC
>MGUT01000025.1:4018-4682 GCA_001800095.1 Elusimicrobia bacterium RIFCSPLOWO2_01_FULL_64_13 | reverse complement strand
CCGGGCCCTCGCCCTGGAGGTTGAGGCCGTTTCATTCGCTTACCCCGGCCGCAGGTCCGCGGAGAGGGTCCCGGCTTTGGACGGCGTCTCATTCAACGTCGGGAAGGGCGAGGGCTTCGGTCTTCTCGGTCCGAGCGGCGGCGGGAAGACCCCTCTTTTCAAGGTCCTTTCGACCGCCTCCCTTCCGTCCTCCGGCCGGGCCCTCGTGTTCGGAAGGGACCTGATCGCGGACCCGGCGGGAGCGCGGCGGGACATCGGCATCGTGTTCCAATCTCCGAGTTTGGACCGCAAACTGACCGTCAAGGAGAACCTGACTCACCAGGGCCGGCTCTACGGCTGGACGGGGAGGAGACTCGAGGCGAGGATCGGGGAACTCCTTTCCCGGACCGGCCTGTCTTCGCGGGCTTCGGACCTCGTGGAGACCCTCTCGGGCGGGCTGCAGAGGCGGGCGGAGATCGCCAAGGGCATGCTCCACGTGCCCAAGCTCCTCCTCATGGACGAGCCCACCACCGGGCTCGACCCGGGCGCCCGGCGGGACTTCTGGACCTACGTCGCCGAGCTGAAAAGGGAAGGCATGACGATCCTCCTCACCACGCATCTCATGGAGGAGGCCGAACGCTGCGACCGCCTGGCGATCCTGTCCCGGGGGAAGGTCGTGGCCGGG
>MGUT01000025.1:0-3997 GCA_001800095.1 Elusimicrobia bacterium RIFCSPLOWO2_01_FULL_64_13 | reverse complement strand
TTCTCGGCGGCGGCGCGGAAAAGGTTCGGTCTGGAGGCGCTCGTCCTGGACGGGACCGTGCGGATCGAAAGGGAGAAAGGCCATGAATTCATCCCGGATCTCGTCGGGGCCTTCCCCGGGGAGATCCTGTCCGTGACGGTGGGCAAACCGACCCTGGAGGACGTTTTCGTGCGCCGGACCGGCCACAGGTTCTGGGGGGAGGAAAAGTGAGCCGGGGGCTGTTCGCCGGTTTCCTTCTGCCCGGGGCCACGCTCGCTTCGCGGGAGATGACGCGGTTCTTCCGCCAGAGGAGCCGGGTGATCGGGGCGGTCCTGCCGCCGGTCATATTCTGGTTCCTGATCGGCTCGGGACTGGGAAGATCGTTCCGCCACGCTCCGGCCGGCGCCGCCGGGCAGAACTACCTCGAATATTTTTTCCCCGGGACCATCATCCTCATCGTCCTTTTCACCGCCATCTTCTCCACCATTTCCGTCATCGAGGACCGCAGGGAAGGGTTCCTCCAGTCCGTGATCACGGCGCCGGTATCCAGGGCGAGCATCGCCTTCGGAAAGATCCTGGGCGGGACCGGGATCGCGCTCCTCCAGGGGACCGTCTTCGTGGTCCTGGCCCCCCTGGCGGGAGTGTCTCTGGCCTCCCTGCCATTCCTCTATGTCTTCGGCATGCTTTTTGTGATATCATTTGCGTTGACGGGGCTCGGGTTCGCCATCGCCTGGCGGATGGACTCCGCGCAGGGTTTCCATTCGGTCATGAACCTCTTCCTCATGCCCATGTGGTTCCTGTCCGGCTCGCTTTTTCCCATGGAAGGGGCCCCGGGGTGGCTGAAGGGCGTGATGACGGCCAACCCCCTGACTTACGGCGTGGCCGCGCTCCGCCACGGGTTCTACGGGGCGGAGCGGGCGGCCGGGGTGTTCCCCTCGCCCGCCCTGTGCTTCTGGGTATCGCTCGGTTTCGGACTTTTGACTACCGCCCTGTCCGTCGCGCTCTGCACGCGGCGGGAAAGGTCGGCATGAGAGAATGGGGGGGTGAAGGGATGCAGAACTCGATGGAGCAGCTCAACTTCGAGGAGATCAACGCCATTTTGGACCATAAATGGTACTTGAGCGAGAAGGAATGCAGGGACGTGGGCATGGAATACGCCATCAACGATTTTTTCCGGAACCACGCGGCCTCCTGGCGCAAGAAGAAGATGGAGCAGGACTACCACCTCCAGAAAGAGGAGATTCTCCGGCACAAATGGTACCTGTCCGAAAAATTGAGGCGCGAGGTCTCGACCACGGAAGCCGCGCTGGACTGGGTTTCGAGCGGTTACGCGGAGCATTGGCGGAACAAGACGGGGCCCTACAAGGATAGGGAAACCAAACCCGAGCCGCTCTCCCAGACCGATCTGAATTCCGACTAGTGACCGAACGACTGCCCGACATTAACGCCTGTTTGAATTTTCTCTCGCTCGTCCTCTTGTCCGCCGGTTACCGCTTCATCCGCGCAAAAGACATTTTCCTGCACCGGGCCTGCATGGCCGCGGCGTTCGCCGTCTCGCTCCTCTTCATGGCGTCCTATCTGACCTACCACGCGCGCGCCGGATCGGTCCCGTTCCAGGGCCAGGGATGGATCCGCCCGGTCTATTTCGGGATATTGATCAGCCATTCCATCCTGGCGGCCCTGGTGCCTCCCCTGGCGGTCGCGGCCATCACCCGCGCCTGGAAAGGGAACATCCCGGGCCATGTCCGCCTGGTCCGGTTCCTCTTCCCGGCCTGGGTCTATGTTTCGGCCACGGGGATCGCGGTCTACTGGATGGCATACCGGATGAGCTGGGCATGAAGGAAAGCGGCATCCCGTTCAGGAAGATGGCGTTCGTGTGCGTCCACGAGCGCGCGGGAGAAGCCGCCTGCGCCAACGCTGACCGCGGGGAGGATTCCGGGGCCAATCTCGTCGAGCTTTTGCGGGAGGAGATCCATAAGCGCGGCTTGAAGGGGAAGATCCGGGTGGTGAAATCCGGCTGCCTGGACGTCTGCGCGGCGGGTCCGAACGTGATGATATTCGACGGGGAAGGGAAGGCGGTCTACTTCAGCCGCGTGACCGCGGGCGACCTCCCCGCCATCATCGCGGCCCTGGTCTCCGGCTAGCCGACCCGATCAGTTCCAGGGCCTCTTCCGCGCTTCGGGCGACGCGGAAATTCGCCAGGTGCTTCGCCTTGGCGAACCTCTTTTCCACGACCTCATCCAAAAATCCCAATAGGGCGCCGTAGTACCCCTCCGCGTCCAGGAGCACGACCGGCTTGGAGTGGTAGCCGAGCTGCTTCAGCGTCACGGTCTCGAAGAATTCCTCCAGGGTGCCGAACCCTCCCGGCAGGGCCAAAAAAGCGTCGGCCTTCTCTTCCATGATCTTTTTTCGTTCGCGCATGTCCCCCGTGACCACGAGCTCATGGGGGAACCCGGGTTTGGCGGCCTTTTGATGGACCGCGTGGGGGATCACGCCGATCACCCTGCCGCCGTTCTCATGGGTCGCGCGGGCCAGCTCTCCCATGAGGCCCGCGTTCCCTCCGCCGTAGACGAGGGTCATGCCCGAGCGGCCGATCCTCTCCCCCAGGTCCCGCGCCAGGCGGAGGAAGGCGGGGTCGACGTCTCCGCTCGATGCGCAGAACACGCACAGGTGAAAGGGCCTTCCGGCGCGGTCAGCGGATGACATAGACGCGCATGGGCGCGGTCTTGAAGGCGCCTTCGGGCACGTATTTTTTCCCCGCCGTCACGTCCTCCACCGTCCCGCCGCCGGGGACTTCCACCGTTAATTTCTCGAACGAGAAGAGGACGGCCTCCCGCGACCCGGGACGCGTCCAGGACACTCCCTGCCAGCGGTCCCCTTTGCCGATCAGGCGCCGGCGGACCATCCTGGAAGCCACATTGGTAAAATCACGGTTGGCCTGGAGGATCTTTCCCAGGTCCCTGCCGGAGAGGCGGTTCAAGGCCTCGAGATTGAATCCGTCCACCGCCCCGCCGGCCGCCAGGGCCCTGAAATAGCTGTCCGGCTCGATGAGGCAGTTGGCGGCGTAGCGGGAGAGGCCGTATTCCTTCCCCTCCAGGGCGCGGAACTTCTCCGCGGCGAATTCGCGTCCCTGTCCGCCGCCGGAGATGAGGGCCTCCATGAGATACCCTCCGGAAGAGGTCCCGTAGGGGCCGGCTCCGTCCAGGGTGAGGTCTTCCAGCCCCATTTTCCGGAATTCTTTCAGAAGCTGGAGCATGCGGTCCAGCTCGGGCGAAGGGTGGGGAGAGGAGTGGTCGGGAAGCAGGGCCAATGTCCTGAAGGAATCGAGCCCGAGGCCGTCTATCCCGGTCTCTTCCCTGATCTCCCTGATCCGCGCCAGGACATAGCCGGCATAGGCGCTCTGGAGAGCGACTCCGGCCACGTCGGGTTCGCCGGCCGTCTCCGGAGTTCCGGCCGGACCGTATTTCACCCAGTCCGGGTTCTCCGCCAGGAGGGGGGACGAGTTGGACAGGCGGCCAAGAGGCAGCCAGAGAGAGACCTTCATCCCTAATTCATGGGCGCGCCGGACGAAGACCTTGAGACCGTCCCGGCCGCCGAGCGCCGAACTGATCTCCAGATTCCAGGGGGAATGCGCCGAGGAGATCGAGCCGCTACCGGGGAGGAAGTCCTTTTCCGGATGGTCCGCGTCGGATTCCCATGGGGACTGGACCTGCAGATGCTTGAAGCCGAGGCCGGCCAGGCCGTCAAGCCGCAGGCGGGCGAAGCTCCGGAACCAGCCGTCCTGGTCCATTTTGGGGTTCAGCCGGTAGTCGGCGTAGGCCTCGGCGCCGGGCCAGAGAGCGGAGAGGGTCGGTCCCGCCGCCGGCAAGCGCAGGGCGTAGGGTCCGCGCAGGATGCCGCCGATGGTCTCCTGGAGGTCCGTCCATTCGTTCAGGGCGTCCCACTTGGTCTCCAGTTCGTCCCCGTTCCAGAACCAGAATCGTTTGGGCGTGGCCCGGTCGGTCCCGTCCCCGATGGG
>MGUT01000024.1:20093-21922 GCA_001800095.1 Elusimicrobia bacterium RIFCSPLOWO2_01_FULL_64_13 | reverse complement strand
ATGTATTCGACCTCCTCGGCCAAGGTTCTGGCTGGTGCAGTTACGGAAACGGACATCATTGATCCAAATACTACCACGATCCTTAAAGAAATAATTGACCTCGGTGGTGGTGTTGGATCTGGCGGATCTATCCCTCCAGGCGCCTTGGATTCTGTGGATACACTTCAGAGAATTCCTGTTGAACCGCCTGCGGATACTGCGGGTGTTGAGACAGTTGGAAATGCCGTAGACATTACGCTGGTTTCCGGGATAACAGAGTTCAAAAAACCGATAACTCTTACATTCCCATTGTCAGGAGCGGCCTTGGCCACAGTATCAGCTGTTAACCCAGCATTAGTTAAGGTTGCATTCTTCAATGGAACCCGCTGGGTTATCATCAAAGAGTCTTCGTTCTCCGGAACGACGGTATCAGCGTCAATTACCCATCTGACGAAATTCGCGGTGGTAATTGTGACTCCTGTGACATCACTGAGCCAAGCGTCGGTTTACCCGAACCCCTACCGCCCGACCCTCGCCACGCACAAGGCGGACGGCATCGTGTTCGACCAGCTCCCGGCCAGCACCATCATCAAGATCTACACCCTCGCCGGGGACCTCGTGAGACAGCTCAAGGACGACAACGGCGACGGCGTCATCGGCTGGAACGCCAAGAACGAGGACGGCCAGGACGTGGCCAGCGGAGTATACTTCGCCTTACTGAATGGCGGCGGCGACAAACGCACAATGA
The DNA here is from genome assembly GCA_001800095.1 of Elusimicrobia bacterium RIFCSPLOWO2_01_FULL_64_13. GTDB lineage: Bacteria > Elusimicrobiota > Elusimicrobia > 2-02-FULL-39-32 > 2-02-FULL-39-32 > 2-01-FULL-64-13. Next base: position 21,195 of record MGUT01000024.1, on the reverse strand, counting down.
AAGTCGCTGTGCAAAGGTAAGGGGGTGACTGCGATGAAACCAATTAAATCGACGACCATGACCATGGAGACGAAGATGACGAGCAAACTGAACGGCAAGATCGTTGTTACCCTGGCGTTGGCCCTCGGCCTTCTCGCGCCCACCCTGGCGCAGGCCGCCTTCAGCGATAAGGCCGCCGGCACCCGCACCGGGCAGTTCCTCAAACTGCCCGTGGGGGCCCGGATCATCGGCATGGGCGAAGCGGGAACGGCCGTCGTTGACGACGTGAACTCCATATACTACAACGTCGCCGGCCTGGCCCGCCTTGAGAAGAAGAGCGCCGAGTACATGTACTCCGGCATCTTCCTCAAGGACAAGACCGGCAAGGATTCCAACCCCGGGTACCACTGGGTGGCCTACGCCATGCCCATATCGGAGGCCATCGGTTCCGTGGGGCTGGGCCTGCAGTATTTCAACGCCGGCGACATCACGAAGACCGATATCCGCGCGACCGACCAGGGGACGTTCTCCCCCAGCGACCTGGCCTTCAACCTCGCCTACGCGAGGAAGGTGATGGACATCCCCGTGGGCTTGGACCTGAAGATCATCAGCTCGAAGATCGAAGAGACCGCGACCACCGTCGCGGTCGATTTCGGCGCCCAGTACGACAAGCTCCTGGGTGAACGGCTCGCTCTGGGATTCGCCGCGCAGAACATCGGCGGCAAGCTCAAGTTCGAGACGGAGAGCGACAAGCTCCCCATTCTGATCCGCCTGGGCTCGGCCTACAAGGTGAAGGAGAACTGGCTGGGAGCGTTGGACGTGGTCTTCCCTGAAGACAACTCCGCCTATCTCGCCCTGGGGACCGAGTACAAGCACGAGCTCCAGAACGACATGTCCCTCTCCGGCCGGCTCGGCTACAACTCCCGCGCCCGCAGGGTGGACGGTTTCAACGGGGTGACCGTCGGATTCGGGTTCGGCTTCCAGATGGGCACCGTGGACTACGCCTGGATGCCTCTCGGCGACCTGGGCCAGACCCACCGGTTCTCCGTCGGAGTCAAGTTCTAAGAACCGTACAAGTTTCAAACGAAGAACCCTGTGGAGCGATCCACAGGGTTTTTTGTTT
>MGUT01000024.1:11050-20048 GCA_001800095.1 Elusimicrobia bacterium RIFCSPLOWO2_01_FULL_64_13 | reverse complement strand
GCGCCTGACAGAAACTTCGATGTCCTACTCGCCTTCCCTGGGGCCTCCGACGTCGTAGGCCTTATTGGATTTCTCGGCCTTCCTGACCTTCTTCTCCAGTATCTTTTCCTGCTCGCTGACGGGCAGGTTCAGTTCGTCGTCGGTGAGGAGCTCGTTGGTCTCGCCGCCTATCAGGACCTGTCCGGGACCTTTCATGACCGGGATCTTCCTGACTTTTTTAGGCGGCTTCCATTTTTTCAGGGAATCGGCCAGCTTCGATATCTCTTCGGACATGTTCTTGGAATAGACCGCCATGGCGTAGTTGTCCTTGTAAAACGGGTCCGCGGACGTGCCCGGAGGGAGGTTCCAGCCGTAGCAGGGGTTCTTCCAAAAGGGGTACATGGGCTCATAGACCTGGATGACGTAGCGGAACCAGGACCTCTTTTTTTTAACGCCGACGAGCACGTCGAGGCGGACCGGGGTCCCTCCGGCGGCCACGTCTTTTTGCAGCTGGTCGTAGTTCTCCGGCTTGGGGCAGTCGCCGCTCAACGTGGCCAGGGCCCAGTTCTTCTCCACGCTCCTGGCGATGAGGACGAATTCGTCCTTTCCCTCGTCATCCTCGATGATGAAGTTCTGCCAGAAGGTCCGCCAGGCGGGGCTCATGGAGCCCAACTCTTTCTGGAGCGTCTCCAGGATGATCTGCGGAGGCATGCGGGTCCGTATGGTCCTGCCGTATTTGACGCGGTCCTTCAGGAAGGCCTGGTCCGAGGCGGCGGCGGGCCCGGCCGGCGCCGTAAGGCACAGCGCGGCGGCGGCGAGCGGAAATGTCCAGGACGATCTTCTCATCGAAGGAACCATTATATCAGATTTGGAAAATGATTTCTTCCGGGGATCAATGGCGGAAGTGCCGCATCCCCGTGAAGACCATGGAGATATTGTGCTCGTTGGCGGCGTCGATGGATTCCTGGTCGCGCAGACTGCCGCCGGGAGCGATCACGGCCGAGACGCCGGTCTTGGCGGCCTCGTCCACGCAGTCGCGGAACGGGAAGAACGCGTCGGAAGCCATCACCAGGGGCAGGCCGGAGGAGGGTTTCGGCGCGGTCCCGGATACGAGCAGGCCCGCTCCGGCGCCGACGGCGGCTTTCGCGCCCAGGAGTTCGTACCTGGCGCCGATCATCTTGTGGACGGCCATCTTCAGGGCGTCGATGCGGCTCATCTGCCCCGCTCCGATGCCGGCCGTCGCGGTCCCCTGGGCGAGGACTATGGCGTTCGACTTGACGAACTTGCCCACGCGCCAGGCGAAATCCAGGGAGCAGAGCTCTTCCGGAGTGGGGGTCCTTTTGCTGACGACCCTGCCCAGGCCGCCGGCGGAGGAGTCGGGCTCGGCGTCCTCGGCGAAGAAGAAATTGTCCTTTTCCTGGACCAGGAAGCCGCCCGACACCCTTTTCACATCCAGCTCGTACGGCAGGGTCAGGGCGGTGCCCTGCTTCAACACGCGCAAATTCGGCTTGGCCTTGAAGAGTTCCAGGGCCTCCGGGGCGTAGTCGGGGGCGATGACGCACTCGAAGAAGGTCTTGGCGATCTGCCGCGCGGTCTCCGCGTCCACCTTGGCCGAGAAGCCGATCACCCCGCCGAAAGCGCTCAAGGAATCCGCCTGGAAGGCGATCCGGAAGGCCTCCTGGGGCGTCTGGCTGATGGCGGCGCCGCAGGGGTTATTGTGCTTGACGATCACGCAGCAGACCCCGCCGTGGCTCCCGCCCAATTTTCCCGCGCCGGAGGCCGGCGGCCGGCCCTCGCCCTGGGCCAGGGCGAAGGAATTGGCCAATTGCCAGGCGCCGTCCAGGTCCAGGTAATTATTGAAGGAGAGCTCCTTGCCCTGGATCTTTTGGGCGTGCACGACGCCCCATTCCCTGGACCCCGAATCCCTGTAGAGGGAGGCCTTCTGCTGGGGGTTCTCGCCGTAGCGCAGGTCCGCGACCTTGCGCAGGCCCAGGGTCAGCTCCGACGGAAAAAGGGTCGAGGAGTCGGAACGGATGGCGGACTCCACCTTCAGGTCCTTTTTCAGGTCCGCGACGTCGGGAGCCAGGCTCTCGCGGAAATGCCTGGCGATGATGCTGTCGTAATGGGCCGTGTGCGCGAAGGCCTTGGCGGCCAGCTCGCGCCTGGTCGCGGGCGAGACCCGTCCCGCTTCCTTATATTCCTTCACCACGGGCCCGTAGTCCTTGTCGTCGCAGAGCACGACCACGTGCTCGTAATTCTTGGCCGCGGCGCGCAGGAGCGAGACCCCGCCGATATCGATGAACTCGATCATCTCGGGCTTGGAAAGCTTGCCTTCCAGGTTGATGCGCTCGAAAGGGTAGAGGTTCACGACCACCCAGTCGATGGGCGGGATCCCGTGGGTCTCGGCGTCGGTCCGATGTTTCTGGTCGCCGCGGGAATAGAGGATTCCGCCGAAGACGAAAGGGTGGAGCGTCTTCACCCTGCCGCCGAGGATCTCGGGGAAGCCGGTCAGCTCGCTGACCTCGCCGGCCGGGATATCGGCCTGGCGCAGAACCTTGGCGGTCCCTCCCGTGGACAGGATGTCGAACCGGAATTCGCGCAGGGCGCGCGCCAGCTCCACGACGCCGGTCTTATCGGAAACGGAGATCAATGCTTTTGGGGATGGCTTGTTTTCAGTCACGGTCGTCCTCTCTTTCCATCTCTTCCTTTTCGCGGCGCCGGGCGGAGATCCGGGCCAGGGCCCGGTCGATCGTGTCCGGCGGAAAACCGCGCCTGGCCAGATAGCCGTAGATGCGGCGGTAGGCCGTGCGGGCGTCGGTCCGCATCTGCTTCGCCCGCCGCGCCGCGAGCTGATAGGCCCGCTCCTCTTCGGACGGGACCTCGTTGCCGGGGTCCCGGTTCGCCTCCGCGAGGGCCGAGTCGGCCGTTTCCCGGGGGATCCCCCGGCGGAGCATGTCCGAGCGGACCCTGGCGGCTCCGACGAGAGCGCCCTTGAGGCGCGACTCGGCCATGCTCCGGGCGAGCCCCGCGTCATCGAGGAGCTTCATGGCTTTGAGTTCCTCGAGGACCCCGTCGATGACCTTGACGGCATACCCCCGGCGGCGGAGCCGCTCCTTCAAGGCGTTCTGCGAGAGCGTCCGGTACCCGAGAAGGAGGAGGGAATAGTCCCGAGCTTCCCGCCGGGAGCTCTCGTCCTTGAGGCCTTCGAGGTCGAGCTCGGAGACTTCGCTCCCTTCAGCCAGGCCCCGGCGTTCGACGACCTCTTCGTGCAGCTTCACGCTCGCCCCCCCCTCGAAAACGACGGTCCGGAGGTTCTTTTTATACCGGGGCAGAGAGACCTTGGCGATGCGCATCGGAAGGCGGTCCAAAGGCATTATACCAGAATGGCTCCGTCCCGTCAAAACGCGGACTCCTTCCCCCCTTGAGGGGGAAGGCAGGAAAAACCCCTCGCGGTTGCGGAGTGGAGTGCGATGTGATAAAATCGAGGACGGAGGTGGCCCATGAATAAAGACGCGAAAGATATCCAGGAAGGCGACAAGGCCCCCGACTTCTCCCTGCCGGACCAGGACGGCAGGATGGTCCGCCTGTCGGACTTCAAAGGCAGGTCCGTGGTGCTGTATTTCTATCCCAAGGACGACACTCCGGGCTGCACCAAGGAGGCCTGCGGTTTCAGCCAGGAAGTCGACCGGTTCAAGAAGAAGAACGCCGTGGTCCTCGGGGTCAGCTTCGACGGGGCCTCCTCCCACATGAAATTCATCCAAAAGTACGGGCTCAATTTCCCCCTGCTTTCCGACGAGGACAAGGCCGCCGCCAAGCTCTACGGGGTCTACAAGCCCAAGACCTTCATGGGCAGGAACTTCCTGGGGATCGAGCGGTCCACTTTCATCATAGGCCCCGACGGGACCCTGGTGAAATGCTTCCGCAAGGTGAAGGTCGACGGCCACCTGGAGCAGGTCTGGGAGGCCCTGGGCTGAATGGAACCCGCCGTCAGGAAAGCCAGGTCCAAGACCATCGCCGCCATCAGCCCGGACCTCTGTTCCGGCTGCGAGGCCTGCCTTTCCGTCATGCCGCACCCGGACTGCATCGTCAAGCTCGACGCTCCGCCCGGCACTCCCTTCGCCATGGTGGTCGTGGACGTGGACCGGGAGAAGTGCACCGGCTGCACCCTGTGCATGCGCATCTGTCCCTGGGACGCCATCACGATGGCGCCGAGGCCGACTTAGAGAGTAGAAAGGTGAGAGGTGAGCTGTAAAAAGACCCGCTCAAGCGGGTTTTTTTACAGCCCGATATACTGGTTGGAGCGCAGAAGGGTGTGGATGGCGTCGTTGGCGACGCGCAGGCGGTAGCTGATCTTCTTGAGGAAGTTGGAGAGGAGCTTCACCCCCAGCTCCGGGCGGTCGCGCACGAGCCGGCTCAAGTCCTTCTCCTCCCAGACGAGCATCTTGGCTTCTTTGAGGAACGTCAGGGCGCCGGCGGAGCGCGGTTCCTTGTCGAAGAGGGCCATCTCTCCGAATATCTCTCCCGGCTTCAGCCGGGCGAGCCGGCTGCCTTTCAAGTCCTGGCCCTCGCTCTTCCAGATCTCGATGGTGCCTTCGAGCACGAGGTACATGCGGTCGCCCGCGTCGCCCTGCTTGAACACGGCCGCGTCGGGCGGATAGACCGTCTCCTTCCCGCATTGCTCCAGGAGTTCCAGCTCGTCGTCGCCCAGACCGGCGAAAGCGTCTACGGCGGAAAGCAGTTTCTTGCGCATGGCACCCTCCTTATGGCTTATGGGACGATTATAGAAATTATCTGGTCAATAGACAATTCCGTCCCAGGTTCCTCCCCCCTTGCCATCACCCCCAGGTCTGGACCTGGTCCTTAGGCGTTATGACCCCTTGCCGATGAGTTTCCTGAATTCCTCTTCCGTCACGACGCGGACCCCGGCCTTTTTGGCTTTTTCCAATTTCGAGCCGGGGTTCTTGCCGGCGACGAGGAGGCCGGTCTTCTTGGAGACGGAATCCGTGGGGTCCCCGCCCAGGCGGCGCACGAGCTCCTGGAGCTGGGAACGCGGGAGCCATTCCAGCTCGCCCGTGAACGCCACGCGCAGGCCCGAGATGGGCGAGGGCGCCGCGCGGCGTTTTTCCTCCGTGAAGTTCAGCCCGGCCTTCCGCAGTCTTTCGATGACGGCCCTGTTCGACGGGTTCGAGAAGAATTTCATGACGGATTCCGCGATCACCGGCCCGAGCTCGGGGATCTTGAGGAGCTCGTCCCTGCCGGCTTCCATGAGCCGGTCGAGCGAGCCGTACGCGTCCGCGAGCGCCCGGGCCGCGCGGTCGCCCACGTGGCGGATCCCGAAGGCGACGAGGAGCTTCGATAGGGGCCTGGTCCTGCTCCGGCGGATCTCTTCGAGGAGGTTCTCCGCCTTCTTGTCGGCGAAGAGCTCGAGGTCGAGCAGGTCCTCTTTTTTAAGGGCGTAGAGGTCCGCAAAATCCCCGACCCGGCCTTTCCGCGCCAGTTCCGCCGCCGCGGCCTCGCCCAGCCCCTCGATGTCGAGGCCGGACCGGCCGGCGAAGTGGAGGAGGCGCCTCTCGAGTTGGGCGGGGCAGAAGGGGTTCCCGCATCGATAGGCCACTTCCGGCTCTTTTTCCAGAGCCCCGCGGAACACCTCCCCGCCGCAGGACGGGCACTCGGCGGGAGGAGAGATCTCTCCCGGGTTCTCGCCGCGCCGCGTCACGCGGACGACCTTGGGGATCACGTCGCCCGCCCGTTCGATCAATACCGTGTCGGATATCCCGACCCCCAGGCGCCGGACCTCGTCGAAATTGTGCAGGGAGACCGACGCGATGGTCACTCCCCCGCAGGACACGGGATCGACCTTGGCCACCGGCGTGACGGCGCCCGTCCTTCCCACGGAGAATTCCACCGACCGGATCACGGTCTCGGCCTGGCGGGCGTCGAACTTGAAGGCCACGGCCCAGCGCGGGCTCTTGCTCGTCCGGCCGAGAGCGTTCTGTCCGGAGAGAGAGTTGACCTTGACCACGATCCCGTCGATCTCGTAGGGGAGGCCCGGCCGCTCCTCCCGCCACTTCTTCCAGGCGGCGACGGCCTCTTCTTTCCTGGCGCAGACCGTGAGCGGAAAATGGGCGATGGGGAGCCCGAGGTCCCGGCAGAGCCGGATGAATCCCTCGTGGGTCCGGATCCCCAGGGATTTGGGGAGCTCTCCCGCCGAATGCACCGTGAACCGCAGAGGCCGTCCCGCCGTGACGGAGGCGTCCTTCTGCCGCAGGGAGCCGGCCGCGGCGTTCCTCGGGTTGGCGAAGGTCCTGGAACCCTTTGCCAGGGCCTTCCGGTTCAGTTCCTCGAAGTCCCGGCGGTGCATGTAGACCTCCCCGCGGCACTCGAACCGGTCCGCGGGGAAGCGCGGCGGGAGTTTCAGGCGCAGGGGGATGGAGCGGATGGTCCTGGCGTTCGCCGTGACGTCCTCGCCGACGTTCCCGTCGCCGCGGGTGGCGGCGCGGACCAGCGCGCCCCCCTCGTAGACGAGCGAGAGGCTCGTGCCGTCCATTTTCGGCTCCACGGCCGCCTCCGCGTCCGGCAGGGTCTTGTGGACGCGGTCCCACCATTCGCCGAATTCCTCCTCGGTCAGGACGTTCTCCAAAGACAGCATGGGCCGGGAATGGGGAACGGGGCTGAAGGTGGACCGGGCCTGCCCGCCCACCCTCCGGGTGGGCGAATCGGGGGATTGGAGGGCGGGATGGGCCTCTTCCAGGGATTCGAGCCGGCGGAGCAGGCGGTCATACTCGGCGTCGGTGACGGCGGGATCGTCGAGGACGTAGTAGCGGCGGTCGTGCTCTTCGATGTCCCGGCGCAGCCGTTCGGCCTCTTTCCGGACGGAGGCGGGGATCTCCCCGCGGGTCATTGGGCCGGCCTTTCCTTTTTCACCTTGTCGAGGATGCCGTTGACGAACTTGCCCGAGTCGTTGGTGGAATAGCTCTTGGCGATCTCGATGGCTTCGTCGATCACGACGGAGACCGGCGTGTCCAGGTCGTTCAAGATCTCATAGGCCGCCAGGCGCAGGATGTTGCGGTCCACGGCGGCCATGCGCGAGATCTCCCAGTTCTCCGCGTATTTGACCAGGACCTTGTCGATGTCGTCGCGGCTCCCGCTCGCTCCGCCGGCGAGGCGCCGGGCGAAGTCCGCCGCGGCGTCGGGCAGGTCTTTCGGGAGGGAGGCCTCGAGCGCCTGGTCGATGGGCAGGCCGCAGGTATCGCTCAAATAGAGGGCCTGCATCGCCATCTGCCGGCCCTGGCGGCGGACGCCCATGCTTTCAGCGGGCGCGGCGGGCGGCCCTTCGGGCCGCCGGCGGCTTGCCGGTGACGGATGAGAGGACCCCGGCCATTTCCACGGCGGCGTGCGCGGCCTCGGAACCCTTGTTGGCGGAATCGTTCCCGGAACGGTCCATCGCCTGCTCCAGGGTCCTGGGAGTCAGGACCCCGAACGCGATGGGGACGCCGGTCAGGAGAGAGGCCTGGGTGATCCCCTGCGCGGCCGCCGCGGAGATGTAGCGGTTGTGGGGCGTCTGTCCTTCGAGCACGCAGCCCAGGCAGACGACCGCGCCGTACCTGCGGGTCTCCGCCAGGGCCTTGGCCGCCAGAGGGAGCTCGAACGCTCCCGGGACCCAGACCGTCCGGACGGCCCGCTCCGGGATCCCTTCCTTGGCGAAGGCCGAAAGGGCCCCTTTCAGGAGCCGCTGGGTGATGCCCTGGTTGAACCGGGACACCACGACGGCGAACCTCGAGCTTTTCATCGTCGTCAAAGCACCTTGAGCCAATGGCCGAGCTTTTCTTTCTTCGTCCGGAGGTAGCGGGCGTTGGCGGGGTTGGACTTCATCTCCAGGGGGACCCTGCGCACGACCTTGAGGCGGTAGCCCTCGAGGCCGACGATCTTGCGGGGATTGTTGGTCATGAGCCGGATGGAGGTCAGCCCCAGGTCGGAGAGGATCTGGGCGCCGATGCCGTATTCGCGCAGGTCCGCGGGGAACCCGAGTCTGCGGTTGGCTTCCACCGTATCCAGCCCCTTGTCCTGGAGGGCGTAGGAATGGAGCTTTTTTTCCAGGCCGATCCCCCGGCCTTCCTGGTGCATGTACAGCAGGACCCCCGCCCCGGCGCTCTCGATCTTCCCCATGGCCGCGCGCAATTGCTCCCCGCAGTCGCAGCGGAGCGAGCCCAGGACGTCTCCGGTGAAGCAGGAGGAGTGGACCCGGACCAGGACGTTGCGCCTTCCCGATACCTGGCCCTTGACCAGGGCGGCGTGGTATTCCTGCAGGATGGCGTCCTCGTAGAGGTGCAGGGTGAACCTGCCGTGGGCCGTGGGGATCTCGCTCGAAGCCACCCGCCGGACGAGTTTCTCGGTCCGCCTGCGGTAGCTGATGAGGTCGGCGATGGAGAGGACCTTGAGCCGGAACCTCGAGGCGAACCGGGAGAGCTCGGGCATGCGGGCCATGGTCCCGTCCTTTTTCATGATCTCGCAGATCACGGCCGCGGGGTTGAGCCCGGCCAGGCGGGCCAGGTCCACCCCCGCTTCCGTGTGGCCGGCGCGCACCAGCACGCCTCCCTCCTTGTAGCGCAGAGGGAACACGTGTCCGGGCCGGGACAGGTCCTCCGGCCTGGTCCTGGGTTGGACGAGGGTCCGGATGGTGAGGGCGCGGTCATGGGCGGAGATCCCGGTCGTGACGCCTTTCCTGGCGTCCACGGACACCGTGAAAGCGGCTTCGCGGGACTTGTCCGGGCGCTCCACCATGGGAGAGAGCCGCAGAACGTCCAGCCTCTCGCCCGTCACGGGTACGCAGATGAGGCCCCGGCCGTGGGTGGCCATGAAATTGATGATGGCGGGAGTGGCTTTTTCCGCGGCGCAGACCAGGTCCCCTTCGTTCTCCCGCCCCGGGTCGTCCACGACGATAATCATGCGGCCGGAACGGACGTCTTCTATGGCCTGGGAGACGCTCGCGAACCTCACCGGACCCTCCTTCCCAGAACGG
>MGUT01000024.1:0-11038 GCA_001800095.1 Elusimicrobia bacterium RIFCSPLOWO2_01_FULL_64_13 | reverse complement strand
TGTCGGTCTCGAGGTTCACCGCGCTTCCCGCTTTCTTGTGCCGGAGCGTGGTCGCCTTCTCCGTGAACGGGAGGATCGACGCGGAGAACCGCTCCCGTTTCGGGTCCAGTATCGTGAGCGATATCCCGTCCACCGCGATCGACCCCTTGGATAGGAGGGCCGGGGCGAGAGTCCGGGGAGCGGAAAAAGTGTAGAGCTTGGAAGCGCCTTCGGGGCGGATGGAGCGGATCCGGCCCACGCCGTCCACGTGCCCCAGGACGAAATGCCCTCCGATCCGGTCCCCCACGGAGAGGGGCCGTTCCAGGTTCACCCGCGAACCGGGCGAGAGGGCGTGGAGCGTGGTCTTCCTCAAAGTTTCCTCCGATATCACCGTCTTGAATTCGGTCCCTTCCGGCCTTTTCCTGCACTGGACCACCGTCAGGCACACCCCTTCCACGGAGACGCTTTCCCCCTTGCGCAGGTTCCGGAACGGGGAGGCGATGTCGAGCGACCGGCCCGAGCCGTCCCGCGAGACCAGTTCCGTCGTCCGCCGCACGGCCTGGATGATGCCCGAGAACATCCGTTTACGCCGCCCGGGCCGCGGCCCGGGCCCGCACGAGGATGTCCGGCCCGAGCCGGACCAGTTCGCGGAATTCGAGGCGCCGGGCCCCGCGCAGCGAGAGGCATCCCTTCCCTGCGACGCTCGTCGGGGCTCTCCGGCCGCCGATGAAGACCGGAGCGATGAAGAACACGGCCTCGTCCACTTCCCCCGCCTCCAGGGCCCAGGCCGCCGTTTCCCCGCCGCCTTCGATCAGGAGCCTGGAGATCCCGCGTCCGGCGAGGAGGCGGGCGGCCGATTCGTACGGGATTTTCCCCCCGCGCGACGGCATCCGGATCCACTCGGCCCGGCCCGGCCGCGGCCGCGCCCGGCCCGCGTGCAGGATCCAGGTCGGCGCCGCGCCGTCGAGGACCTTGCTGCCGCGGGGGATCCTTCCGCTGGCGGAGAGGACGATCCGCACCGGGTCCCGGCCCTGCCCGTGGCTCGTGAGCGACGGGTCGTCCCGGCGCACGGTGGCCCCTCCCACCAGGACGGCGTCCACGGCGCCGCGGAGGCGGTGGACGTACCGGCGCGACTTCTCCGAAGTGATCCATCGCGACTCGCCCGAAGGGGCCGCGATCTTTCCGTCGAGCGAGACCGCCGACTTCAAGAAGACGTAGGGTTTCTTCTTCGTCATGAATTTGATGAAGGAACGGTTCAGTTCCTCCGCTTCCCGCCGGCAGATCCCCGACCGGACGGTGATCCCGGCCCGGCGCATCGCCCGGAACCCTCCGCCCCGCGTGAGCGGGTTGGGGTCGGGCATCGCCGCCACCACTTTCCGGATGCCGGCGCCGATGATGGCGTCCGCGCAGGGCGGGGTCTTGCCCCAATGCCGGCAGGGCTCCAGGTTCGCGTACAAAGTCGCTCCCGCCGCCAGCCGTCCCGCGCGGCGCAGGGCGTTGACCTCGGCGTGGGGTCCGCCGAAGCGGACGTGGGCGCCTTCCCCCACCGGCCTGCCGTTCTTGACGATCACGCAGCCGACATAGGGGTTGGGGCTCGCGTTCCCCAGGCCGCGGCGGGCGAGTTCCAGAGCCCGGCGCATCCAGCGGACGTCGCCGGCGGTGTCATGGGTCCTGGTCATGGTTCGAGCTGCGGCCCGGCTCTTCGGGCCGCCGTCAGGGGTTCTTGGGCGGCTCCGGGATCGGGGCGGCCGCGGCGGTCTCCAGCGGAACGAGGGTGATCTCGATCCGGCGGTTCTTGGAGCGGCCTTCCGGCGCGCCGTTGTCCGCGATGGGGCGGTACTCGGAGTAGCCGGCGGCGGAAAGCAGTTTCGGGTCGATGCCTCCCTTGTCCTGGAGGTAGCGCGTCACCGTCGTGGCCCGCGCGGCGGAAAGTTCCCAGTTGGTCGGGAAGGTCTCCTTCAGGGCGCCGCCGATGCGGACGTTGTCCGTGTGGCCTTCGATGCGAATCTGCTTGTCCTGGACTTTTTTGAGGACGTTGGCCACCTTGTCGAGGACCTCCTCGCCCTGCTTGTTGACGGCGGCTTCGCCCGAATCGAAGAGGATCTTGTCGATGAGGTTGACGGAGAGCTTGTCGCGCAGTCGGGTGATCTGGATGGACCCCTGCTGGATCTCCTTCTCCATGTCGGAAACGAGGCTGTCGTAGGTGCCCTTGAGCTTTTGGACCTCTTTCGCCTTTTCCTCCTCCACCCGCGCTTTTTCCTTCTCCACTTCCTGTTTCTCGCGGAGGAGCTCGGCAACGCGCTTCTGCAAATCATTCTTGCCGGCTTCGAGGTTCGCGAGGATCTCGCCGTTCTCCTTCTCGAGCGCGTCCACCCTGGCGGCGAGCGTCCCGGTCTTTTCCGTCAGGGACTGGGCTTCGTTCCGGCATTCGTTCAGAGCGTCCGCCTTGGCCAGGTATTCTTTTTTGGGGACGCGGCCCATGGCGCCGGCGAAAGGGGCCAGGCCGACGAAAAATCCGGCGGAAACGGCGGCGATCCTGATGTATCGGTTCATGTCATCCTCCTAAGTGGTCCGGCGTCAGCGGCCGTAGCCCAGCCGCTCGATCAGGTACAGAGGCAGGCTCGCCTGCCTCATTTTCTTCTGCACGGACTCGATGTCGTAGGCGCAGCGGACCATTTTCACCTGGCGCTTTTCCGAGTCGTAGATGACGGCGCAGGCGCGGGGGTCCCCGTCGCGGGGCTGCCCGACGGAACCCACGTTCACGATGGTCTTGCCTTCCGGGTCGAAGGAGACCGCCCGGCCTTCCGGGAGGGGCTTGTTCTGGATGACTCCCAGGGAATCCGTGTAGAAGACGGCCGGCACGTGGGTGTGTCCGATGAACGAGACCGGGGTGCGGAAGTAGGGCAGGTTGTCCAGGAACTGCAGCGAAGACAGCAGGTACTCGTCGATGGGGTCGCGCGGGCTGCCGTGCGCGAGGGTGAAGGCCGATCCGTCCACGAGGCGCGGCAGGCGCATGAGGAACGCCCGGCTCTTCTCGGTCAGCTTCCTCTTGGTCCAGGTCAGGGCGCGGACGGCCATGTCGTTGAACCAGGTCATGTCCTTCAGCCCTACGGAGGCGTAGTCGTGGCTGCCGGCCGTCGACTGGACCTTTTTAAGGCCGGATATCCGGTCCACGCATTCGTTCGGGTTGGGGCCGTAGCCGACGATGTCCCCGAGGCAGAGGATGGACTGTATCCTTTCTTTTTTGAAGAGGGCCATGACGGCGTCCAGGGCTTCGAGGTTGGAATGGATATCGGAAATGACCCCGTAGCGCATCCTTCAATTTTATGATAAATCCGCTCGATTATCAAACCTGTCTCGCGTCGGGGGCAGGAGGAGGGCGGCGAAGAAGGCGACGGGCAGGAGGAGGGCGCGCCGCCATCTCCAGGGCTCCTGGACGAGGCGGAAAAGCCATTCCAGGCCCATGCCCCGCATCCAGACGGGCGCCCGGCGCAGGCGCCCCGATATCACGTCCAGACTGCCCCCCAATCCCAGGACGCACATCCCGGCGAAGACCTCCGCGTGGAGGGCGATCCATTTCTCCTGGAGGCCGGCCGTGAGGCCCACGAGGACGATCCGGGGTCGCTTGTCCCGGATCTCTCCGAGGACGTCCTTCTCCTCGTCGACGGAGAAATAACCGTTCCGGGCACCGGATATCGCCAGGCCGGGATGGAGGGCCTGGAGGCGCCCGGCCGCCTCTTCGGCGACGCCCGGCTTCCCCCCAACCAAAAAGATGGGCCAGCCCTTCTCCGCGGCCAGGCGGGCGAGCTCCATGGCCAGGTCGATCCCGGCGACCCTCTCTTTAACCGGCAGGCCTTTCAACCGGGCCAGGAGGACCATGCCGGCGGAATCGGCGACCACCAGTCCCGCGCGCGAGAAGACCCGCGCGAGGGCGGGGTCTTTGCGCGTCGCGAAGACCATGACAGGATTGGCGGTCACGACCTGGAGGAAACGTCCCGACTCGACGCCGGATCGGATGGTCTCGAGGGCCTCCGCCATGCCGGCGGAGTCCACCCGTCCTCCCAGGATCCTGGCGGAGGTCAAGAAACGTTCTCGGCGAGGTGGGGCTCTTTTTTAAGTTTGGCGCTCAAGACCTTGGAGATGCCGAACTCCTGCATGGTCACTCCGTAGAGGATGTCGGCCATCTCCATGGTGCGCGGGTTGTGGGTCACGACGAGGAACTGCGTCTTCTGGGAGAATTCCTTCAAGAGGTTGAGGAAGCGGTTCACGTTGGCCGGGTCCCAGGGGGCGTCGACCTCGTCGAGGACGCAGAAGGGGGAGGGCCGGACCATGAAGAACGCGAAGAGGAGGGCGATGGCGGTGAGCGCCTTCTCTCCGCCGGAGAGGAGCGCGATGTTCTGCAGCTTCTTCCCCGGGGGCTGGGCGACGATGTCGATGCCCGTTTCCAATAGGTCCTGCTCGTTGGTGAACACCAGGTCCGCTTCCCCGCCCTGGAAGAGGGTGGAGTAGATGGAGCGGAAGTTCTCCCGCACCTTGGCGAATGTCTCCCGGAAATGCTCCTTGGTGGTGGCGTTGATCTGGCTGATGGCGGTCCGGAGGTCCTGCCGGGCCTTTTCCAGGTCCTGCGTCTGCGCGGCCAGGAACTGGTAGCGCTGGGTCAGGGTCTCGTGCTGTTCCGGCGCCTCCAGGTTCACGGAGTTGGACATGGACTCCACCCGGCGCTTGATCTTGTCGATGTCGTCGGCCGGAGTTTCCCTGGCGGTCCACTCCAAGGCGGGGTCCGCAAGGTCCACCTGGTAGGTCTCCTGGACGCGCCGGCGGACGTGGTCCCGTTCATTCTGGAGGCCGCGCAGGTCGATCTCCGCCTGGTGGAGCACGGCGACGGCCTGCGCCTGCTTTTCGCGCAGGGCGTCGATATCGGCCCGGAGCCCGGCGGTGTCGGCTTCCCACTTCGCTTTCCCGGCCAGGAGCTCCTCGACCTCGGCCGAGGCGGCCTTCTTCTCCGACTCGAGGCGGCGGACCTTCCTGCTTTCGGAATTCTGGCGCTTGACGCTCTCTTCGATCCTGGCCTCGGATTCCCGGGTCTCCTTATCGGTGTCCTCGAGCGATGCGAGACATTGCCCGAGCCGGTCCTCCCAGCCCTGGAGCGATTCGGCGCTTTTTTGGTGCCGCTCCATGAAAGTTTCCAGCCGGACCTCGTGTTCCTTGGCGGCCAATTCCGCCTGGTGTTCCCCGTCGCGCGCGTCCGATATCTTTTTGAGCAGGGCGGCTCTTTCCGCCTCTTTTTCTGCCTGGGCGGCGGAGCAGGCGCGGGCTTGCTCCTCTTCCCGGGCCATTTTACTGACGAGACCCTCGAGGGCCTCTTTTTCCGCCGCCAGTTCGTTCTCCAGAAGTTCGGATTCGCGCCCGGCGATCCGGGCCTCCTCGACCTTGCGGGAGAGGACCTCGGCGAGGTGGGCCGCCTGTATGGCGATGCGGTCGAGCGCCTTCTGTTTTTCGGAAAGGCCGGCGGCGGAGGCGGAGAGGCCTTCTTCCAGGGCCTTCAGGGCGGACTCGCCGGCGGCCAGCTTCTCCTTGAGAGAGAGGACCTCCCGGTCCAGCTCTTCCAGGGCGCGGAAATCGTTCCCGGCCTGCCGATCGGATTCATGCGGAGGGACGTCGCTGCCGCCGTCGATGACGCCGGTGGAATAGAGGCTGTTGCCCGCGATGAAGCTGGAGCCGAGCAGGAAGCGCCGCATGGGTTCGAGCTCCGGCGGGCAGGACACGAAGGTCAAAAGCGAGTTGGCGTTGGGCACGGAACTCAAATCGCGCGGCTGGACGTCCGGCAGTTTCTCCAGCACCAGGCAAGCCGCCCGGCCGATGCGGTTCTGGCGCAGCCAGTCCAGGGCGTCCTTGGCCTGGTCCAGGCGGTCGAACACGAGGTAATGGAGCCGGTCCCCCAGGGCGGATTCCACCCAGCGGGCCATGTTCTCGGAATATTTCAGGAGGAGCCCCACTACGCCCCGCAGTCCGGGGAACCCCTGGTTGAGGACGGCCTGGGCCCCACGGCGGTAGGGGTCGGTCTCGAAATTTTTTCGTATGAGCTCCGCCCGGACGCTCTTTTCCGTCGCGAGGAGAGAGGTCTCCCGGACGTCCCTGCGCAGTTCCTCCCTGCGGGCGGAGGCGGCTTCCAACTCGGTCTTCAGGGAGAGGAGGTCCTCTTCGGCCCGGACGCGGGCCTGCTCCATTCCCCGCGCCTGGGTCTCCAGGGACCCTGTTTCCGCGGAAACGCGCTGTGATTCGGCGCGCGCCTTTTCCAGTTCCTTGGCCTGGACGCGGATGCCGGTCTCCTTGTGGATGATGCCGGAGGCCGAGGCGTTCTTTTCGTTGACCGCCTGGGCCGCCTCCGAGGCGGCCTTGAGGACGGCTTGCGAGAGGGAGCGCTCTTCCGATTCGAGGGCCTGGCGCCCGGCCGACAGGGACTTCCATGCCTCCGTCTCCCGGTCGCGCGCGGCTTCCAGCTCCGCTTTCCGGGATTCCAAGCTTTCGATCTCCGCGCGGGCCTCGTCGCGCTTCTGCCGGAGGATCTTTTCCTCCTCGCGGGTCAGGGCGGACCTCTGCGCAGCCTTCTCGACGCGGGCGCGCAGTTCCGTCTCGCGTTCCGCCTCCGTCCGGGTCAGGTTGTCGGCGGCGTTGATGGCTTTGTCGAGCTCCAGGATGGCCAGGTTCTTCTGGTAGAGGGCCTGCTCGCGCTCGTCCTGGTCGACGCGGAGCCGGGTGATCTCGGCTTCCTTGCAGTCGAGGTCCACGGTGGCCTTCTCCGTCTGCGCGCGGAGCTCCGCCAGGCGCGCTTCGAGCGTCCGGATCTGCTCGTCGAAGCCGGATATCCGGTGGAGCGCGTCGGAGATCTCGAGGGACTTGAGCTCTTCCTTGAGCTTCTGGAAGAGCCGGGCCTTCCTCGCGGCGGATTCGAGGGATTCCATCTGCTCCTTGACGAGGGAGATCATGTCGTTGAGGCGGCTGATGTCGGTCTCGACCCGTTCGAGCTTGCGCAACGACTCCTCGCGGCGGGCCTTGTACTTGGATACGCCGGCGGCCTCTTCGAAGAGCTCCCGGCGGTCCTCGGGCTTGGCGTTCATGACGAAGTCCACTTCGCCCTGGGCCAGGATGGCATAGCCCTCCTCGATGCCCGTGTCCAGAAAGAGCTCGCGGATGTCCTTCAGGCGGCATTGGGTCCGGTTCAGGAAATATTCGGACTCCCCGCTCCGGTAGAGCCGGCGCGTGACCTGGACCTCGCTGAAATCGATGGGCAGGAGGCGGTGGGCGTTGTCGAAGCAGAGGGTGACTTCCGCCAGGTTCAGGGGGGCCCGGCCGGAGGCGCCGGAGAATATGACGTCCATCATGTGCTTGGAGCGGAGGGACTTGGCGGACATCTCCCCCAGGCACCAGCGCAGGGCGTCCACGATGTTGGATTTGCCGCAGCCGTTCGGGCCGACGACCGCCGATACTCCGGGCTTGAGCTCGACCGTCGTCTTGTCGGCGAAGGATTTGAAACCGACCATTTCCACCGATTTCAGATGCATAGGGTTACCTCTCTATGTCGGCGACTTTCCATACCGAGCTATCTACTGCCTCCTTTTGCCATCTATTGTCCTTTGGCGCATCGCTGATACAATATCAGAACGGCCATTTCTTGTCAATAGAAAAACCGGCCTTAAACCCTCGGCCGGTTTCTGTGAGAACTCCGCTCAATTTGACGTACAACCCAATCTTACAAACCCTTCCCCCCTTTGTCAATAGCAAAATAGGGGACGTTGCTAAGTATCTAAGATATTAAGCTCCTGGCGCCAGCAAGCATTTTTTACCAGGTCCCGCCCCCTCTGCAATGCTTGTGAGACCGCCGCGCTGGACATATGGGTCAACCGTTCCATTTCTCTCCCGGACTTTCCAAGGACGTCCACGCCTAAGCAAATCAGCGCCGCCTTTCCTTTGGAAACGGTTCTGCGGCGGGTTTTCATCGTCAATTCTTCCCTTCTTACGCCCATGATCCGGCTGACCATTTCCATCAGCATTTCCAATGTCCAACTCTTCTTTACGCTCCTTTTTCCATCCGTTTCTTCTCCTTTCAGCAAACCCTCCACGAAATCGCCGTCGCCAAGTATTCTTTCATCATACGCCTGGCGATCTTCAAACCTGATTGTCTGGGTATGACGAATTCCACCCAAACTGCGGATTAATCCGCCCCCAACCAGATCGGGCCTTCTTCCCCTTTTGATTCCGTCTTGGACGAACTCCTCATATCTCTTCCGGCTGCCTCCATGTTGTTCCAATACCTCCTTCACTTCCTGCCATTTCGCGTCCTTGTTCCCCATCAGCACCGCATGGCCTGTCCAGGGGTATTTTCCCAGGGATTCCATATTCTTGACAATTCCGGCTCTCAAAGGGTTTAAATGAATGTATCGCACTAATTCCATTAGATAGCTGTCTTCCTGACAGACGATTGATTTATACCTGTTTTGAAATAGGTGTCCCGCTCTCCTGTGGCGATGGTTGAATGAGACGGCATAGCCGGTAAGGAGGCGGCGCATTAAAAATGCCACGCCCTCCCGGCCGGACCGAATTAGCATATGCACGTGGTTAGGCATCAATGCCCAGGAAAGGCATTGCGCCGTGCTCTTTTCCATCACCGTAGACATGCGATTCAAAAAGTCCTCGTAATCAATTTTTGATAGGAATATGGGTCTCCGCTCAATCCCACGGGCGATCACGTGGTGGAGAAGTCCGGGACAGTCTAATCTTGGTTTTCTTGGCATTCCGCGTAGCATCCTCTATCCTTGATGGGGGCGCATCCTTCAGGATAAATACAGTTTATGATATGAGGGCCGTGCAGGGAAGGACCAATTATGTCAACATGGGAAGGAGAGGATTTGGGAGGGCTTACAACCAAGACAAAACGTCAGATTAAAATCCGATTATACTCCTACGGGCTTGAACTCCCGCCGTTCCTCACGGCATTAAATATCTTAGATACTTAGCAACGTCCCCTATTCCTTCGGAAATAGGTAAATTTTATTTCTTCATTCGGGCTGGTTTTTCAACAAGCTCATTTTGTCAATTTTGGGGATGAAGGATAAAAGTTATGGATGAAGTCGCCGTCGAATGTCAGCTATAGGTAAGTCCAGGGCTTCGTCAGCGCAGTTTTGAGCCTTGCTATAAATCATCGTGAGGGGTTCTGCCAAGGCAGCGCTTGCGACGCCATCCGCTTCCTTCGTAAATGTTCTTTGGATACTCCCACTGAACCGCATCATCATCATAAATTGATCTTTAGCTTCTGCGTAGAAGCCCAGCTGTGGCAGCAACGACGCCAACTGGGGCTCGGCTTTGAAGCGAGCAAGAAGTTCAAGTTCCAGACGCCGAAGCGTTGGCATGGTCTCTTCAGCACCCAGCCGGGCATGCCACGCTCTGAGGACTATGTTGACGGAGAAGGCCGTAATCTCGTACGCAACTTTTCTGTCAATTTTATCCTGTCGCCTGGATTCCTTCCATGACCGACTGACCGGCGACAGAGCGGGTGTAAATAAAATTTCCTTTATTGAATTGATGCTTCCATCGCCGAGTTGCTTGGCACACTCGAAGGCATAGGATGCCCTTGACGAAACTTCATCAGCATTTGGCACTGCCCCGCCGCCTGCTGATTTGGAACTTCGTCCGATAAATAAGAAAAGTCCTCCCAGGACTATCACGCTTATGATTCCAAGAATTATTATTGCCATGGATTATTCGATCATCCTTAAGGGGTGTTTCGATATCAGACCCCAGATTTCTTCTCCATCATCTCGCGGTTTCTCGGAACCCTTGCTCCGAGATTTATCAGTAGACGCTTCGTCGTGTCTGCGTCGGCACCAACGACTCTGGCGAGCGTTGAGAGCTTCCGCCAATCCTGAGCTACGAGAAGCTGTTTCAGTAACTCCATCCTGGCCTGATCGAGTTGATTTGTTTTTCGATCTTGAAGCCAATGAAGCAGGACGCTACCCACGACGGCGATCACGGCCCCCGCTATGACTCCGACAAGCCCAATGAATGCAATCCAAACCTGCGTATCACGAACTACCGCCACGGCGATCTCTCGTGCAAGTGTATTAGGGGACGTTGCTAAGTATCTAAGATATCCTCCATAACTTAGAAACTTAGCAACGTCCCCTGTTTGCCCTTTTTTACCTCCTCCTTGTCATGAGAACCTGGCGCTTTGGATGCGGGAGAGACTTTCTTCCTTGTGGAGGCGCTCGTCCAGGGCGATCCTCCGGAAGAGGTCGGCGACGGTCCCGTAATCGCCGTAGTCCTGCTTGAAGTCGCTCTCGAAGGGCTCCTCCTCCAGTCCGGGATGGTCCCGCACGTATTCCATGTACTCGTGCTCGGCGTGGTCCTCGAAGTCGGCGTTTAGGGAATAACTGTAGGCGGGCTTGATGGCGTAGAGGAGCCAGCTGACGTGGTAGTAGAAGAAGGCGATGATCTGCGGCACGATGCGGTAAAGGAAGAACGTCTCCCGAATCCCCTTCTTTTGGACCATCTCCTCCAGGATCAGGAGGTGCCATTGCTCGTTGTCCTGCTGCTGCCGGGATTCCCGCACGAACTCAAAGACCCTCCTGGCGAAACCCGGCTTGCTGTAGGTGTGGGTCATGGCGATATAGGCCACGTGCTCCCAGGATTGGTAGGGGACCCGGGCGATCACTTCCAGCACCTTGAACTTGGAAAGCGATTTCCGCCTTCCATAGAAGACGTCCATGGTCAGGAACAAAACCCTGGCCAGAAAACTGTAGCGATGTCTGGGGGTCCGGAGCGTCTTTTCCTGCTCGGCCTTCAGGTCTATGTTTCCGGGGGTCATGATTGCCTCCATGATATCAAAATGGGTCGTCATAAAACAGTATTAGGTATTAGGGGACGTCCCCTGTTTGTTCGTTCCTCCTCATTTCTGCGTTGGTTGATATATTTGGACGGATCAAAAACAGGAAGAGATTGATAATGTGATACGCGGCAGACATGGACGCATTGACCCGCAAGGAAAAGATCATGCTCGCCTCCC
>MGUT01000023.1:32426-34531 GCA_001800095.1 Elusimicrobia bacterium RIFCSPLOWO2_01_FULL_64_13 | reverse complement strand
CGGCGGAGCAGGAGGCGATGCCCTCTTCGCCGGTGTCGGCGAGGACCATGAACTCGTGCGAGAAGCTCCCGCCGATGGCCCCCGTCTCCGCTTCGACGGGCTGGAAATCGAAGCCGCAGCGCCTGAAGATCCGCACGTAGGCGTCGAAGACTCGCCCGTAGGCCTCCTCCAGGTCCCGCTCCGTCGCGTGGAAGGAATAGGCGTCCTTCATGTAGAACTCCCTGGCGCGCATGACCCCGAAGCGCGGGCGGATCTCGTCGCGGAACTTGGCGCCGAATTGATAGAGCAGGAGGGGGAGCTGGCGGTAGCTGCGGACGTCCCGCCGGACGAGATCGGTGATGACCTCCTCGGCCGTGGGCGCGAAGCAGAATTCGGTGCCCTTGCGGTCCTTGAACCGCAGCAGCTCCTTGCCGTAGACCTTCCACCGGCCCGTTTCCTCCCAGAGCTCCCTGGGCTGGACCTGGGGCAGCCATACTTCCTGGCCCCCGGCGGCGTTCAGCTCCTCGCGGATGATGTTCTCGGCGTTCCTCAACACCCGCAGCCCCAGGGGCAGCCAGTCATAAAGGCCGGAGGCCAGCTTGCGGATCATGCCGGAACGGAACATGAGCTTCGCCGAAAGGGTGTCCGCGTCGCGCGGAGCGTCCTTGAGGGTGGGAATGAAGGCCTGGGAGAATCTCACGGACGCGCCGCCCTCATTTGAAGAAGATGGTCTTCAGGCGCGTGAGGTCCTGCGTCGTGGCGAAAAGGAAGACGGTAATCAGGAACGTGGCCCCGGCGATGTTGGCGGCGCGCACGGCGGTCTTGTTGAGCGGCTTGCGGAAAAGACCCTCGAGGGTATAGAGGAAGACGTGGCCTCCGTCCAGGAGCGGGATGGGGAAGAGATTGAACAGGCCCAGGTTCAGCGAGATGAGCGCCACCAGGCTCACCATCGCCTGGAGCCCCTCCCGGAACACGTTGGCGATGATGGTGACGATGCCGATGGGTCCGGCGAGTTCCAGCTCCGGCTTGGCGCGGTTCAGGATGGACTTCTTGAGAGCGCCGCCGAGATAGCCCAGGGTCAGGACCGAAAGGTCCACGCATTGTTTCCAGGAGGACCTGGCGGCCTCGCCCGCGCCCTGGGGGACCATGCGGATGTCGGGGGAGATGCCGATGAGCCCGATGCCCCTGCGCGGGTCCTTCTTCGGGACGAGCGCCGCGATCTTTTCCACGGGACCGGCCTCGGTGCTCCGCTCGTAGCGGATGTCGATGGCCGTGCCGGCTTTGGTATGGATCTCGCCGGCCGCCTCCTCCCAGGTATGGATCGGCTTGCCGTTCACGGCCAGGATGCGGTCGCCCTTGAAGAACCCGGCGGCCTGGGCGGGATAGCCGCTGACCACTTCTCCGATCACGGGTTCATTCGACGGTTCGGCCACTCCCCAGTAAAAAAGGATCCAGAAAAAGCAGAGGAAGGCGAGGGCGTAGTTCATCACGGGCCCGGCCAGGGCGATGAGGATCCGGCCGTGCCAGGGCTGGGAGAAGAACTCGTCGGGGGCCCCGGAACGCTCGTCCGAGTCCTCTCCCGCGGGCTTGACGTAGCCCCCCAAAGGCAGGATGGCGAACGACCAGTGGACGCCTTTCCAGTCGAAACCGAAGAGCTCCCTCCCGAAACCCACCGAGAATTTCTCGACGCGCACTCCGAGCATGCGGCAGACGATCAGGTGTCCAAGCTCATGGACGACGACGACCAGCGTGAAGACCGACAGGACGACGATCGTGGTCAGCATGTTTAGTTCGGGACCTCCATCTTTTCTATGATTTCCCGGGCGGCGCGCCGGGCTGCGGCATCTTCATCAAGGATCGCTTCCAGGTCCGGCTTGGGGATCCTCCGGCGGGAGGACAGGACTTTCTCCACCACCCGCGCGATGCCGGTGAAGCGGATGCGGCCGGCCAGGAAGGCCTGCACGGCGACCTCGTTCGACGCCGACAGGACGCAGGGGGAGCTGCCGCCCGCGCGGCCCGCGGACAGGGCGAGCCCGAGGCAGGGGAACTTGCGGAAGTCCGGCCTGGCGAAATCGAGCCGGCCGAGCGCGGCCAGGTCCAGTCTCCGGACCGGGCAGGGCCTGCGG
>MGUT01000023.1:31874-32409 GCA_001800095.1 Elusimicrobia bacterium RIFCSPLOWO2_01_FULL_64_13 | reverse complement strand
GTGAGCGCGTATTGGATGGGCAGGCACATGTCCGGAGCGGAAAGCTGGGCGATGACGGAGCCGTCCTCGAACTCTATGGCGGAATGGACGATGGACTGGCGGTGGATGACGATCTCGATCCTGTCCAGGGGCACGCCGAAAAGATAGTGGGCCTCGATCGCTTCCAGGCCCTTGTTCATGAGGGTCGCCGAATCGATGGTGATCTTTTTGCCCATCACCCAGTTGGGATGGGCCAGCGCCTTCTTCACCGTGACCTTGGAGAGGTCGCCGCGGAAGCGGTAGAAGGGCCCGCCCGACGCCGTCAGGATGATCTTGCGGATGGGATTGCCGGCCTGTCCCTGCAGGCACTGGAACATGGCCGAATGCTCCGAATCCACGGGAAGGAGGGTCGCGCCCCCCTCCCGGGCCGCGCGGGTCACCAGCTCCCCGGCCATGATGAGGGACTCCTTGTTCGCCAGGGCCACGGTCCGGCCCATTCCCAAAGTTTTGAGAAGGGCCTTCAATCCGACCGCTCCGACCACGCCGGAAAGCACGA
>MGUT01000023.1:17602-31856 GCA_001800095.1 Elusimicrobia bacterium RIFCSPLOWO2_01_FULL_64_13 | reverse complement strand
CCGTTCCGGCCCCGCCCATTCATGAGACTCTTAAGTTCTTCCAGGGATTCCGGCCGCACGACCCCCACCGCGTCCGGCCGGAATTCCCGGATCTGTTCGGCGAGCAGAGGGACGTTCCTGTCCGTGGTCAGCCCGGCCACCTCGAACTGCCCCCGGAAAGCGGACACGACCCGCAACGCGCTTTTGCCGATGGAGCCGGTGGAGCCGAGGATGGCGATGCGCTTGGGAGATGTCACGGGGCCCCCGAATGGCCGGCGAACATCACCAGGACGTAATAGTAGACGGGGGAAGTCAACAGGAAGGAGTCGAAACGGTCCAGGATGCCGCCGTGTCCCGGCAGGAGGGACCCGGAATCCTTCACCCGGACGTTCCTCTTGAAAAGGGATTCGGTGAGGTCGCTCAACTGGGCCAGGACCGCCAGCCCGAGCGCCAGTCCCGCCGCTTGCCGGAGCCCCATCGTCCCCAGGAACGCCGCCCGGCAGGCCAGACCGGCCGATACCGCGGCCGCCGTCCCGGCCAGGGCGCCTTCCCATGTCTTTTTCGGGCTGACCGATTCGTGGAGTTTCCGCCTCCCGAACCTCGATCCTCCCGCGTAGGCCCCGATGTCCAGGGCCCAGACCACGATGAGGAGGAAGAACGTGTATTCCCGGCCCAAGGGACGCAGGTCCCGGATGAGGATCAGGTGGGAAAGGGTCCATACCACGTACAGAAGCCCGATGAGGGTGACTCCCGCGTTGAGGAAGGCCGATTCGCGGTCCCGCCGGGAGAAAAGCGGCTTGAGGACCAGCACCAGGATGGTCCCCGTGAGCATGGCCGGGAGCGCGGTCTCCGCCGCGCCGGCCCAGCCGCGCGTCCAATCCGTCCTGGTCCCGAAAAGATAGACCGCGGCGATGAGCCCCGCCCCGAGCAGGAGGCCGGTGAACTTGGACAGGGGCCAATCCGCTTCCCCCGCCAGGGTATAGAACTCATATAAGGAAAGCATGACGACCCCGAATATAAGGACAAAGAACGGGATATGTCCCCACCAGACGGCGAGCACCAGAAGCGGGACGCCCACGAGGGCGGTCAAAAAACGGGGCAGGATCATCAGGCCGAGCCTCCGAAACGCCTCTGCCTGCCCTGAAAGTCCAGGATGGCGTCGTAAAAGTCCTCCCTCTTGAAATCCGGCCAGAGGGTCCTGGTGACATAGAGCTCGGAGTAGGCCAGCTGATAGAGGAGGAAGTTGGAGATCCTCTGCTCACCGGACGTGCGGATCATCAGGTCCGGGTCCCGCAGCTCCGCCGTGTACAGGTTCCGGGAGAACTCGTCCTCGCCGACTTCCCTGACGCCGGACCGGATGATCTTGTTCACCGCGTCCACGATCTCCTGCCGGCCCCCGTAATTCAGGGCCAGATTCACGATCAGCCCGCGGTTCCCGGAGAGTTTCCGGATCGCGCGCTCCAGTTCCTGGCGCACGGCGGCGGGCAGGCCCTCCAATCTGCCGATGGCCCGGAGCCGGACGCGGCTCCGGTCCAGCTCCTCCACTTCGCTCCGGAGCATCGCGCTCAAAAGTTCCATCAGGGCCCTGACCTCCGTCTTGGGGCGGACCCAGTTCTCCGTGGAAAAGGCGTAAAGGGTCAGGACCTCCAACCCCAGCTCGCCCGAGGCCCGTATGATCTCGCGCACGGTCTTGGTGCCGGCCCGGTGGCCGAAGATGCGCGCCAGGCCCCGTCTCTGGGCCCAGCGGCCGTTCCCGTCCATGATGATGGCGATGTGCCTGGGGACCTTGTTCCGGTCGATGCGGCGCAGGAGCTCGGCTTCGCGGGAGCCGGCGCGGGGCGGAGTCAGCGGGCCGGGACGAGGGGAGGACGCGGACGGAGGCTTGGAAGCGAGAGACACAAAGACCGTCAAACCTCGAGGATCTCTTTTTCTTTCGCCGCCAGCAGGACGTCCACGTTCTTGACGTAGTGATCGGTCAGCTTCTGGATGTCCTGTTCGCCGCGGCGCAGATCGTCCTCGGAGATCTTTTTATCCTTTTCCGACTTTTTCATTTCCTCAAGAGCGTCGCGCCGGACGTTGCGCAGGGCGACCCGGAACTCCTCCGCCTGCTTTTTGACCGAACGCACGAGCTCCTTCCGCCTTTCTTCCGTCGGGGCCGGGAGCACGATCCGGAGCAATTTGCCGTCGTTCAGCGGGGTGACGCCCAGGTCCGACTTGAGGATGGCCTGCTCCGCGGCCTGGAGGCCTTCCTTGTCCCAGGGCTTGATCTCCAGCGTCCTCCCGTCCGCCACCGAGAGGTTCGCCACCTGGTTGATGGGGAGGAGGGAGCCGTAATAGGACACCTTGATGCCCTCCACCAGAGAGAGGTTGGCCCGGCCGGTGCGCAGAGAGGCCAGCTCGGACTGCAGGCGCGCGATGACCTTCTTCATCATGTCCTCGAACTTTTCCATGCCCGGAGCGCCCATCAGTTCCCGAGGAGGGTCCCCAAAGAATCTCCGCGCAGGGCCCGGCGGATGTTCCCGGGCACGGTCATGTCGAACACCCGGATGGGAAGGCGGTGTTCCTGGCAGAGGGCGAGGGCCGAGGTGTCCATGATCTTGAGCTTCTTTTGGATCGCGTCCTGATGGCTGATGGACTTGAACCTTCTGGCCTTGGGGTTCTTGGCGGGATCGTCGGAATAGACGCCGTCGACGCGGGTGGCTTTCAAGAGGAGGTCCGCCCCGATCTCGACCGCGCGCAGGGCGGCGGCCGTGTCCGTGGAAAAATAAGGATTGCCCGTCCCCGCCGCGAAGATCACCATCCGCCCTTTCTCCAGATGCCGGATGGCGCGCCGGCGGATGAAAGGCTCGGCGACCTTGGCCACTTCCACCGCCGAGAGCACCCGGGTGTGGACGCCGACCTGCTCGCAGGCGTCCTGCAGGGCCAGGGCGTTGATGATGGTGGCGAGCATGCCCATGTTGTCGGCGATCACCCTGTCGAGCTGGAGGCCCTGGTCCCGGCCTCCCCGCCAGATGTTCCCGCCGCCCACCACGATCCCGACCTGGACCTTGTCGTCGTGGGCGTATTTCAATTCGCGCGCTATGGCGAAAAGGGACTTGAGATCGATGCCCCAGCGCATGGGGCCGGCCAGGGACTGTCCGGAGAGCTTCAGCACGACCCTCTTGGGAAGCCGCGGAGCGGTCGCCACTGGACTATTCCTCGCCCAGTTTGAACCGGACGAATGACTTGATCTCTATTTTTTTGCCCGTCTGGGCGGAGGTCTTTTCGACCAGGACGCGGATCGGGGTCCTGCCGGAAGCGTCCCGGACGTGCGGCTGCTCCATGAGGCAGAAGCTGCGGTAGAAGTCGGCGAGCTTGCCCTCGATGATCTTGTCCCAGGCCTTTTCCGGCTTGCCGGATTGTCTGCATTGCTCCTGATAGATGGCCTTCTCCTTCTCGACGACGGCGGGGGGGACGTCGGACTTGCCCACCCATTTGGGCGGAACGGCCGCCACCTGCATGCACAGTTCCTTCAGCAGTTCGGCCGTCTCGCCCGGAGAGGCGGCCGAATCCAGCTGGACGAGGACCCCGAGGCTCCCGCATTGCGGGGCCTTTTCCAGGGGGTTATGGATGTAATGCCCGATCAGGGAACCGTTCGCTCCCTCCCCGAGGAGGACGGCCTTTCTCAATTGGATGTTCTCGCCGAGTTTGGCCACTTTTTCCTTGAGGGCGCTCTCCACGGTCTCCCTGGAGTCGAGCGTCTGGGCCAGGAGCGCGGCCGCGTCCCCGGCGTTCTTCTCGACCGAGAGCTTCGCGAGCCGCAGGGCGAGGGACTGGAAATCCTCGGTGCGGGCGACGAAATCCGTTTCGCAGTTGAGCTCGACCAGGCTTCCTTTTTTCAAGTCCGGGTCCAGCCAGGCGCAGACCAGGCCCTGGCCGGTGACGCGTCCGGATTTCTGGGCCGCGGAGGCCTTGCCCTTCTCTCTTAGGAACTGGATGGCTTTATCCAGGTCGCCCCCGGAACTCTCGAGGGCGCGTTTGCAGTCCATGAAGCCGGCGCCGCTCCTTTCGCGCAATTTTTGAACCTGCTGCGGAGTGATGGATGACACCTTGTCCTCCCCTGTGATCATGATCCGGGTCCGGTTCGCGCCGGAAGCGTCAGGACGGCCCGGCGGAGCCGGACCGGACCACCGCTTCTCCGAACCGGGCGGCGCCGGGAACGCCCTCTCCCGCGGGAGCGAAGGTCCCGGCCGGGTCCGTTCCGGAGCCGGCTTCGGCGGGAGCGACCGGCGCCTCGGGAAGGCTCCCGCCGGACGCCTCTTCCTCCTTCTTGACCTGGGCGAGCTTTTCCTGCCTGTTCTTTTCGGCCAGCGCCTTGCCCTCCAGGATGGCGTCGGCGACGTACCCGCAGAAAAGCTTGACGGAGCGGATGGCGTCGTCATTGCCGGGGATGGGATAATCGATGAGGTCGGGATCGCAGTTGGTGTCGCTGATGGCGACGATGGGGATCTCCATCTTCCTGGCCTCGAGCACGGCGGTCATCTCGATCATGGGGTCGATGATGAACATGGTGGAAGGGAGCTCGGCCATGTCCTTGACCCCGCTCAAGGATTTCTCCAGGCGCACCCGGACCTTCTCCAGGCGCGCCCGCTCCTTCTTGTTCAGGACGTCGAGGATCTTCTCCGTCTTCATCCTTTCGATCTCCTTGAGGCGGGCGATGGACTTCTGGATGGTGTTGAAGTTGGTGAGGGTTCCGCCGAGCCAGCGTTCCTTGATGTAGGGGCATCCCGTCTTCTGGGCGGTGTCGGTGATGGCCTCCTGCGACTGCTTGGTCGTCCCCACCAGGAGCACGGTCCCGCCTTCCTGGACGGTATCGCGCAGGAATTTCAGGGCTTTCTTGAGTTCCTTGACGGTCTTGGAAAGATCGATGATGTGGATATTGTTCCGGGATCCGAATATGTACTTGGCCATCTTCGGGTTCCAACTGCGGGTCTGGTGCCCGAAGTGGACCCCCGCTTCCAAAAGACTTTTCATCGAGATATTCGTCATTCCCTTACCTGGACCTCATCGGGGCGGACGTCCGCGCCGGACGGCATGCGGCTTGATTTGAATGTTTGCCTGTCATGGGTTCTCCTTTGGGACCGCGGAACGGCTCTCTCCGGGACGCGTCCCTATCCTCCCGGTTGGAAGCAGGTATTATATCAAAAAACAGCCGGTTCCGGACAGAGGGGCAATATTTTTTCCCGCCACAATTCAGGCGGGAGGCGGGCCGGCCGGACGGGCCGCCTTCGCGGACAGGATGGAGCACTCGAAAAGGGCGTAGGTGGGGACGGCCAGCAGCATGGCCGTGACGGGGTCGGGGCCGGGGGTCAGGAGGGCGCTGGCGGCGTAGACGACCAGCACCGCGACCGCCCGTTTTTCCGCCAGCCATTTCGCGTCCAGGACGCCGAGCCGTCCCAGGAAATAGGCCAGGAGGGGCATCTGGAAGACGGCGCCCAGGGCTAGGCAGACCGCTCCGACGAAATCGAGGTATCTCCCGACGGAGATCATGGGGCGGATCTCCGGGGTCGAATATCCCAGCAGGAACCGGATGCCGGCCGGGACCAGGACGAGGAATCCGAACGACAGCCCCAGAACGAAGAGGACGTACGAGGCGGGAAGGAGCCAGTACAAAGGGCGCCTCTCCCCGGGAGAAAGCGCCACGGCCACGTACTTCCAGGCCTGATAGAGCACGACGGGCATCGCCAGGACCGCGCCGCAGGCCAGGGCGACCTTCAGGCGGGACATGAAGGCCTCGGTGGGCTCGAGGAACACGAACCCGCCCACCGGCCGGGACAGGAACCCGATCGCCCTGTCGGCGTAATGGTATGCCGCCATGGCCCCCAGAGCCACCGCCGCCAGGGCCTTGATGAGCCGGACGCGCAGCTCCTCCAGGTGTTCCAGGAACGGCTTAGGGTTGTCTTCCACGACGGGAGGAGATGAGGGGGGGAATCAGAGGGGAACGGCGGCTACGGCTTGTCCGCGGGAGGGGTCCCGGGGCCGTCCAGGTCCTTCTTGACTTCATCCTCGCCTTCCTTGAGCCCCTTCTTGAAGGCGCTGATGGACCTGCCCAGCGAGCGGGACAGTTCCGGAAGTTTCCTGCCGCCGAAAAGGACCAGCACGATGGCCAGGATGATGACCCAATCCCAAATGCCCAGGTTCTGAAACATGTTCGTCTCCTTGAACGGCGGTTAAGGACATTCTATCAAAATCGGGGCGCGGAAAATCAATAATCCCGGTACAGGAGGAACCGGGACAGCTGTTCGAGGGGGACGCGGACGCCGGGGTCGAAACCGGCGATGGCGCGGCCGGCCCTGTCAAAATATTCCAGGGCGCGCCTCTCGGCCTGCTCGATGATATCGCGGCTTTGGATCCAGCGCTGGAAATCCCGGTCCTCCCGGGACGGGGAGCGGATCGCGCGTTCGAACGCGTCCCGGTCCGGACCCCGGAGGGACTCGCGCAGGAGGATGAGGGGCAGGGTCATCTTGCCGTTCCCGGCGTCCGTGCGCAGGGTCTTGCCGATGCGGGACTCGGTTCCCACGAGGTCGAGGATGTCGTCCACGATCTGGAAACTGATCCCCGCGTTCCTGCCGAAGTCCGCGAGAGATTCCTGCTCCCGCTTCCCCAGCCCCCCCAGCCGCCCGCCGGCGCGCGCGCAGCAGGCGATCAGGCTCGCCGTCTTCCGGTCGATGAAGGAAAAATATTCCTCAAGGGTCAGGTCCGGCTGGAACCGGTGGCGGAGCTGGTCGAGCTCGCCTTCGCACATGACGCGGGTGGTGCCCGCGATCCACGAATCGATCACGGGGTCGCCCACCCGGGCGATCATCTCGAAAGCCTTGGAGTAGAGGAAATCGCCCAGGAGGACCGCGACTTCCTCCCCGAAATGGATGTTCACGGCGGGCTTCAGCCGCCGGAGCACCGCCCGGTCGACGATGTCGTCGTGCACGAGGGTGGCGGAATGGATCAGCTCGACCGCCGCGGCGATCGCGGCCGCGTCCTCGGCCGACGCGGCGCCGGCCGGCGCGCGGTCCCCGGGAGCTTCGGGCGCGACGACCGCCCCGAACAATACCAGCGCCGCCCGGATCCTCTTGCCTCCTCCGCACAGGACGTAGCGCGAGGACTCCGATAGGATGCCGTCCGAATCCCGGGCGACGGCCTCCAGTCTCTCCTCGACCTTGAGGAGGTGGGGAAGGATGGGCCGGACGATCTCCTTGAGAGGCAGGCCCGGCCGGTCCGGCGAATAGGAGAAAACGGAGGCCGCGGCGCCTGGTTTCATTGCAGGGCCCGCGACGCCTGGCCGACCCAGGACGCGATCCGGTGGGGGAAAACGCCGAAGATGAGGAGGGCCGCGGCCGAGGCCCCGGCGGCGATCCGCAGGCTCCAATTCGCAGGGGACGCCAGGGAAAGTATCCGGCTGTCGCGGAAGAACATCTTATGGACGATGCGGAAATAATAATAGACGGAGATGACCGAGTTCAGGAGACCGATGGCGACCAGCCAGCCCAGACCGGCCTCGATGGCGGCGGCGAACACGTAGAATTTACCCAGGAACCCCAGGAAAGGCGGGATCCCGGACAGGGACAGGAGGAAGATGAGCATCAGCATCGCCAGGCCGAAATGCTCGCCGGCCAGGCCCTCGATCGCTTCGAGGGAATCCGACCCCTTGATCCGCGCGACCGCCGCGACGACCGCGAAGGCCCCGATCCCCATGAGGGTGTAGGCCAGGGCGTAGACCATCACGCCCTCCCGCCCCAGGGGGTTGGCGGCCACCAGGCCGATGAAGAGGGTGCCGGCGTGGGCGATCGAGGAATAGGCCAGGAGCCTTTTCAAGCTCTCCTGCCGCAGAGCGGTGAGGTTCCCGATCGTCATGGTCAGCACGGACAGGAGCGCGAAGAGGTCCGTGAGGCCGGCGCGGCCGATGGGAACGAATTCGCCGAAGAGCCGCAGCATGACCACGATGACGCCGGCGTCCCTCGAGACGGCGAAGAAGGCGGTGATGGGGGTGGGAGCGCCCTCGTAGGCGTCCGGGACCCACTGGTGGAAAGGCACCAGGGTCAATTTGAAACCCAGTCCGGCCAGGAGGAAAAAGAGCCCGACGAGGTCCAGGGTCCGGTTGGCGGGGACGTCCGCGGACCACACGGACGCCAGCGCCTGGAAGTGGGTCGAGCCCGCCGATCCGTACAGGAAGGATATGCCGTAAAGCATGAGTCCCGTGGAAAAGGCCCCCATGAGGAAGAACTTGATCGCGCCCTCGTTCGAGCGGAGGTCCCTTCTAAGGAAACCCGCCAGGATGAAGAGCGGAATGGTGGTGAGCTCGAGCGCCACGAAAAGGATCAGGAAGTCCTCCGCCGAAGCCAGGAGCATGGTCCCCACCGTGGATAGAAGGACCAGCCCCGCGAAAGTGCCGGCCGATCCCCCCATCAGGGAATCATCGTCCTCCGCGAGCAGGAGGACGAGCCCGGCTCCCAGGACGGAGACGAGCTTGAAGAAATGGGAGAATTCGTCGATGGAAAGCATCCCGAAGGCCCGGCCGGAGTCCGGGAACCGCAGCAGGCAGGCCAGGGCGGCCGCCAGGGACGCCAGCGCCGCGGCCAGGGCCCATCTTTTCAGGGAGCCCCGCCCGACGGAAACGTCCAGCGCCAGCAGGGCCAGCGCCGCGCCGGCGAGGATGATCTCCGGTTTAAGGAGCCGGGCCGATTCGATCATTGGCGGATGAACGCCACCATCTGTTCCACCGTCGAGTTCATGAGGGACAGGAGCCACTGGGGCCACACCCCGATCCATATCGTGAGCGCGGTCAGGGGGACCACCGCCGCCAATTCCCTGGGGGACATGTCTTTCAAACTCTCCCACTTGGCGTTGAAGGGACCGAGGAAGACCTTCTCGATCATCCTAAGGAAGAACGCCGCCGTGACCAGGATGCCGATCACGGAGAGGGCGGTGAAAAGCTTGAAGGCCGGCGTGTTCCCGAAAACGACCGCTTCCGGATTGGCCGAGAACGCTCCCAGGAAACAGAGGAATTCGGAGATGAACCCGGCCAGCCCCGGCAGGCCCAAAGACGCCATCGACGCCAGGACCATGATGCCGGTGTAGACGGGGAGTTTCGCCCCCAGGCCTCCGAAAGCGCCCAGGTCCCGGGTGTGGGCCCGGTCGTAGATGACGCCGACGAGAAGGAAGAGCGACCCGGTGATGATGCCGTGGTTGACCATCTGCAATATCGCGCCGTTGAAGCCCGTGACCGTGAAGGCGGCCATGCCCAGGAGGGCGTAGCCCATGTGGTTGATGGAGGAGTAGGCCACCATCTTTTTCATGTCGGTCTGCGCCATGGCGACCAGGGCCCCGTAGACGATGTTGATGAAGGCCAGGATCAGGAGCGGGATCGCGAACCAGAGCGCGGCGGAGGGGAACATGGGGAAGGAGACGCGCATCATGCCGTAGGTCCCCAGCTTCAGGAGGACGCCCGCCAGGATCACCGATACCGCGGTGGGCGCCTCCACGTGGGCGAGGGGCAGCCAGGTATGGAACGGGAATATGGGCACCTTGATGGCGAACGCCACGAACAGGAGCAGGAACACCACCGTCTGGAACCTCCCGCCGAACTGCGCGCCCTGGCTGATGAGCTGGGGGATGTCGAAGGTGTGCGGGTCCGCCCGGAAATAGAGGGCCAGGATGGCGATGAGCATGAAGATGGAGCCGAACAGGGTGTAGAGGAAGAACTTGATGGCGGCGTATTCCTTCTGCGGGCCGCCCCAGATGCCGATCAGAAAATACATCGGGACCAGCATCACTTCCCAGAAGATGTAGAAGAGGAAGAAATCGAGCGCGACGAAGACCCCGAGCATGCCGGTCTCCAGCACCAGGAACCAGAAGAAATATTCCTTGACCCGCAGCTCGATGTTGAACGAGGCGATGATGGAAAGGAGGGAGAGCAGCGTGGTGAGGACCAGGAGGGGCAGGGAAAGCCCGTCGACGCCCAGGTGGTAGTTGATCCCGAAGGAAGGGATCCAGGAGGACTTCTCCGCGAGCTGGAGGGCGGACGTGGCCGGATCGAAGACGCGCAGGATCTGCAGGGAGACCAGGAAGGACAGTCCGGAAAAAACGACGGCGGCCGTCCGCTGCCAGTTCACCTTCTCCTTGGGGAGCACGAGGATGAGCAGCGCGCCGAGCATCGGCAGAAAAGTGACGAGGGTCAAGAGCGGCATAGAAGATCTCCTTTCCTATTCATGAGATAAGTTCTAATAAAATCCTATCTTCAGCTTCCAGTAGAGCAGGAGGCCGAAGCCCGCCGCCAGGATGAAGATATAGTTCTGGACCAGTCCCGTCTGCATCCGCCGCAAATGTCTTCCGAAGAATTGGATCAGCGCCCCCCAGAAGTCCACCAGGCCGTCCACCACCACCCGGTCGAACCAGCCCTGGACCGAGGACAGCCGGAGGGTGAGCCAGCCCGTCCCGTCGATGCCGAACCGGTCGAAGATCTCGTAATCGAACCGCGCCAGGGAGCGGGCCAGGGCGTCCCCGGGCCGGACGAGGCAGGCCAGGTACATCTCGTCGAAGGCGAAGCGCTTGAGCAGAAGCCGGTAGGCCGGCGCGAACGTTTCGGCCAGGGATTC
This sequence comes from Elusimicrobia bacterium RIFCSPLOWO2_01_FULL_64_13, assembly GCA_001800095.1. Classification (GTDB taxonomy): domain Bacteria; phylum Elusimicrobiota; class Elusimicrobia; order 2-02-FULL-39-32; family 2-02-FULL-39-32; genus 2-01-FULL-64-13. The sequence continues at coordinate 21,249 of MGUT01000023.1, read as the reverse complement.
CGCGGAGAAGAGCTTTCGCAAGTAGAAGAGGAACGCGAGCACGATCCCCGACAGCACCGCCGCCATCGACACCGCCGGGATGAACCAGCCGGGCACCGCGTGGGTGGAGGCCTGGTGGGCCGAGCGGACCATGCTTTCCGGGGCGCCGCCCAGCAGGGCCTCCATGTCCAGCCCGTACTGGAGCAGGATGCCGCTCCCGAAGGAGAGGAGGGCCAGGACCACGAGAGGGACCACCATGCTTCCGGGGGATTCCTTGACGCGGCTGAAGACCGGGATGTTGCGCGGTTCGGTCACGAACACGAGGAGATAGAGGCGCGTCATGTAGAAGGCCGTGAGGAAGGCCGTGAACGTCCCGAGATAGAAAAGGGAGAGGTGTCCGGAATGGAAGGCCGCCTCCAATATGGCGTCCTTGCTGAAGAAACCGGCGAAGGGCCAAAGCCCGCATATCGCGATCCAGCCGAAGGAGAACGTCCAGAAGGTCCAGATCATCTTCCTGGAGAGGCCTCCCATCTCGCGGATGTCGTTGGTGTGGACCGCGTGGATGACGGAACCGGCGCACAGGAACAGGAGCGCCTTGAAGAAGGCGTGGTTGGTGAGGTGGAATATGCCGGCCGTCCGCCCGCCGACGCCCATGGCCAGCATCATATAGCCCAGCTGGCTGATGGTGGAAAAAGCGAGGACGCGCTTGATGTCGTTGGCCACGAGCGCCATGCAGGCGGCCAAGAGCGCCGTGATCCCGCCGACCCAGGCCACGACCTCGAGCGACGCCGCCCCGTATTCGAAGAGGAAGGTCGTCCGGGCCACGAGGTAGACGCCGGCGGCGACCATGGTGGCGGCGTGGATGAGGGCGGAAACGGGGGTGGGGCCTTCCATGGCGTCCGGAAGCCAGATATGGAGAGGGGCCTGCGCGCTCTTGCCCGCCGCGCCCAGGAAAAGGAGGAGCGCTATCGCCGCCGCGGCCCGCGGCGAGACCAGCCCGTCCGCGAGCCGGGCCTGGACCTGGGCGAAGTTCAGGGTGCCCAGAAGGGAAAAAACCAGCAGGATCGCGATGAAGAACCCCAGGTCGCCGAGCTTGGTGGTGATGAAGGCCTTCCGCCCCGCCGCCGCCGCCTCCTTCTTCTCGAACCAGAACCCGATCAGGAGGTACGAAGCCGCTCCCACCAGCTCCCAGCCCAGGAATATCTGCAGGAAGTTATTGGCCGCGACCAGGAGGAGCATGGCGAACGTGAAAAAGGAGAGATAGGCGTAGTAGCGCTTGAAGCGCTCGTCGCCGCGCATGTAGCCCAGGGAGTACACCTGCACCAGGAAGCTGACCAGGGTGACCACGACCAGCATGACCGCGGCGAGGCCGTCGATCAGGAACCCGAGCTCGGTCTGGAAAAGCCCGAAGCGGAACCAGGGGACGCTGAATTCCCGGGGGGCCCCGTGGGCGCCGAGCATCTTGAAGAAGATGCCCAGGGAATGGACCAGCGCGTAGCCGGAGGCGAGGATTCCGAGCGAGGCCCCGCGCAGGGGCAGCCACCGGCCCAGGAAGAATATGACGACGGCCGAGACGAGGGGGAGGAGGACGATCCAATAGGCGTGTTCGATCATGAGGCCCCTATCCTTTCAGGAGGTCCATCTTTTCGACGTAGACGGTCTTCAGGTTCCGGTAGATGGCCAGGACCAGCGCCAGCCCCACCACCGCTTCCCCGGCCGCGAGCGTGATGACGAATATCGCGTCCCCCTGGCCCCACAGGTCCCCGCCGTAGAGATAGCGGTTGAAGGCCACGAGATTCAGATTGACCGCGTTGAACATGATCTCGATCGACATGAGGATGCCGATGATGTTCCTCCGGGTGAGCACGCCGAAGATCCCGATGGAAAATAGGACCGCTCCCAGGACCAGGAAATGGGCGAGTCCGATCATTTCGCGTCCCCGGCCGCGCCGTCCGGCCTCTCTTTCCTCGAGAAGAAGACCGCTCCGACCAGCGCCGCCAGCAGGGCGAGGGACACCGCCTCGAAAGGCAGGGCCATCTCGTTGAAAAGGAGCATCCCCAGGGCCCCGGTGGTGGGCGCGGCCTGGACGTCCGCGGCCGCGAAAGAGGAGCGCCGGACCGCCTCGACGACCGCGACGGCGACGGCCAGGGAGACGGCCAGCGCCGGAAGCCATTGCGCGTTGATCTGGCTCCGGACCCGGCCGTCGCGCACGCTGGAGAGCATGACCGCGAACACGATGAGCACCAGTATCCCGCCCACGTACAGGAGGACCTGCGCCGCGGCCAGGAAATCCGCCCCGAGGAATCCGAACAGCCCCGCGACGAGCGCCAGGACCGCCGCGAGGTAGAGGGCCGCGTTGAAGACCTGGCGCTCCGTGACCACGAGGACCGCCGCGGCCGTCGCCAGGGCCGCCATGAGGTAGAACGCGAAGGCTTCCATCACGCCTTCCCCGCGGGGTCCGGGGACCCGCGCTTCCATTTCACGAACATCTCCCCGCGCTCGGCCATGCCCCATTCGTACTGGTGCGTGTGCCGGACGGACTTGACGGGTTTGGTGGGGCAGGCCTCCTCGCACAGCCGGCAGTAGTTGCATTTGCCGAAATCGATCTGGTACCAGGAGACCTTGGCGATCCGCTTCTGGGTGACGGGGTCCGCCGCGGGCTCGAGGGTTATGCAGGCGGTGGGGCAGGCCTTGATACAGAGGTTGCAGGCCGTGCAGGTCTCCTTGTCGAACGTGAGCGCCCCCCGGAACCGCTCCGGCGGGGTCAGCTTCTCGGCGGGGAACTGGACCGTAACGGCGGGCTTGAAGAGCCAGGAGCCGGTGACCGCCATCCCCTGGAGGAGGGCCTTGGAGACGCGGTAGATGGTCCGGAAATATTCGATCATGAGCGGAAATGGATGAAGAGCCCGGCCGCCAGGATGTTGGCGAAGCTCCAGGGCAGGAGGAACTTCCAGGTGAATTCCATCAGCCGGTCCACGCGCAGCCGGGGGAACGTCCAGCGGAACCAGAAGAAAATGAACACGACGCCGAAGCTCTTGAGCAGGAACCAGAACCAGCCCGGGAGGAACGGCCCGCTCCCTCCGCCCAGGAAGAGCGCCGCCGCCATTCCCGCCGACAGGAAGACGAACGCGTATTCGGCGAGGAAGAAGAAGGAGAACTTCATGCCGGAGTATTCCGTGTGGAACCCGGCCACGAGCTCGGATTCGGCCTCGGCGATGTCGAAGGGAGTGCGGTTGGTCTCCGCGACGGAGGAGATGAGGAATATGAGGAACGCCGCCTGGCCGATGAAAGGGGTGAAGATGTACCACCTGGGCAGGACCGGGACGCCCGCGACGGTCCAGAAACCGCTCTGCGCCCGGGCGATGTCGGTCAGTTTCAGCGAGGAGGCGAACATGAGGACCGGCACCACGGACAGGACCCTGGGGATCTCGTAGGACACGGACTGGGCCGCGGCGCGGAGGCCGCCCAGGAGGGAATACTTGTTGCCGGACCCCCAGCCGGCCATCACGATCCCCAGGACCGAGATGCCGGATATGGCGAAGATGTAGAGGACGCCTATGTCCAGGTCCACGGCCAGGGTGTCTCCGAACGGGAGGACCGCGTAGCAGAGGAAGGAGGGCACGAAGGCCGCGACCGGGGCCAGGCGGTGCATCCAGGGAGTGGCCGCG
>MGUT01000023.1:17078-17579 GCA_001800095.1 Elusimicrobia bacterium RIFCSPLOWO2_01_FULL_64_13 | reverse complement strand
GAGGAGTTTGACCGCGTCGGCTATGGTCTGGGCCCAGCCGTGCCAGCCGCCCGTCGCCATGGGCCCGAGGCGGCTCTGCATGTGGGCGGAGACCTTCCTTTCCCACCAGACCATGAACATCACGCTGACGCTGATGAACCCGACCAGGAGCGCGCATTGCGCGATCATGCCGGCGATGTCCAGGACGGCGGGGGGGACGTTCAGCCGGAGGGCGAAGGAGCCGACCGCGCTCCAGATCCGGACCAGCCGCTCCCCCAGGTCGCCGATGGCCCAGGCCGTTCCCGAAAGGAACGCGGCGATCAGGGCCAGGACCCCGGCGCTCCGCTTCTGGCTGCCGGTCAGGACGGGGAGGATCACGGCGCCTTACCGGTCCACTTCCCCGAGGACGATGTCGATGCTCCCCAGGATGGCGACCACGTCCGCCACTTTCATGCCGGGGAGGATCTCGGGGAGGGTCATGAGATTGATGAAGGACGGGGCCCGGACGTGGACCCGGTAGGG
>MGUT01000023.1:14844-17052 GCA_001800095.1 Elusimicrobia bacterium RIFCSPLOWO2_01_FULL_64_13 | reverse complement strand
TGGGGACCTTGGCGCCGGGCTCGCCCCCGGGGATGCGGCCGAGGGCCTGCTCGACGATGCGGACCGACTGCCTCATCTCCTGGATGCGCACCCAGTAGCGGTCCCAGCAGTCGCCGTTCTTCCCCGTCGGGACCTCGAAATCGAACTGGTCATAGCCGCAGTAGGGTTCGTCCCTGCGCACGTCGTAGGCGAGCCCCGAGGCCCGCAGGTTCGGGCCCGTCACGCCGAGGCTGACCGCGCGCTCCTTCGACAGGACCCCGATGCCCCTGGTCCGGTCCTGGAATATGGGGTTGTCGGTGAGCAGGGCGTCGTACTCGTCGAAGCGGGGCTTCATCCATTCCAGGAAGGAACGGCACCTGCCGATCCAGTCCTCGGGAAGGTCCGCCATCACGCCGCCGATGCGGATGTAATTGTACGTGAGCCGGGCCCCGCTGACCTCCTCGAAGAGGTCGATCACCTTCTCCCTTTCCCTGAAGGCGTAGAGGAAGGGGGTGTAGGCCCCGATGTCGATGCCGTAGGTGCCGAAAAAGACGAGGTGGGAAGCGACGCGGTTCAGCTCCACCATGATGACGCGCAAGGCGTCCGCGCGGGGCGTGGGAACGACCCCGAGGAGCTTTTCCGCCGCCAGGCACCAGACCAGGTTGTTGGACATGGCGGAAAGGTAGTCCCAGCGGTCGGAGATGACGAGCATCTGGGGATAGGTCCGGTTCTCGGCCAGCTTCTCCGTCCCGCGGTGGAGGTAGCCCACGTCCGGCCTGGCTGCCGTGATGACCTCGCCGTCCAGCTTCAGGATCACCCGCAGGACCCCGTGGGTCGAGGGATGCTGGGGGCCGAGGTTGAGGATCATCTCCTCGGTCTGGAGGTCGGCGCCGGGGATGCGGAGCGCTTCAGTCGTCATAGCGGTCGGGAACGTGGACGTAATCCTTGCGGAGCGGCCAGCCCGGGAATTCATCCCACATGAGGATGCGCCTCAAGTCGGGGTGGCCCGCGAAGCGGATGCCGAACATGTCGTAGACCTCCCTCTCCTGCCAGTCGGCCGTGGACCAGAGGTCGGCGAGGGAAGGGACCTCGGGGTTCTCCCGCGGGACGGACACCTTCACGACGAGCCGGTGGCGGCGCGCCAGGGAATAGAATTGGTAGACGACGTCCATCCGCGCCAGTTCTGCCGCGGTGGTCCTGGGATGGTCCACGGCGGTCACCATCACCAGGTAATCGAACCCGAGCTTGGCGTCCTCCTTGAGGATCTTCGCCAGGGCCGGGAGCTTTTCGGCGGGACAGCTCAAGAACAAATTGGGGTCGCGGTAAGGGCGGCCTTCGTGGCCGGCCGCCGGGCCGTTGACGGCCGGGGGAGGCAGCTCCTTGACGCCGGTGACTTGGGTGGCGACGACCGCGTAGATCTCGGATGGATTCACGGGTTCCCTAGTCCCTCACCCGGGACAGGGGGGGGATGTCCGGCTTTTTCGCGATGGACATCTTCTCTATTTTTTTCTGCAGCTCGAAAAGGCCGTACTGGAGGGCTTCCGGCCTGGGGGGACAGCCGGGGATATAGATGTCCACGGGGATGATCTTGTCCACTCCCTTGCATACCGAGTAGGAATCGTAGTAGGGGCCGCCCTTGTTGGCGCAGGCCCCCATGGAAATGACCCAGCGGGGCGCCGGCATCTGGTGGTAGAGCCGCTCGATCATGGGGGCCATCTTCTTCACGACGGTGCCGGCGATGATGATGAGGTCCGACTGGCGGGGGGTGGGGCGGGGGATGACCCCGAAGCGGTCGAAATCGAAGCGGGGCGCGTAGGAGCCCATCATCTCGATGGCGCAGCAGGCCAGGCCGAACGTCATGGGCCAGAGGGAGGACTTGCGCGCCCAGTTCACGAAATAATCCACGGTGGATATGACGACCTTGCCTCCGGGCATGTTCAGAATGGTCCCGGGCAGTTTCTCCAATAAACTTTCGTTCAATCCCATTGCAGCGACCCCTTGCGCCAGGCGTAGACCAGCCCCAGGAACAGGACGGCGATGAAGATGAGCATCTCCACGAAGCCGGTCATCCCCAGGGTCCTGTAGGCCAGGGCCCAGGGATAGATGAAAAGGGTCTCGACGTCGAACACCACGAAGAGGAGGGCGAAGAGGTAGAAGCGGACGTTGAGCTGGACCCAGGCCGGGCCGACGGGGTCCGGGCCGCACTCGTAGGTGGTGCGGAATACGGGG
>MGUT01000023.1:11995-14827 GCA_001800095.1 Elusimicrobia bacterium RIFCSPLOWO2_01_FULL_64_13 | reverse complement strand
CACGAGCCAGGACAGGAACAGGGAAAAGAACGCGAAGAACAGGCCGAAGGCCGTGAAGACGCCGATCCGCCCGAACTGACCGATCATATCAGATGACATGATGCCGACCTCTTATTTGATGATGGCGGAAGCCGGCCGTTTCCAGGCCGAATGCAGGACGGCGATGCCTCCCGTCAGGGGCCTGATCCCGACTTCCGAAAAACCCGAACCTTCCAAAAGCGACCTGAAATGCTCCGGGGACCAGAAATTCAAAATGGTCTGGGAAAGGTAATCGTCCGGCCACCCGCCCTTGAGCACCGCCCGTCCCACCGCGGGGAGGACCGTTTTGAGGTAGAGCCGGTGCAGCCAATTGACGACGGGCCTGTCCGGGGCGTACATCTCGAGCAAAAGCGCCTTCCCTCCGGGCTTGAGGACCCGCCAGATCTCGGAAAGGACGGGCGAGATGATCTTCCGCACGTTCCGGAGGGCGAAGGAGCTGACCACCACGTCCGCGGAGCCGTCCGTGAAGGGCAGGCGTTCGGCCGAACCCTGGACGAACCAGGCCCGGTCCCCCAGTTTGCTCCCGGCCCGGCGTATCATTTCGAACGAGAGGTCCAACCCGACCAGGGTCCATTTCCCCGGGCCAGGGTCCATCCCTCGCGCGAAATCAAAGAGCAGGTCTCCCGTCCCCGTGCCTATGTCCAGGAGCACCCCGCCATCCGGGCGGGCCGGTCCCACGCCGCGCAACAGCCCCCGCCTCCATCTCCTGTCCAGGCCCAGGGACGCGGTCCGGTTGAACTTGTCGTAGCCGTCCGCGAGGCCGTCGAAGAGCCGGCGGACCCGTTCCGGCTCCGGAGCCCCTGGGGTGGGGGTTATTATGCGATGATGGTTAGCTATTGGTTAAGTAAGGAAGACAGGGCCGAACTTCTTACAGGTCTTCGGCTCCGAGGGTCTTCTTGCCTCCGGCGCTCTTGACCTTCTCGATGGATTCCTTGATGATGGAGTCGACTTTTCCGGACAAAGCAGTGATGTAGTCCGCACCGGTGCGGTATCCCGCTTCTTTCACGACTTTCTTGATCTTGCTGACGACCACGAATGTGTCTGCCATGTTCGCTCACCACCTTTTGGATTTCTTTGCGCCCGCAGAGCCGGCGACTGGATTCACTGAATCGGGAATACGATACAATATGGGGCGAAATTTGTCAAATTTTTACTGACCCGCCCCTGCTCTGCTGTCGACGCGTCGACAGTAATTTACAATAACGTTACAATTTGTTGAAGACTTTACATTCGACCACCTGCAATACTCGTAGTAAGTCAAACATAACTCCAGCGGCTGTTTTCAACCTGTGGATACCATGGCAAATCGTCGCGTTTCCGGGATATACAACGCATGAGACAACTGCTATCTTTTCGACGACTCCGGGTGATTCAAAAGGCCGCCAAAAGGGCCTTCTGTCTCTTTTTGTCGGCCGTCTATTTCCTGACCTTCGCGGCCGCCGCCGACGCCTGGGCCGGCCTCTACGAAGCCCTCGCGGGCCAGCCCCGCAAAGACGATTTCCGCCCATCCGGCTACTATTCCCCTCAACGGCTCCGGGAGAACCTGGAATACAAGGACCGCGTCGCGCAGTCCCAGACGCAGGCCGAGACGATGCTGGACCGCCAGAAAGCCAAGGTCCTCGACAAGATCAAAAACAACATCAATTCCAACGTCGCGGCAAGCCTGCAGAACGCCCAGGACCTGGCCAGCCAGGCGGAAGAGGCGCGCGGCAAGGCTTTCGCGGTCCTGGGGCAGAACTCCATGTTCAACTATGTCCGTTACGGGGACGGCAAAACCGTTTGGCTCCAGGACGGCCAGGTCAAAAAGATAGACAACGAGCGCGTCGTGGACGGCCAGGGCAACGTGTCGCTGCGCAACACCTACGACATGGCGTACAACGAGAAGCGCCTCCTCACCGGCTACGCGTCCGATACCGTGGATCCCCTTAACAACACGACCCACGTGGATTGGAGCGGCGGGGTCTATACCGACGATTCCGTTTTCTACGCCACGGACGACACCAACGCCAGAAAACTGATCACGGGTTACGTCCAGAGCACCAGAGATTCCTTCGGCAACGTCACCCAGGTGACTTGGTCCGGAGCGGTTTACGACAGCCAGGACCTCCTGACCGGTTACCACCAGGCGACGGTGGACGCCAACGGCAACCCAAGCGCCAAGGACATGTTGAGCGCCCGGTACGACGCCAACAAGCAGATCGTCGAGTTCAAGGAAGTGGAGACGGACTCCCTGGGCAACACCAAGGCGCGCGATTGGAGAGGCGGGACCTACGTCAAGAACCCGTCCTTCAACGAAGAGCTCAAGAAACAGGGCGTCGCGCAGACCGTCCCCGAATATCTCCTGGTGGGCTACCAGGAAATCACCGTGGACCAGAACGGCGTGGTGACTTCCAAGGACTGGACGGGCGGCAATTTCGACCCTTCGGGGAACCTGACCTCTTACCAGGAGACCCAGCGCGACGGCCAAGGCCGTCTCATCGACGTTGATTGGCGCGGCGGCCGCTACGACAATTACGGCCGCCTGATCCACTACGAGCAGGTCTCCACCGACCTGGCGGGCGCCCGGACCGTGGCCGAATGGGACGCGGACGGCTACTCCAACGACAACCGCCTGCTGGGGTATCGGGAATCCGTCACCGGCCCTCTCGGGCTCACGACGGTCACGCGGCGCTCCGGCCTGTCCTATAACTCCAAGGGCCAAACCCTCTCTTACGTTGACGCGGTCACGGACCCGCGCGGCAACCTCACGACCAAGGAATGGAACGCCGCCGCCTACGACTCCCATGACCGCGT
>MGUT01000023.1:8029-11965 GCA_001800095.1 Elusimicrobia bacterium RIFCSPLOWO2_01_FULL_64_13 | reverse complement strand
CCTGGGCCTTGCCACGACCCGCGCCTGGAGCGACGCGGCTTACGATTCCCGCAGCCATCTTCTCTCCTACCGCGAAGATTTAACGGACGCGCTGGGGAACGCCTCCCGCAGGGTCTGGCAGGCCGCCTACGATGTGAACGGCAGGCTCCAGACCTATTCTGAAACCCATACCGACGCCTTGGGCAACTCCGAGAAAAAAATCTGGGAGGCCCGGTCCTACGATTTCGCGGACCGGATCGCGGCCTACGAAGAGAAACTTACCGACGCCGACGGCAACGAGACCGTCAAGGTCTGGAGGTCCGGGCTCCCCGCGCTGGATCCCTCGGCGCAAGGGTATAATATCGCCGGCCAGGTCCTGGCTTATGAGGAGGACGTGACCGACGTTTACGGCCAGACCAGCCGCCGCTCCTGGCGGAACGGGACCTACGATCCTTACGGCGACCTCTTTTCTTTCGAGGAGACCCTCACCGACCCTTCCGGTTCGCGGGTCCTCCGCGTCTGGGAAAACGGCCTGTATGATCCCTACGGCCGCCTGACCTCCTTTGACGAGAGCTGGTTCGCCCGGACCGACGGACCGGATCTTTCGCCCGTCCAGACCCACCAGTGGACCGCGGGGGGCTTCGACTCCCACGGCAGGCTTTCAGGATTTACGGACAGGAGCGTATCCCCCTCCGGCCGGGAATCGGTTTACGGCGAACGGGACGCGCTCTACGACGCCCATGGCCGCAAGGTCTCCTACTTGTCCGAGTCCATGGGCCCGGACGGGGCCTTGTCCCAGACCCTGCGCGGTGAAACCGCCTATGACCCCCGGGGCAGGGTCACGGACCTGAAGGAAACAACGATCAACGCGGGCGATCCGGACCTGACCATCCTCCGCACGGTCTCGGGCCGGGCCTATGACAAACAGGGCCGGCTCACGCAAGGCCGGGATGAGACCGCGACGCAAGGGTTGGATCGCCGGGGGAACTTCGTGAACGCCCGGGTCGTCCAGACGGTCCGGGACGCGGTCATGAAAGACGGGGACCTGACCGCTTATACCCAGGACACCGTGACTTCGGGAACGGGCCCCTCGGGAGAAACCCTGGACTCCGAGGAAATCCTCGCGGTGACGCGGATCGCTCCCTTCGCGGAAACGCAGACCCTGCGGAGGATCGCCCCGGGCCTGGACCACACGGTGGTCACCCGGCGCGGCGGCATCGTCAGAAACATTTCCGGCCAGATCACGGGCTACACGGATTCCATCGCGGACGAAGCCCTCTCCGGAGGGACCGTCGTGAACGAGCGTTCGCGGACCCTCTATGGGGCCCAGGGCGAGGTCCTGGGCTACCGCGAGAGATCCACGGACCTCCAGGGCTCGGTGTCCGATAAGACCCTCCTCGGCATCCTCTACAACGGGATCAGGCAGGCCATCAGCTACAGGCAGATCGCCTCGAGCCTTTCCGACGGGCTGCAGGTGACCGAGCGCTTGAGCGCGGGATACGACGCCCTGGGCCGCCTGAACGCCTATCAGGAGACCGCGGAGTTCCCGGAGCAGGAAAGAAGCCGGCTCACCGGGTGGCGCGCTTTGGGCTTCAACGGCGCGGGGATGGTTTCGTCCGACCGGACCGAGACCACGTACCGCGGTTCTGACCCCCTGACGCCGGACTACACCGTCACGGACGACCGCGCGGCCATCGCCTACAACGCTTTCGGCCAGGCCTTGAGCTACGATGAAGCCGTCAAAGACTCCAGGACCTCCGGCCTCCTGACCACCCGGAACCTCCGCGGCATCGCCTACGATTCCCTGGGGGCCGTCGCCGCCCAGGAGGACACCACGCGCCGGTCGGGGAAGATCACCCGGTCGCTCGCGGACCTCGTGGACCCGGACGGCGCCATGCTAGCCGGGTCCACGTTGCTTTTCGCCGGCCATGAGATGGATTGGGACGACCTCTCCACGGAAGAAAAGTCGGACCTCCTGAACGGGCTGTCCGTCACGAAAACCCTCCCCGGCGGCGCCATCACGCTCTCCCTGGCGCCGGGAAAGGCCACGGTGCTCGTGGTGAAGCTGGACGTGACGACGAAGGTCGTGCGGGACCAGGCCGTCTTCGACGGCCAGGGCCGGCTGGAAAGCTACAGGGAGACCGCGGACACGGCGGGAGGAACTCTGCGCAAATCGGAGGTCCGTCACCGCGCCGGCATCCTCTACGACCCCAACGGCCGCGTCGTCTCCTACAAAGAAGAAGTCTCCTCATCCGACCGGCCGTCCGTCGTGACGAGCCTCGCCCGCTCGGAGATGGCGTATGATCTCCACGGGCGGCTTTCCTCCTATCATGAGGTCACCGTGGAGAAGGACGGCGCGACGGTCCTGAAGGCCCTGGACAGCCGCAGGACCGGCATCCTCTACGACGCTCGCAAGGATATCACGGGATACCGCGAGGAGACCACGGGCACGGGGATTCCCGGGACCCGCAAACTGGAAAGAAGCGGGATGGCCTACGACGGCTACGGCCGCCTGGCCCGATACCGGGAAACGGTCGCGGACGGCGATGGATACGGCGTGACCACGGAAGCCAAGGGCATCGTCTACGATTCCCTCGACCAGGAAACCGGGCGCGAAGAGACGGTGACGGCCGCGGCCCGGGACGACGCGGGCCGGGAGATCCACCGCGTCGCGACCCAAAGGAAAACCGGGCACGTTCTGTACAACGGCCTGGGCCAGAGAACCTATTACAGGCGGACGGAGAGCTCCTCGGACAACCCCGCCCTGAACCACGAGACGGTCTGGTCCAACGGGACGTACGACGACCAGGGCCGGCTCTTTTCCTACGTAGAAAGAACCGCGTCCAAGGGGGATCCCGGCGCCGGCGAATTGAACCTCACGGCGGCCAGAGAACGTCTCTCCACGGCTTATGACGGCCGCGGCCTGGAGGTGTCGTTTGAGGAGAACGCGGCCCGATCGGACGCCCCCGGGATCCTCGCCAACCGGAAAAACCGGGACATGACGTACCATGACGACGGCACTCTGGACGCTTTCGTCCAGACCGAGCGCCGGACCGCCCGGGATATCTTCGGGCGGACCACCGAGGACAAGACCGCCGTCACGCGCCGGACCGCGACGGCCTACAACAGCGCGGGGCTCGTCCAAAGCCTGACGGAGCGGACCGAAACCACCGGCGTTTCCGGGTCGCAGGTCCTGGACGCGGTCCAGAACGTCGAGTCGGCCAACCGGACTTACAACCGGGCCCGCGTTCTTGTCGGCTACGACGAGACCCGCGCCTCCTCGGCCGGCCCGGACGGCGCCACCCAAACCCATTGGGAAGCCCGGGCGGACGCCTTGGGCCGCGTCGCTTCCTTCGTAAGGACGGACAAGACGGGGACAAGGATCCAGACCGTTTCCCGCTCCGATATCCTGTACGACGCTTTGGGCCGGGAAATCGGCTACCGTGAGGAAAACACGGACAACGGCCGGTCCAAGGCGGCCGAGCGCCTGGATTGGCAGGGGAAGTACAACGAGCAGAACCAGTTGATTTCCTTCGCCGAGACCCGCCGCCAATATGACCAGGACGATCCTTCAAAGCTTGACCAAACCTCCACGCGCCGGAGAGACGCCATCCGCTACGACGGCCTGGGCCGCATGGTCTCTTATAAAGAAAGCTCCACGGACGGATCGGGTTCGTCCTTTACGGCCGAGTGGCAGGGGTCGTACGACGTTTTGGGACAGCAGACGGAAACCATGGAGACCACCCTCCAGACCGCCCAGGGGTTGAGCCTGGAGAGAAAAACCCATCGCAAGGACATGGCCTACGACGGCCTGGGACGCCTGGTTTCCTATGGGGAGGAGTGCTCTTCGGGCGATTCTCCGGACCTGGTCTCGAAGATTTTCTGGAACGCGGACGGCTTCGACGGGTCGGGCCGGGTCGAGTCGTTCACGCAAGTCCAGGAAAAGTGGCGGAGGGG
>MGUT01000023.1:7459-8019 GCA_001800095.1 Elusimicrobia bacterium RIFCSPLOWO2_01_FULL_64_13 | reverse complement strand
GACACCTTCCTTAAAAGAGAGACGGCCGTCCGGACGGCCGGGTCCTACGACGCCTTCGGCCGCGTCGAGGCCTACGAGGAGACCCAATCCTCGAGCGACGCGCCCGGCCGGACGGTCACCGTGGAGCGGCTCGCCACGGCCTACAACGATTACGGCCAACTGGCCGCGAACAGCGAGCAACGGACGGAGACGGGAACGGACGGTTCCGGCCTGCAACTGGTCTCCCGCTCCTACAATCAGCTCGGGCAGGTCCTTTCGGAGAACTCAAAAGAGACGAGGGGCGGCGTCGTGACGGAAAAGACCTGGACGGCCTCCGGCTACAACGAAGCTTCCCAAGTCCGGGGGTTCACGGAGATCCTGCATAAGACGGGGCTGGGGATGGATTCCACCCATACCACCGTCCGCTCTGAAACAAGCTACGATTCCAACGGGCAAACCTTGTCGTATCAAGAAAGTTCCTCGGACTCCGCTTCACCCGGCGCGACCGTGGAAACTTCCTGGCGGGCGTCGGGATACGACGCCCTGGGCCGGCTCCAGGGCTTTGAAGAAGAACTCCGCCG
>MGUT01000023.1:3461-7433 GCA_001800095.1 Elusimicrobia bacterium RIFCSPLOWO2_01_FULL_64_13 | reverse complement strand
ACCTGGCCTATTCCCATTTCGACCGGTTGGACGGATACGACGACGTCCTCAACGACCTGACCTCCGGGACCCAAAAAGAAACCGTCCGCTCCCAATCCACGTACAACGAGTTCGGCCGGCTCACGGGCTATTCCGAAACCGTCACGGACTCCACGGATTCGGGAGGGCGGGTCACCAGCCGGGCCGCCCGCGGCGCCATGGCCTATGATGCGTCCGGCAACCTCGCTCATTACGACGAAACCCGTGTTTCGGACGACGAGCCGGACGTCACGGTCCGGACCGTCTGGTCCGGGACTTTCGACGCCGCCGGGCGCGTCACGGCGGAACAGGAAAGCTCCAGGCGCTTCGACGGCGGGAACCGGCTTTTGGACGTCGCCGTCCAAACCCAAAGGGACGGCTTTGTCTACGACGACCAGAATCGGCAGACCGCTTTTAAGGAAAAGGCAACGACCACCGGGAACTCCGCGCTCATCACGGAAACCACGGTCGGCGGCCGCGCCTACAACGGCCTGGGACAATTGACCGCTTCGGTGGAATCCACCCGCCGCTATTCCGAGGACGGCAGGCTGGACGCGGCCTCGACGTCGAACCGCTCCGCCATCCTCTACGACTCTACCGGGCGCCTCTACGGCTACTCGGAGATCCAGACCGATTCCCGGAAGCCGGACGAAACTGTGACCGTGACCAGGACCTCCACGGACTATTCAGGCGGCAACCTCTCCGGCTACCTTGAGACCCTCGCCTCCTCCGATGGCTCCGTTCAGGACAGGACGGTAAGGGGGACGGCCTACAACGGATCTTCCCAAAAGACCGGATACGACGAGGCGCTCGTGACGAGCGCCCCCGGTCATGAATTCACCCAATGGACGCATCGGACGGATACGCAATACAATTCCCTGGGCCAGGCGACCGGTTACGAGGAGTCCAGGGTTTCTTCCGACGGCCCGGACGCGGTTTCAACCGTCCTGTGGACCGATGGGATTTACGATGCCTCCGGGCGGCTCCTGACCTACCGGCAGACCACCGAAAACAAGGGGGCCGGCCTGGACCTGGTCCAGACCCTCTTGCGCGCCCACACGGTTTATGACGACCTGGGCAACGCGGCCGAGACCCTCGAGATTTCCAACGGCTCCGACAGCCCGGACCTGGCCGTCGAAACCCTGTGGACGGCCTCCGGGTTCAACGCCCAGGGCCAGGCCTCGGGCTACTCCAGGCGGACCGACACCAAGCAGGGGGACGACGTCCTGGTCTCGGAGACCGCCGAGCGCGGTTCCATCGTTTACGACGGTTTCGGCCTGGTTTCCTCCTACCGGGAGGACCTCCTCTCGTCCGAGACCCCCGGCCTTTCCGTCCGGATCGATTTCTCCGAAGCCCGATACTCCCCCGGCGGGATGCTCGCGGCTTCGCGCGAGGTGCGCGAGGAAAAGAGCGTTTCGGACGGCGGCCTGACCCTGGACAGGATCACGGATGAAAGGATCCTCTCGCGCTCTTACCTGGCGCCGGGGAAGGTGTCCCAGGAAAAGAGCGTCAAGACCCTGCAGGGCGCCGGGGACGCGCAAATCCAGGAGAGGGAATGGACGGCGAGTTATAACTCTCTGGGGCAAATCGCGGGCTACGAGGAAATCCTGCGCAAGCGCGGAGAAACGCTCGACGTCGTGACCACGACCTCCCGTTCGGAAGTCCTTTATGACGATCACGGCCGCCAGGCCGGCTACACGGACCTGGTCATTTCAGCGGACGCCCCCGAAGTCCGGACCACGGTCAAATATTCCGGCGCGCAGTTCAACGCCCTGGGTCAGTTGACCCAAAGCAGGGAAGAGACGGTCCGCTCGGCCACGGGTGTTTTGGACGTCCGGACCGTGACATCCCGCTCGGACATCCAATACGTTTCCCTGCGTCAAATCGGGTCCTATACGGAAACGGAATCCAATCCGACCCTGAACCTCCTTCGCACCGTTCAGAGGGAGCAGACGGACTATGACGCCCTGGGGCAGGTGACGGGCTACAGGGAAACGAGCCGCAAGCGGACCCTGGACCCCGTTCCGGAAGAGTCGGTCCTGGACGTCACGACCGAAATCCTGCGCGAAGGCCAGGCCTACGACCAGGGCGGCCGGCTGGTCCAATACGGCCAGACCACGGAATCCACGGACTTTCCCGGCGTCGTGGAGACGGTCGCCTGGAACGGGCGGATCAACGCCGACGGGCAGGTCGGGTCCTACCGGCAGACGACGCGCAGGCGGGACGCCGCGAACCCCGCCCTGTTCGACGTCACGACCACGCTCCAATACCGGGACGCCCTCTACAACGGCAAGGGACAGCTCCTTTCCTACCGCCAGGACAGCGCGGGCCCGGACGGGGAAGAGACCCTGGAATGGTCGGGAGGGACATACAACGGCCTGGGCCAGCTCGCCGCTTACCGCGAAACCGCTTCACGCGCCGGGGTCACCACGGTTTCCGATCACAGCGCCGTCGCCTACGGCTTGAACGGGCTCAAGTCGGCGGAGGACGTCGAGGTCGCGGCCTCCGACAAACCCGGCGTCACCGTGACCCGGCAATGGAGGGAGCTCGCCTATGAGGGAGACCTTCAGAAAGGTTTCAAGCTCCATGAGGAAAAGAAGGGCCTGCTTGAGGACGGCTCCGCGATCGACGCCGCGAGCGATCAAACCCGCTCACGAACGGAATACGATTCCCTGGGACGGGTGACCGGAAGTCTGGACAGCTTCGTTTCCTCGGAGTCGCCGGACTTGACCAGGACCGTCCTGACCGAGGGGATCGCCACCAACGGCCTGGGACAGGTCCTGGCCAAAAAGGAGACCACGCGGCAGGCCTCGGAGGACGGCGGACTGGACCAGACCACGGTCAATGAGCAGATCTCCGCCGCTTATGATTCCCTGGGCAGGCAGACGGCCTTCGTCCAGAAGATCACGGCCTCGGAAACCCCGGACCTGGCCACGACCCTCTCCCGCGATGCCGTTCAGTATGACCAGTCGGGAAGGATTGTTGCCTACGTTGATCACACGGTTCAAGACGGGGGAGGAAAATTGCAGATCGAGACGACGCAGGCGCGCTCCGGCATCGCCTACGACGCCGCCGGACGGATGCTTTCCTATCACGATGAGGCCCGGGCCGAGGCCGGCGCGACGACCCTGGATTGGCTGGCCCAAGGATACAACGGCTTCGGCCAGCTCACGGCCTGGACGGAAACCGGCGCGGGACCCCTGGGGACCTTCAGCCGGGCCGCGAGCCAGGCCAGGTACGACGGCCAGGAGCGCAAGCTCTCCTACCAGGAACAAGGGACCAGCCGGAACGCGGGGGATTATTCCAAGATCTGGACGGACGCCCGCTACAACGGCCTGGGCCGGCTCGCGGGATACCAAGAGTCCGGGACCGGGCTGGAGACGGGCCATTACGTCAAGACCTGGAACGCGGACTTCGACGACGCTTACGACGTTTCGGGACGGCAGAAGCACTACCGCGAGGTCCTTGTGAGGAGCTTCGGCGGGGACGTCGCGGGCGGGAGCAGGACCACGGACAGGGAATGGAAAGACGCCGCCTATAACGGCTTGGGACAGTTGATCGGATATCAGGAGCTTGAGGCCGGCAAGGTCCCGGGGATCCAGGACGAGACGAGCGTCAAGGCCTGGAGCGCGGATTTTTCGGACGCGTATGATTCCCTGGGCCGCCTGGCCCATTACGTGGAAACAGGACAAATCAGGTATTACGATCCCGCTTACGCACCCTCTCCCCTTGCGGGAGAGGGCGGGGGTGAGGGGTCTTCCCCGATCTTCACGGAAACCTTCTCTAAAATTTGGGAAGACGCGGTTTACGATGACAAGGGGCTCCTGGCCACGTTCGATGAGCGGACCCTCCGCAAGGCCTCCGCTCTGGACGGCTCCGTCGTCCTGGACTCCGAATCTTCCCTCTCGCGCGGCCGGATGCGGTACGACGATTTCGGCCACCTGCTTTCCTACC
>MGUT01000023.1:1618-3455 GCA_001800095.1 Elusimicrobia bacterium RIFCSPLOWO2_01_FULL_64_13 | reverse complement strand
TGGACGACGCCGGCCGCGCGACGGGGTTCAGGCAGGAGGGGACGTCTCAAGGTAACGGCCCCACCCGATTCGAGCGTTCCGGGATCGCCTATGACGCCAATGGGTTTGTGACCGGCTATCATGACGAAGGGATCATGAGCGGCCAATACGCGCGCAAAGATTGGGGCCAGGCCGCGTACGACGTCCTGGGACGCCTGCATTCCTGGACGGAATCCGGCTGGACCGACAACGGCCGATATGAAAAGGCCCAGTCGGCGATAGACTACAACGCCCTGGGACAGACGGCCTCCTATCTGGAGACCGGCTGGTCCGCCCAGCAGGGGAACTACTCCAAGATCTGGGGCGGCGCCGCCTACGACGAGAAAGAAAGGATACGATCCTACCATGCCGAGACAGAGGCCTTCGGCAAGACCACATTGAGCGACTGGACGGCGGCGTCTTACGACGGCTTCGGGCGGCTCCTGGGCTACAAGGAAACGGGCGAGGAGAGGGAAAACGGGGCTCAAACCCATACGTTCGAGACCGTCTGGAGCGCGGGTTTCGAGGACTCCTACGACGACCAGGGGCGGCAAGGGCATTACTTGAGCGCCACCGTCCGCCGGGCGGGCGACGGTTCCGAGACCACCACGGAGACGCGGGAATGGAGCCATGCTTCTTATGACGGCGACAGCCGCCTGGCGGGCTACTACGACGAGGTCTCCACCAGGAAGGAGACCGGCGAGGGGACCCAGGAAGCCGTCTCGCGGACCGTCCGGTCGGACATGCTCTATTACGCCCCGGGGGACCAGCAGGCGGACCCAGCTCATCCGGCGGGGATGCTGGCGGGCTACCGGGAGCTTTTCATCGGCTCCCAGGCGGACCAGAAGCCCTCCCAGACCGTCGTGGACGGCATTTCCTACGACGCCGACGGCCGCGTCCTGGACAGTCTCACGGTCGCGGCCGACGAAGAGCTGGTCGCGGCCTCCGTCCGCCGCTTCTCCGGCTGGCTCGAAGCCGTCGCGGACGGCTCCTCCCCGGCCCCGCCGCTCTTTTCCGCGCTGGGCATCGCCTCCCTCCTTTCCTTCGCGGCTACAGCCACGGCCTCGGTGAAGTCCTGGCTGGCCGCGAACGTCGCGGGCCTCCTGGAGCCAGAGACCGCGGCGCTCAACGGCCTTCTGGACGGGCTGGCGGCCCTGCCCGGCCAGGCGGCCTCGGCCGTCCAAACCTTGACGGCAAGCGCCGAAACGATCGTCTCCGGCATGGCGCAGGCAGTCTCTTCCTTAAAGGCCGCCGTGGCGGGAAAGCTCGCGGGATCCTCCGTGACGGGAGCGGACTCCGCCTACGCCAAGCTCCATCCCTTCGATTACACGGCCACGGTCACGCGCAAGACCGGCACGGTTTATGACGAGAGGACGCGTCCCGTCCGCTGGACCGAGACCACCTACGGCACGGCGGCGCCGGAGAAGAAAACGGTCTCGGAGGTCCAAGTCTCCTACCTCGGGGACACCCGCAACCAGGCCGTTTACGACACCCGCGTCCACGAGACAGGCGAGGACGCCGCCGGCAACGCTCTGGACAAGGTGACTCATCTTTTCCGCTCGGGTTTCACGTACAATTCCTTTGACCAGGCCTCGGCCTTCACGGAGACCAGCTTCGAGGGCGACGATTTCTTCGTGCATGGTCTTCCCTCCCCCTTGATGGGGGAGGGCCAGGGTGGGGGTGAAAATAGCATCCACTGGGACTCTCTTGCCACGGAGCAGAAGCTGGACCTTGTCCATGCCCTGATTGACGAGACGGCCGAGGTGAGGGAGATCGTCACGATCAACCGCTACGACGGCGTCAAATACAACCCGTCGAA